>JAOHKG010000017.1 GCA_028101095.1 Fidelibacterota bacterium | reverse complement strand
TTCCATTACTATCTGTAACTACTGCTAGAGATGTTGATAAATCTTCTGTATCGATTGTAGAACCTGCACCCGTGAGTGTATTTGTAGAAGTGGACCATTCCCCAGCTCCAATTCCATCTGAGGTCCATACTTGATTGGCAGTTCCAGGTGATGTAATAAAGTATTCATTATTTTCTACTTTACTGGCAGATAAGGTTCCATCAGCTAAATCTGCGAGATCTGCATCATAACCTTGGACATCCGTTCCAATTTCAAGTCCTAGATTCTCTCTTGCTGTTGCTATATCTGAAGCACCTGTACCTCCATCAGAAATATCGATGTCAGTAATTCCGGAAATAGAACCCCCAGTAATAGTTACGGTACTAGATTCTTGTGTAGATAAAGAGCCTAGCCCCAAAGATGCCCGGGCATCTGACCCGCTTTCTACAGTCCAATTTGCTCCATCAGAAACAATAAAATTCCCATCACTTTGAGATAGTCCAACTAAATCTGTTAAGTTTGAATTCAAAGACTGTTTTCCATCTAACTGAGTTTGTACATTACTTGATACATCATCTAAATAACGTAGTTCTTGGGATGTAATATCAGAGATTGCGATTTTACCATCAATATCAGATATTAGTGCTCTTTTCCCTATTAAATCTTCTGTATCCACGGTAGATGCAGCTCCTGTTATACCTGTCGAAAGACCCCATTCACCAGCACCAGAACCATCTGAAATCCATACTTCACCAGCGGTGCCGGGAGAGGTAATAAAATACTCATTGTTTTCTACTTTACTGGCAGATAAGGTTCCATCAGCTAGATCTGTTAGATCTGCATCATAAGCCTGCACATCGCTTCCAATTGAAACACCAAGAGATGTTCTTGCATCAGAACCTGATTCTGCGGTCCAATTACTTCCATCAGAAACGATAATATTACCATCACTTTGAGTTAATCCAGCTAAATCACTTAAGTCAGAATCAGCTAATTGTTTTGCCTCTAATTGAGTCTGGATGTTGGAAGTAACTCCGTCTACATAGTTTAATTCTGTCGCTGTTACGTCTGATACCGCTATTTTTCCATTACTATCTGTAACTACTGCTTGAGATATTGATAAATCTTCTGTATCGATTGTAGAACCTGCACCTGTGAGTGTATTTGTAGAAGCGGACCATTCTCCAGCTCCAATTCCATCTGAGGTCCATACTTGATTGGCAGTTCCAGGTGATGTAATAAAGTATTCATTATTTTCTACTTTACTGGCAGATAAGGTTCCATCAGCTAAATCTGCGAGATCTGCATCATAACCTTGGACATCCGTTCCAACGGATAAACCTAAAGATGCTCTTGCATCTGTTCCTGATTCAGCTGTCCAACTACTCCCATTCGAAACAATGATATTACCATCGTTTTGAGATAGTCCGGATATGTCAGCAAGATCTGCGTCGTAACCTTGAATATCAGCTCCAATTTCGAGTCCTAAGTTCTCTCTTGCTGAAGATATATCTGAAGCACCTGTTCCACCATCTGCAATTGCGATATCTAAAATATCAGTAACCCGACCACCAGAGATCGTTACGTTATCTGATTGCTGTGTCCCCATTGAGCCGATTCCTAAAGATGCCCGGGCATCTATTCCGCTTTCAGTATTCCAATTTTCTCCATCAGAAACAATAAAATTTCCATCTGATTTATCTAGATTAACTATGGTAGTAAGATTCGAGTTTAATTCTTGTTTATTATTTAATTGAGTTTGAATATTTGATGTAACCCCGTCGACATAATTTAATTCAGAGGAATCAGCAACCACACCAAGGTCGGTCAAACTGTTCAAACCTAAATTATTAATTTGCTCTTGGACATCAGAACTAATATTTTCTAAAAATTGTACTTTTGAGACTGATAAGGACCCATCTGCTAGATCTGCTAGATCTGCATCGTAACCTTGAACATCTGTTCCAATTTCAAGACCTAAATTCTCTCGTGCGGTGGCTATATCAGAAGCACCTGTACCACCATCTGCTATCAACATGTCAGAAATACCAGAAATTGATCCACCTGTAATATTTACATTGTTTGTATCTTGTATTACGATCGAACCTAATTCCGTATTCAGAGCATAAGAAGACAGGGTATCTTCTGAAATAAAATTAGTTAAAGTATCTTTTGTTGCATATTGAGAAAGGTTAGGAAGGTTATTTAAGTCTAAATAATTATTTGAGGTAGCAACTGCACTCAAACTTGATGTAAGAACATAGGAATTAAGACTATCTTTTGTCACATATAAATTAAGCGTATCACTTTGTAGAACATCTGATAAATCGGGAACATTTTCTAAATCAAGATAGTCTCCACTCAAGGCAATTGGATTAAGGCTATCTGTCAAAGTAAAATTACTGAGTGTATCCTTGCTCGAAAAAATAGTTAGATCCGGTAAACCGTCAAGGTCCGAATAGTTTCCACCTTGAGAGTATTTTGAAGTGTCTGAGATAACAGAATAAAAAGAAGAAGTCATTTCTTGACGAGGTGATAGGGTTGTCCCATTTATTTCTACTTCTAAAAAAGATGCATCGGGAACATTATCGATTGGTATAATCTTTCCTAATACAGCAGTGAGAATACCATCCTCAATAGCAACATTTTGCACCTCCTCCCAAAAATGGACTCCTTCTTCTAGCGAAGTATATAATCTAAACGTTACTTGTATGCTTCCATCTTTAATTGCCTTACCGTCTGTTTTTGTTAAAAGGCCTTGATAGGATAGCAACCTTGGAACTGTAACATTTGTAGTTTCAGTTGTACTTATCTTGTTTTTTGAATTAAATAAACTTTGATTATTAGTTTTATATTTTTGCCCATTAAGGACATAGGTAAATAAAACAAATATTAATAAGAGCTTATTCATAATGAACTCCTTAAGAAGTGTTTCATAATAAATGAATTAAAAATTTAATTAAATGGAAAACGTGGAGGCAACTTCGGGGGATCTTCAAGACTAGCTGCAACTCCTTGGTTCACAAGCAATAATAATAGACCACAGAATAACGGGTTCTTGCTCACGAATTGTGTAACCTTCTTATTACGCTGACTAAAACGTTTCCTGACTGGTGTTTTTACAGGAGGCAAAGTTTGTACTAAAGCAGAAGAAAGAGATTCATTTAACTTATTCTCTAGACCAAAAACACCATCTTTAGCTATGATATACTTTGGATAATTTATAATTGATTTATCCACCCATGGCGATATTTCACTTAAATGGATTCTTTGTATTTCATGGCTAAATGGCTTTGTGGCAAATATTTCAAAACTACCCGCTTGGCTCAGTCTAATTTGATAGACTTCTTTAAGTTGATCATTAGGGCCAAAAAAAGTTGTTATTATTCCTTCTTTATCTATTTTTCTAATGGTCCCGTATTCAATATCAGCAACGAACAGATTATCATCTGAATCAAAATCAATACTAACAGGTTGGCCAAAAGGTATTTTTGTTGCAGGAAAATCATTTACTAGGGCGGGATCTTGAGGCCTACCAGAAAATTGAAGAGACTTTGAGTTTTTATTTTTCCTGTATATCACTTTTTTATTTGATGTTCGATCAATTCCTGCAATTAATAAAACTTCATCTTTATTAATGACTTTGTAAATCTTTTTATTTTCAGAACTTAAAACAAAAATCTCTCCAATCGAGTTTATTGCAAAGTCATCTATTCCATTTAAAATATTTGGATTTAAAATTGTATTTATTTCTCTTTTTGAAACCCTAAATAGCGAACCATCTTTATTATAAAGAGCAAAAACTGCTCCATTTGGGCCAATTCGAACCGTTGAAGGATGCATTGGAGATTTAGCGCCATCATTATTGTATTTGCTTTTACTATTCAGAAGAGTTCTATAACTATCTCCTGAATTAATTATCACCCTGCTATTATATTTATCTGAAAAATAAATTTCTTTATTTGACCCAATCACCAGACCAGAGGGACTTAAAAGATCTTTATCTAAAACAATATCACTTACTACAATTTCAGCAGTCTGGTCTTTTTTGATTTCAATTATACTTTGAGTATTCCCCTCACCTATAAAGATAGATCCATCTGCACTAGTTGCTATAGTTTTGGGATAAGTAATAAATTTTTCTGCATCAGGATTTAACTTTACTTTTTCAATAGTCCAATCAAATTGAGTATCCTGATTAAAAAAGTCAGCTACAGTAAAATATCTTAATTCAAGATCCGATTCTGCATTAATTCCCCAGGTTAAGACTCTTCCGACACCCTCTAACAATGCATTTTCAGCAGCACAAGAATCTGTTTTACATAAAAAGTTATAATATAACGTTGTATCAATAACTTCTGTGTAGATAAGTGTATCATTAATGATAGTTGTATCATATGTTACTATAATTGTATCATTTTCAATTGGAATAAAATCATCAGACTTAGAATCAATAGGATCTTCTGAAATAGGATTACTTATGCTCAAACTATCTTCGAGAACTAGGTTCTCTGTTGATACCAAATCTAAACTTTTAATATCAGAACTATCGCTAAAGACTTTAGCGTTACTAAACTTATTCAAAAGTCTTTTAAATATATTTTTAGAGTATCCTGCAGCTATATTACTTTCATCATTTTCTAAAATTTGATTAGTGGTGTCAGGTATAGAATGCTCCAAGACAACACTATCATCAACTTTTAAACTATCACTGCTATTAAGTGAAATAGGTGTGCCATTTAAATCAGATAAAGAATCCTTAGAACCAGTATTCAATTTAAAAAACCTCTGAAGTTTTTGTATAAATGAAATCTGAGTGCTTGAGTCTATTTTGATTTCAGTAATCACCGTATCCTGTATGATTTTATTTTTTTCATACAATCTATTGATCGTTATTTCCTCTGCGATAAATCTATTAGGATTTAAAACATTTTTAAATCCTCTCTCTCTAATATTATTGTAAATAAGAGAATTAATTAATTCAACTTCCATTGGATTGAGATTGTTTTTATTTATTGGTTGAATTGTTAAAAAAGATTCATTTATAACTGTTTCGGTTAGCTCTGAACCATTTAACGCAGAACTATCTTGAATAGATAGATATTCATCTCCTTCACCAATATTCAGACCTTCTACATTAAAATCAATGGAGGGTGTCACAACAATAGAAAGAGTATCTAAATCTTTCATCCCCACATGGTTCTGAATTTTAAGTACTACTGAAAAAACTTTCCCCATCTTAAAATCAGGTAACTCCAGCTCAACATACTTGTTTCTTGAAGTAAGCTTTTTTATACTTGTTTTATTCTGAAAGGGCTCTTCTAGTAGTTCGTCATTCGAGTATAGAATGATCGTCTGTGAGGCCTCATCTTCATAATCTTCTTCAAAAATCAGATTTTCTGGGAAGGACCATTCATACGTAAGTGACCCGTTATTTGGCGTAGATTTTGATGCGTCTAATATGATAGAGGTTAGTCCTGGAACCTCAATATCATTCCCAGCGACTGCTTCTATAATTTTTTTTTGTTTCTTTTTTCCTAATGTTGAGGAATCTAAAATTGAGTTTTGGGAAAATAAGAATGACGATAAAAAAAGGACTAACGCTATATACTTACAAATCATTGAAGTTAATGTCCGCTATTTTTGATAATTGTGAAAAATACCAAATGAAAATTATTTTTCCTTTTAGAGAGTTCCTAGAGCAAATATGCAATAATTAAAAGTTGGCACGATAATTTAGGCCAAACCAAAACTTTGATTCTGGCATCCAATTACCTTTTAAGCTACTATCTGAACTTAACCTAGTTAATGAGATTCCAATTTCATCCGAGATATTAAAATTCAGTTTACTTATTGTATTAAATCCAGGTATGAATTGAAGAGAGATTTCATAAAAAGGAACTCTTGAGATGTTTATAAAGTCTAAAAAAGAGACTCTTTCAACTAGATTAGGCTTTTCACCTATTTTCCCAAGAAGGTCAAATCTGAGGTAGAAAGAAGATAGCGAAGTGAAAGATTCATCATTATCATTTAAGAGTTTACTTAAGATTTCACTTCCTCCTGCTGAATCTTGAACAACAAAATTCTGATCATAATATAATCTCTCATAGAGACCCTCCTCTGCGGTGGGTCGATTATCTTTTAAGCGGTGAGCAACTTTGATGTAGTGAATGCCTGGAGTTGCTGTAAGACGCCCTATAAAAGAAGCTGCTATTGGAACTTGAACTGTTGCTCCGAATAATGCATAGCTGTCAAGAATATTTACATTTTCTAATAAACTTAATTCTGTGGAGTCATTATTTATTAATTCGACCGGTGTATTAATTACATCGCCCTTACTTGAAGGGTAAAAAGAGAAACCAATTAAACCATGAAAATCTGTATTTGTAGAAAATAAATTCTCAATATTCCCTCGAGCGTAAAGACCTAATTTGTCCGTTTCTATTAAATCTAAATCTTTTTGAGATTTGGTTGTGGCGAAATCAAAAGAAACTGGTAGGCGAAAACCAAATTCAGATCTTTGCGTTGCAACACCTAACTCTGCACCCCCACCTAACTCTCCAGGTAACCCAATCAAATTATTCCCAACTCGCATATTTGAAGAGTATTGAAGAAGATTAGACCTCATTGAAAATGAAGAAAGGGACATTCTAAAATTATTTGAGTGCCATACAGAGAATTGTGAACCATAGCTTGCCATTAATCTGTCACTTTCATTTTTATGAAAAACTGTTTCTGAATCACTATTTAAATATTGGTCTTTAGACACAAGAACGGTTTGTATATCTTGACTAAAAATCCAATCAACTCTCTCTCGATCGATTATGCTGTAGTCAAGGCCATTACCAAACCAAATTTCATGAATTTCATCAACATCACCTTTTTTCTGGACAATAATTATTTGATCTGTTGGCTTTAATTCTTTAATTCCACTGCCATATCCATCATCAATCGATTCATCAACTGAATCATCGCTGTACTTTAGTTTTAAATAATCTTCTACTGCATCTTCCATTAAAATATGATAAGGCTGATGATCAACTGTCCATGCAATATATTTCCTTTTATCAAGTGCTTTAACTTCAGTTTCTTCTGCATCTATTATATTGATAGTAACTTCGCCATTAATAGCTAAAGAGGGGTCTTTACTATCCGTTATTCTATAGGAAATATTATATGTGTTATTCTGATTCTTGTCTTTTGGATTTTCAAAGTCTGGATCTTTTAAGAAAGAAATATCTCCACTACGAGTAATTTTGAAGTGCTCTTTATCAACGCTTTTTACTAACTTATATTTTAAACCAGACTGGTCAGAGTCCGGGTCTTGAACGTTTAATCTTGTTACAATTTTCCCAGCATCCTCTGAATGATTAATGTTTAAATCTTTATCACCGATTAATATCGGTGCTTCATTTTGATTTTTTACATTCACAGTAAGATCTAAAACGGCTGATTCTCCAGCAGCATCAGAGACCTGAACGGATAAACTAAAAGAACTCTGACTCTCATAATCAAAGGATCTTTTGGAAAAGAGTTTTTCACCATCTAATCGAAAATCCTCTTTACTATCCCTTGAAAGGCCAAAGGTAAATGTGTCATTTTTATCTGGATCTTCTACAGTTAGTTTACCAACAAGAGTTCCAGCAGGTTTATTTTCTTCAATACTTTTTTTAGAAAGGCTTAAACTAGTAGGACTATCATTTACTGGCTTGATTTTAACAGACACCTCTGCTGAACCTGATCCTGTTCCAATATCAACAGAATAGGTGAAACTATCTTTACCATTTAAGTTAGAGGCCGGTGTGTACCGAACCATCTCTCCGTCAATAACAGCACTTCCCTTTTGGGGTTGATTTATTATTTCAATCCTTAAATTACTTTTATTTTTGATACCGTCATTCTTGAGGATGCTTATTGAAACGCTTTCGTCTTCAAGAACCTGAGCTCGATCATCTTTTAACTGTAACTCATTTTGACTGAATAGAGCAGATACCAGTACAATTGAAATTGTGAAAAATTTGAATATTAAAATCATTTATAAATCCATTAATTAAAAGTTTACTGTGATAAATGGTGACAGGAACAAGGTACCTCCGCCTTCACCTGATTCGTCAGGTCGACTTCCAGGGTACCATTTCCATTTAGAATCAGGGTTATTACGATCATTTTGGAACTCAATAAAACTATTCTTAGGATAAAGAGTTACATCAAGACCGAGATTGAACATCCTCCAGACATTATGCTCTAAACCTAGACTATAAGCTTTAAAACCACTTCCCGAGACATTAACCTGTAAATAAGCCTTAGAATTCTTACTATCTGTTACACCTTCTACTTTTGCATAGAAGCCAATAGATTCTGAACCACTGACACGATCTGAGATTAAAACCTTATCGTCTCCATCTACCTTCCCATGCACAAATTGCGTAAAGGAAAGACCTGCTTTTAGCCTCATCGATGCATAGGCCTCACTTACTTTCAGCTCTCTTCCTTTACCACTACGTGCCTTGACAGTACCAGTAGCAGCTCGAATTATTTGCTGATCAGATGAACTTAATTTATCGATTGAAAGAGTTTTTGTTTTTTTACCATCCCACTTAAGACTCTCAATAAAAATTTTATCCTCATCTGATAAGTCTTTTATTTTAAGAACTATTTTGAAATTATCTTTTGATCTCAATAAAGTGATATTCTTTGGAGATCTATCTGTAAGAATAGCTTTAACAACACTGCCCGACTTCGTAGTCCACTCTTTACCTTTTTCAGCCAGCTTATGTGCCTTTTCATCACGGTCAACAATAAATATTGCGTTTGATTCTTTCAACTCCTGGAATAGGCCTCGAAAATCTCCAGACTCTGCATTCCAAGTCTTAGAACTAGAAATTGCTTTTTCAGCTTTCGCTTTTTGCTTTTTCTGATCCTTAACTTTATTTCCATACTTAGAATCTATTTTTCTATTTATCTGAAATGTATTACTCCAGTACAACAAGCCACTGCTTGAAGGAACAACAAGGTGCTTCCTACTGAAAACATCTGCATAATCGTAATCTTGACCATCTGGATCCATGTAGTTTATTTGACCACCAAGTGTGTGAGTATCAAATTTAAAACCAAAACCTAAGTTACCTTCAAGAGGATGCCCTATCCCTTTAGCTATAGAATTAGTTGCACCTGGAATGATTAAATAAGAGCTTACAATGTCGTTAGAAATACCTAAAATTAAATTTTCTGATAATTCTCTGGATAAACCCATATCAGAAAAACCTTTCTCTAATCGAAATGCAAGACTATTACTTTTTTGCCTAATATAAACTTTCTGAGCAGTGCTTACACTAATTTGAGAATTTGACCACCAAAAAGCATCTCTCGCATCCTTGAAACTACGCTCTTGAAAAACGTTATCAACAGTGCTGAAGGCTTCTAGCTCGGATAAATCTCTTCTACTCACATCTTTCCATTTATACTCTCGTGACATTAGGGTATTGATTTGAAGAGGATCCATTTTTTCTATTTCACCCATATCAAAAGATTGATATTCCCCCATCTGATAATTTTTAGCCTTTAATTTTTCAAGGCTAATTTTATCGTCTTCAATATCCATTTGAACAATAATAGAGTGCGATGCCTGAATTGTGTTTTGTTCAAATTTATCCACTTCAATCAAGCGATTGATATAGGACTCAATAAATTCACTATTAACAACAGGATCAGCTATCTCCCAAAAAATTGATTGTTGACCTGAAAGAGAAGACCCAATCAAAAAAACAATCCCAAGTATGTTACTTTTTCTAATCATAATATTCAAACTCATTATCCGAAATAGTTTCCGCTTTATATTTATCTAACACTTTTATTCTTATCTCGGTTGTTGTTCCAAATTGTGGCTCATCCATCTCAAAACTGTACTTCACAACCCTACGATTTCCTACTCTCTTTTCAGCCTGTTCCTCTTCCAATTTTCCATAGATACCCGATAATGGAACTACTGCTTTTTTACCATTTTTATTACCATAGGTTGTTACAGTAAGAAGCATATTATTTGTCCCTTTACCCATTCGCTTAAATTCTAACTTTGGAGGTGGAATCTTTTTGACTGCTAATTCACGGGAGAGACCTTTTACAGCTCTGCCATCGACAAAAGTTTCAAATTTGACCTTTCCTCTACTTTTCGGTTTAAGCTTTGCCTCAAAAGAATTAAATGTTTTTGAATTCACAGCAGAACCAGAGACCTTTACAGATATTCTATCTCTATCAACATCCTTAACTCTACTATCAAAGACATATTGTTCACCAATATAGATTTCTTTGTCCTCATTTAGGGTACTATATTGAGGGTCCACCACTACAACCTTAGCCTTAGTCACACTCGATTTTTTATCTCTTTTCCTGAGGCCTACAATTTCAATTGTTCCATCGCTCAGACCCTTACCTTTAATGAAAGATCTAGGTAATCCAGTTTGAGTTTCTGATACCAAGTCCTTTCCACCAGATATTTCAATATTAAAATCTGCTTCAGAGTTCACACCCCCAATGCTGAATGGTATTTCCCAGTCCAAACCTTTTAAGACTGTGTATTTTTCTTTATCAAAGAGAACAAAAAATTCAGCTTGCTGTCCATCCATATAGATTAGAGTAATAGGCGTATCAAACTCTCTAATCATCTCAAAGCTACCTTTACTAGAAACCTCGGCATCTATAATTTCGAGCAATTTATCGGTAACAGTATAGTCTCCAAAAGCCTTAGTCCATTGTGCATATGTAACTGTATCAATATCTGGAATAAATTTGACACCCAAGTTTACATCAAATGGCTGGTTCAGATACGTTTCTTCAATGGAAGTAACTTTAACTTTTGCCACATATCGATTCTCATCACCTTCTTCAGTAAAAGGAACGACTTCAATAGAGTCTAGCTCCCAAACAAAAGAGTCATCTACTTTAATAGAGTCACCTTCAACCTCTACAATCGAGGTTGTGAAACTCGGTTCAAATTGGATTGAACCTTGCTCGTATTGCCCTTCCACATTAAAAAATAATCTGTAATAATCAGAATCATCATAATTCGATTCAACATTGCTTATTTCAACAAGCGTTTGAAGCTTATCCTGAGCAACATTCTTTAAAATATCATCTTGTCTCTGCATATAAATAGAGAGTTCGCCTTCGATAGCAAACAAACTTAGTATTGCACCAAGATTAATAAGAAAATAGACTTCTACTTTTTTCATTTTTTGGACCTATTTCTTGATCGCTTTTGAAAGAATATCATTAACCTCTTTTTTCACCTCATCACGAACTTTTCCATTGGAAAGATTCGCAAGTCCCTCGCCCATTTCCGCAACTTTAATAACTGCCTTAGTTAATTCGGATATTTCTTTTCCACTCATATCCGCAACACTTGCAGTAGCAGCAGGAGCATGCCCCTCGCTAGTTTCAGGACCTAAATTATAAATTGCTTTTGCGTATAAAATCAGAAGAACAAACTCAAGGCCAAGCGCAGCAACAGATAAATAAGTCATCACTCCAACATGGTCTCCAAGAGTTGCCAGTATAGATCTAAAACCAACAATTACCAGTAGAAACGCAGCTCCACCATAGACAAGAGCTGTCATTGCATTAATATCTGATCTAAATTTCATAGTATTTCCTTTTTTTTAATTTCTAATTGTAAAAGCTTTTTCTTCAGACACTTCGTAACAATCATCTGAAATAATAAACTCAATGGACCAATCACCTGCGTTACCCGATTGAGGTTCTAATGTGATATTCCCTGAATTATCTAGCTCAACCCACGAAAGCTGAGTATGGGAAAAGTGGTTATCATCTAAGCTAAATTTTAGTTGAAAACTAACCAGGTCTCCATCTGGATCAAACCATTCAAGCTCGAATACCTCAGTAGAATCAGCATCCATTGCACTTGGAAAGTCTGAAAGATTTGTAAAAGTAGGAGCGTCATTAACAAGAACTTCAAGATCGAATGAAGCGTCAGTGGATAATGAGTTACTCGGCCTATCATCTGTTAAGGTCATATTAATGGTGGATACAGCTGCGTCAGAATTACTAGGAGCGCTGATACAATAGAACAGACCTTGTTCATCGACGCCTAACCAAGATACATTTTCTTCAATTTCAAAAGTGACAAGATCATTACCCGCAAAATAAGCCGAACTATTATTTGGATCCCTCCAATTCACATCAACAATATTATCATTGGCATCATAGCAACCAACTTTAATTGTTAGAGCAGATGGGGCATTATCAAAAACTGGAGCGATATTGGGACGAACTTCAATATCTACCTCTTCATCTACTGAAAGTCCTCCACCATCAGTAAGAGTGAGAAGATACGAATTAATCCCAACGTCCGTGCTACTTGGTGTCCCCTGAAACAAGCCCTCATTTGATATATCTAACCAACTTGGACCACTATTAGTTAAAGAAGGGTTGTCTCCTTCATCAATATCTGACCAATTCAACTTATTAAAAGAATACTCAACGTACTCATCGGCATAAGGTGTAATCGAGTTTAGATTACTATAGTAAGGAGATTCATTTACATTGATAATTGCAACGGACAAGTTAAAATTACTTGTTAACTCTTGCGGACTGTCATCTTCAACTGTAATACTAAGGTCTACTGTTTTGGAGCCACTCAAACTTTCATAATCAATACTTCTATTGGTAACTAGCTTGCTTACACCATCTTCTCCTGTTTCTATCGTAAAATAATCTACATTAATACCATCAATTTTTTGGCTTGCAATAGTGTAAGAAGATTCGGTAGAAAATTCATCGTCAGGATTTCCGTCTTCAGCATTCAAGGTCGCTATACTAACTCCAGGTGCAGTATTCTCAGGAAGTTCACCAGAGAAATCACCTAACCATTCTGCAGTACCAACAGGAGAAACCGGACTTGTAGTTTGATTGTTCCCAGGATATGCAACCTCAACATCTTCACAGGATACAACGATCAGAAGGAGAAGGACGGATAATAAATATATATTTTTCATTTTAAATTCAAAACTCTTTTTATTTGTTTAGAATTTTAATTTAAAATTTTATTTAATATGGTACGCCAACGCTACATAAATACTACGCCGATACTACTCAAATACAATATATATCATCTCGCACCATTTATGAACGTCATTAGACTTGTCTCCGTCTCCAAATTAAGCTTCTTTCTTAACCTATATCTTTTATTCTCAATAGCCCTCACAGTCAATCCAAAAAGCTGGGCAATATCCTTTGTATTCATGTTCATTTTTAGGTAACAGCATAATTTTATATCACTATTTGTTATTTCAGGATTTTGTGAAAAGAGGTAATCGACGAAGTTAGGGTATACATTAGTAAACTGAGCTTTATAAGTTTCCCAATCAAGGCCATCGTCAATAAAATTCTGAATTTTCTTCTTAAGTGGTTTTAGTGATTTCTGATCTTCTTTATTATTTAGTAAAGTTGTGTGATATTCTAATTCTTTAATGATATTGGCTAATAAATCATTTTTAGACAAAGCAAAAGTAGAAAGATTCACCAATTCAGCTTCTTTATTTGCTAACTCAACTTGGGTAATCTGATTCTCCTGTTCATTGATGATTGCAATTTGCTCAGAGTGTCTTTTACTATTTCTATAGGAGACCACAAGCAATCCACTCAATAACATCATCACACCAATTAAAATTTGTAAAATTCTTTGTTTACGTTTAGAATCTAGCAATTCATTCCTACTGCTATATAATTCAGACTTTATTTCTACACTCTCGATGATTCCGGACATTTTATAATCATCTATGACACTTTTTTTAACTAAAATTTCCCGAGCCACATCAACAGCACTTTTATTAAGGTTGCTATTTTCAAAAAGCTCCATTTTTAATTGCAAAAGCCCCAACTCTTCAATATCCAAGCCTTTAAGCTGGCAGACACGTAAGCCACTATCAATATGTTCCAAGGCCTTATATAAGCTATCTTGCTTGAAGTAACTCTTTGCTGAATTTCCATAACTTCTACTAAGGTAAATTGGCCAATCTTTGAGAACTGATACAGAGAAAAGAAATGCATCCTTGGATGCTTGAAAATTATTTTGATCTGTATAGATAATGGTTTTCAGATTGTAAGCAAGTCCTAAAATCCGATACAAACTCCTTAGTCCCATATCTTGACTAGGAATTGATTCAAGATCCATTTGCTCGTATACCGGTAAAGCGAGTGCATCAATGATACTTAGTTGTTTCATGGCTAAATCAAGCATTCCCCATTTAAAATATAAATCTGCTAAGAGATAATGAGGGTTTAAATAGCTTGAAAGGACCCCGAGCTTAACTTCCCCATCATTCTCTTTATCATAATTTTCCCTATTCAGCTCTATAGCTTTTTCGAAATAAACTAGAGCTGACTCATAATTATTTAGTTGAATTTCAATCATCCCTAGGTTGCTTAAACTAGTTGATTGTCCAGCTATTGAGTTTCCACCAGAAACCTTACCATCAAGCCTCCTACCACTAAAAAACTTAGTGGTAAATGTTTCTAAAGCTTTTTCATATGCTTTTTTAGACTTAAGCCATTCCCCTTGCTGAAAGTAAACATTCCCAAATTGGACATCTAGCCAAGGTGTCTTTTTTCTTGGTAGCGTTCTTTTTGCTTCAATAAAATAGGAAAGAGCCTGGGAAGGTAGATTCATCCTAAGATAGATTTCTCCAAGATGGTTGTAAAAAGCACTTTCAATTTTAGGATAGTCCCCCGATGCATACTTTTCCCTTTGCAAAACTTTCGTTGCAAAGGATATTGCTCTTTCTGGTTGAATGGTTTTGTAGTCTAATAAAGAGTCAATAAGTGCAAACTTAGAATTATTTCCCTTCCCGTTTTTATTTTCGTTCTCTGGATAAGCGTATCCGAATAACAATGAAAAGATTAATAATAAATAATATTTATTTCTATGCATTCATAAACTTACTAAATGATTTGAGTAGTAGTTATAAGTAAATGAGTAGCTATGGCGTAATATTCATTAAACTCAACCATTGCATATTTAATCAGGAAAAATAGATGAAAGCAAACTTTTCAGATGACAAAAAAAGAATAGCAAGAAGAGGAATTGATGAAACTTCATCTAAAATCCTACATCTGATTTTAAAGTCATATCCTTCAAAGATTTCAATTAGAGTCTTAGCAAAAAAATTAAAAATTCAAGAGAAAACAACATTATCGCTTATCAAAAAAATTAAAATTTTAAACATTCCTATTTTAATATCAAAAGATAAAAATGATAATGATGTAGTC
Source organism: Fidelibacterota bacterium (assembly GCA_028101095.1). Lineage (GTDB taxonomy): Bacteria > Fidelibacterota > Marinisomatia > Marinisomatales > UBA1611 > JAOLAV01. Next base: position 10,165 of record JAOHKG010000017.1, on the reverse strand, counting down.
CAAGCATCAATGAGTGAGCCCATTAGCTGGATTATAAAAGAAAAAGAATCTGCAGAAGTAATGCTTGAATTAATTGGGGATATGAAAATGAATGGGGATGATAAAATTAACAATCAAAAAAGTATCATCTACAGAATTTATGATGAATATGTTACTAATTTGAATGAAGCTTTTGACAAGTGGAATTCATTACGGCTGTTTGAACAGTTGAATCAAAATAAAAAATGAATTTCAACAACAGCCTTATACGTACCATTGCTCGCATAGCTATTATCATTGGTATGTTAATTATTATTTATAATTTAATACGGCTATTTTTACTAAAATAATAATTTCTTATACTGAGTGGGGCAGCTAGTTAATCCTATATTTTATTTGAATTAATTAGCAAGTATTGGTATAAAATTAAAAGCCTCATTCTCTAATACAGAACAAGGCTTAAACTATTGTACCGCGGAAAGGGCTCGAACCTTCACACCCAAAGGGCACCAGATCCTAAATCTGGCGTGTCTACCAATTCCACCACCGCGGCATAACGTAATTAATTACTTCATGTAAACCATTTTTTCAGTGAACACTTTTCCATCTGCCTCTAATTTGTAGAGATATACCCCGGCACTAATTGCATTACCTCTGAAATCTTTTGCGTTCCAGGTAATACTATGAGTTCCAGCTTCTTGAGCCTGATTTATTAAAGAGTTCACTCTTCGACCATTCATATCATAGATGTTTAGTTTTACATCTGATTTATAAGGAAGACTATAGTTTATTATAGTGCTTGGATTAAATGGATTTGGATAATTTTGTTGTAGCTGAAAATCCTGCGGAATAACACTTTCTGATATTGTATTTAAATACCCTGAAAACTGACCAAAGTTATCCGCTATAACAGTTACGGGTACTGCATTAACATCACCTGCAGAAATGGAACTTATCATAAAAACTATCGATGAATTATTAAGGTTTTCACTGAATTCGACTTCGATTTCTAAAATTGGCCCTTCTCCAGGTTCAATGGCTGTCGCAAAGTCGTAACCAAGAAAATAAAGGTTTCCTTCTTCTGTTTCTCCAGAGCCACCATCAATAGTACCATCATCAAATCGCCCAAGACCAGTAATGTTTGTAACAACCATATTATCCGGCATATCAGAGATTTCAAATTCTAAGATATTAATTGTTTCTGTATTAACCATGTGTATCTCAAAAACTCCAGTACCTCCGGGAATAAGCTGTCCGGATGCATTCTCAATCGTACAACCTGCTGGAGGAGTACCAATATAAAAAGAATGAGGAGTTGTTTCAGTAACCATAGGAAGGTTATTCATATCGGCAAGAACTGGGTCTGTTACAGAAATATCAACAATAGTTGCTTCAGGGAGTTGGCCAAAAACATCATAGCTGATATCTACAAGATGCCTTATTCCAGGATTGATAGGGTTTGAAAAAGTATTATCATACGCTGTAACCCTATAACCAATACCTAAATCAGAACCTGATATAGTCCAGCCATCTAAGTTAAGTAATTCACTAAAATTTAAATCCGTACCAGTGATAAAAGGTGGATCAGCCATTATATCAAACTCTATGGCATAAACAGGCTGGGTAGATTCCATAAAAACAGATCCAGATGTTTGCTCACCAGAAAGTGCAAAACCACCATATAAGTTTATAAATTGCGTTTCTATTCCAACTTCATAAATAGCGCCATCTGCAGTCCAGTTAAGATCAACAAAGCCAACATCTTGTATTGATGTACCACTGGTAAAAGAAAGATTAACTGTCATTTCTTCATCTGCATCAGGATATAAGACAGCACGACAAACAGGGCCATTCCCTGCTAAGAGAGGCTCGCCAACACTAATTCCAGTTATTGCTATTGTACCATCTCCTTGATCAGCAATTTCTAATGCCCATGATTCAGTTCTTTCTGTTGAAATGATATTTAAACCATTCATGACATCTGGATAGTCCATTATTTCAAAATAAAATAAACCAAGCTCTGATTCATTATTAATATAAAAATTCAATGTATCCATCTGCCCAGAAAGAGAAGAACCATTATCCATTGATAACTCGACCCATTCAACAGGTGTAGCTGAAATAGTATTCGTAGGTCCTGATTCAGAACCGTCAGGATAAATGGCAGTGACATAATAGTAGTATGTAGTACTATTTATAACATCATCATCTAAATAAGTGGTCAGGTTCCCTTCGACTTCGGCAAGTTCTTCAAATCCAGAATTCATATTTATTGATTTGTAAACCTTATATGCATCAATTGAAACAGGTCTATCTGAGTTGATATTAGGGTTTTCAATATCAACTTTTAGATTGTGTGGTAATCCACCACCATATTTAGCAAGGACATCCTCTTTAGGCGCATTCAGAGCCCAAGCTCCTTCATCTGTTAAATTGTAATGCACAAATCTCTGCGAATTTCGTGCTGCAAAAGAGACTAAAACATCATCAACAGCCCAGCCTGATGCCCATGCTCCATTATCATTCGAGTGAAAAGCTATATAAAGATTCGTGGCTCCTGCATACTGGGATAAATCAACAGATTCCATCACCCATTCTGCCGCTGCTTCAATGGTGGTAATTTCAGTGAAATTATTTCCATCAGTGCTTACAGCAATACTAGCAGATTGACCATACGCACCATCATAAAAAGATGCAAAGTTTAAAGAAATATTTTCTGCACCGCTCACATTAAGTGATGGTGTCACGAGGTAATCAGCAGAACCATCATCATCTGCCATATCATCATTAGAACACATGTACCATGAGTGAGATGGTATAGGCCAAAAATCACTTGTCCCATCTTGAGTAATAAACCAACCTTGCGATGAGTTCGTAGTCAGTGTCCAGTTTTCTGGTACAATTCCTTCTTCAAAATCTTCTTCAAAATTTGCAGGAATCGGTCCATATGGAGCATCCCAGCTTAGTAAGACTTGTGCATCCATGCCATCCTGCGCTTGGAGATTATGAGCTTCTTCGATATAGCCAGGAGAAACTGTAACCGTACCAGAATCCGCACTTTCAACAAAATAAGCACCACCAATTGGGTCAGTGATTGTGATATTTTCAAAATTAACACCAACATTAGAATTGTACGCATTTTCAGCAACAACCATTTGTAAGAATGCTATTGGTCCATCACCAACCACAATATTCTCATTCTCTGAACTGAACATTAAGACTCTAGTTAAGCCGCTAGCCAATTCATTAAATTCAATTGAAAATCCTTCAGCACGAGCTGTTGCTTCAAGCCCAGTAACATCTAAATAATTTGGAGTATCTGATATATCAAACTGTAATCCTCCAACTAAACCTGAATTAGCTAGACTAATTTGAATTAGAACATTTTCTGAAACATCTCCTGTATCCGAAGAAGCACTCAAAGAAACGACACTACCAACAGTTACCGTACCATCATTAACTTGGCTACTTACAACCACCCCATCATTATCACTAACCGTTAAATCAAATGCATCTAATTCGTAAAAACCGGATAAAATTTGAGATCCATCAAAAATTAGATTAAGTACTACACTATTTCCACCTGGTTCTATGCCAGTTCCATTGTTACTGAAAAACACTACTCTCGCCGAGCCATCATTAAGAACATTAAAATCAACTGAGAAATTTTCTGATTCAAGAGCTACCACTCCAGAAAGTACCAATGCTTCTTGTGATGACATAATATCAAATTGAATACCTCCAACACTATTCTCAGAGTTTTCAATTGTAACAGGTACTATAATTTCATCAGTGTAACCAGGAGCTTCAACATCATCAAGTGATACAAGTACATTTGAATAAGCTTGGTTTGAAAAAAGCAAAACAAGCGCCAAGTTAAGTAATGGTTTTTTTAGTGAGAACATTCGATCCTCCAGCTGTATTAAAACTTAAAAAATTTTTAAAATTAGAGATAAAAAAAGAATTACCAGTTTAAACAGATGCTGATAACTCTCCTATAAAATAACGATTTTCTATCTATATACCACTCATAAATTAATCCTCTAATGCTTGAAGTAAGTCTGAATATAAATCGTCCACATTTTCTATACCAACAGATAACCTAATAAGTGTCTTGGTTAAACCCATCTGTTCTTTAGTTTTTATTGGTACAGACACATGGGTCATATCATATGGAACAGAGATTAAACTTTCAACTCCACCAAGACTTTCTGCTAAGGTAAATAATTTGATTTTTTTAAGAAAGAGGTCTCTTTTTTCAACTGAGATTACTTTTATTGAGATAATACTACCAAAAATAGGCTTTCCTTCTGGATTTAATTGTTGTTTGATTGCTAGTTTGTTTTGTTTATGACTCTTCAATCCAGGATAGATAACAGATTCAATTGAATCATGAAGGCTGAGTTTTTCGGCAAGTATAAAAGCATTGTCAGATTGCTTTTGAACACGAAGTCCAAGTGTCTTAGTGCTTCTTAATAACAGCCAGCAATCAAATGGGGAAGGAACTGCTCCTCCTGATTTTTGAATGAAATAAAGCTTTTCAGCTAAAACTTTATTATCCGTAATCAAAACCCCAGAGATTAAGTCACTATGTCCGCCAATATATTTAGTTGCACTGTGCATAACAATATCAGCACCAAGCTGAATTGGAGATTGTCCATAAGGACTCATAAACGTATTATCGACTACTAGAGATATATTATGTAACCTACATAGATCTGAAGTCTTTTTTATATCGCACAATTCTAGAAGAGGATTCGTAGGAGTTTCAACAAAAACCCATTTAGTATTGGGTTTTATTGCAGCTGCAATTTCATCTACATTTCTAGTATCAACAAAATCAAATTTAAATCCATGCCTTTGTAGAACTTCAGTAGTCAACCGATACGTCCCACCGTATGTATTTCTACCAATTACTACATGGTCGCCTTCATTCAACAATTGAAATAAAGCAGTGATCGCGGCCATTCCACTTGAAAAAGAGATTGCAAAATCACAGTTTTCCAAGGAAGCAATATTCTCTTCATATCTTTTTGTCGTTGGATTACCCGCACGCGAGTAATCAAAACCATTATTTACACCAACACTAATTTGTTTAAATGTTGAGGTTAAGTTAAGGGCTGGGATGACTGCTCCTGTTTCAACATCAGCTTTATTTCCTGAGTGGATGGCTCTCGTACGAAATTTTAATTTATTTTTCATTTTATACCTGACTAAAACCTTTTTTTAAATAAGACTGTAATTTTTTAAATTTTATTTCAACAACTTCACCTGTAGGACTTTTAACGGAGACTTTTTCATTACGACCATGTTTTTGCTCTGCTTGAACAGGGACTCTAATTTGTTGAGGTTGATTACTTTTATTTTGAGATGGGGACCCCGAAAAGCCCATTCCTGTGGTGTCTTGATGCGATGTTTTTATATTTCGAATCTTAGGTTTTGCTTGTTGTACTTCTTGCTCTTGGCCTTGGATTTGAGTCCTGAAAAGTCTCTGCACTGTAACGGCATTCATATCAGACATCATATCTTGAAACATTTTAAAACCTTCTGATTTGTATTCTAAGAGTGGGTTTTTTTGCCCATACGCTCTTAGATTAATCCCTTCTCTCAATTGATCCATTCCATAGAGATGATCTTTCCATTTATCATCAATAGTCCGTAGCATGACAAATCTTTCAAAACCCTTCATTGTTTCTTCGTCAAGCAAAGATTCTTTAGCTTTATAAATAACTTTTGCTCTTTCTATGATCCAATCTGAAATATTTTCAGGGCTTGGATCATCATTATTCAAATCCTCTTTTATCTTTGCAAAGGAAGTATCCACCAAGATATGACTGGATAGGTGCTGCCTTAAATAGTCCCACTCCCAGGAATCAGGAGTACCTATTTGTTTTTGCGCTTCAATTACATCATCAACAAAATCGATCAAAAGTGGAGAGATCGAGTCACTTGAATTCTCTTCAGCAAGTGCTTGATTTCGTATATCATAGACAACTTGCCTTTGCTGATTCATCACATCGTCATATTCAAGTAAATGTTTTCTAATACCATAGTTTCTTATTTCTACTTTTTTTTGAGCATTAGATATAGCTCTTGTAACCATTTTTGCAGAAATCACTTCACCTTCTTCAATACCCATTCTGTCCATTATAGCGGCTACTTTATCAGAACTAAAAAGACGCATTAAGTCATCTTCTAAGGATAAATAAAACCTAGAAGATCCAGGATCTCCTTGGCGCCCACTTCTACCCCTTAATTGCAAATCAATTCTTCTTGACTCATGCCTTTCAGTTCCAATGATATGTAGACCACCTAATTCTTTAATACCTGATACTAATTTAATATCCGTTCCTCGGCCAGCCATATTTGTTGCAATAGTAACCGCTCCAGTTTGACCTGCTCTACTAACGACCTCAGCTTCACTCTTATGCTGCTTAGCGTTAAGAACACTGTGAGGAATACTTTTTCTTTTTAACATTCTCGCAAGAAGCTCAGAGATTTCAACAGATATTGTACCAACGAGAACTGGCTGTCCTTTTTTATGACATTCTATAATTTCATCAATAACAGCATTGTATTTTTCACGCTTAGTTTTATAAACTAGATCTTCGCGATCTTCTCTTGAAACGGGTCTATGTGTTGGTATAACAGTCACATCTAAAGCATATATAGAACCCAGTTCTTCAGCTTCAGTTTCTGCTGTACCAGTCATACCAGCTAATTTATCATACAACCTAAAATAGTTTTGAATAGTAATTGTTGCTAGAGTTTGAGTTTCTCTTTCTATTCGAACATTTTCTTTAGCTTCAAGAGCCTGGTGCAAACCATCAGAATATCTTCTTCCGGGTAGGACTCTTCCAGTGAATTCGTCAACGATCATCACCTTTCCATTTTCCAAAACATATTCAACATCTTTCTCATACAAAGTATACGCTTTCAATAATTGATTAAAATTATGAATCGTACCGCTTCTGTGGGCATGTAGCTGATGCGCTTTTTCTCGTTCTTTCTCTTTTTCTTGCTTATCTAAACTTTCATTTTCATCTACTTCAAGCAATAATTCACCTAGATCAGGAATGATAAAAGTTTCAGGATTTTCAGGAGAGAGAACGTTCCTTCCTTTTTCCGTGATGTCCATAACATGGCTTTTTTCCTCAATAGAAAAGAACAGGTCATCATCAACCTCATGCATTTTTTTATCTCTAATATGTTCAGATTCCACATCATGTGCTAATTTCAACATACCGGTCTCTTGAAATATTTTCATTACCAATTTATGTTTTGGCATACCTCTTTGGGCTTGTAAAAGTTTTAGACCTGCCTTGCTTTCGTCACCAGTATCAATAAATTTTTGAGCGTCTCTAACAAGGTCAGCAACAAGCTCTGTTTGTTTTTTTACTAATTGTTGAACACCTGGCTTTAGAGTAGTAAAAGTTTCATCAACAGGTGCATCAACCGCACCTGAAATAATTAATGGTGTTCTTGCCTCATCAATAAGAACACTATCCACCTCATCTACGACTGCAAAGGCATGTCCTCTCTGTACTTTATCTTCTTTTCTAAGTGACATATTATCTCTAAGATAATCAAAACCGAACTCATTATTTGTTCCATAAGTGATATCTTTATTATACATCTCTCTTCTTTCAGAGTTATCCATTGAGTTAAGTATATATCCAACAGATAGCCCCAAGCGCTTATACACTTCACCCATCCATTCAGCATCTCTCTGCGCAAGATAATCGTTCACTGTGATAACATGTACGCCACGTCCTGTCAAAGCATTTAAATATATCGGCATTGTAGCTACTAGAGTTTTTCCTTCCCCTGTTTTCATTTCTGCTACTTTACCATTATGTAAAATAATTGCTCCAATTAATTGAACATCATAAGGTATCATTTCCCATGTTATCTCCTGACCTGAAACTCTCCATGAAGAACCACACATCCTTCTTGAAACATCTTTTACAATTGCAAAGGCTTCGACCATCACAAGTCCCAATGCTCCTTGCTCTGCTTTTAATATCTCTTCTTTCCTTTCATTTTTATCCATATTCGAAGGAATAGATTTTTTCTTTTCTTCTCTAGCATTAATAACAAAAGTTCTTAATTCTTTTGTTCTTAGAACTAAGTCTTCATCTGTTTTTGATGCTAATTTTTCATAATGTAGATTAATTTGAGAAATAATATTTGATAGTTTTTTAATTTCTCTATCAGATTTTGTTCCAAATAATTTTGCAAAAACCATTACTAATTTTTTCCCTTTTTTTGAAAATCTTTGTATACTGCATCTAGAATTCCATTTATAAAATTAGGACTTTCATCTGTACTGTACACTTTTGAAATCTCAACCATTTCACTGATAGTCACTTTTGGAGGTATATCTTCCAGAAAATAAATTTCACAGATACCCATTTTTAATAATACTTTATCTACTTTTGCTACTCGATCGAATTCCCAATTCTGAAGATGCTCTTCGATTAATTCATCTGCCCATTTTGAATTATCTAAAACATTATTGAAAAGAGCCGTGATAAATTCTAAGTTTACTTTCCTTTCTGGAACATTTTTTAATACACGATTAACAGTAACTTTTCTTTCAACATCTGAGAATTGATGTGAGAACAAGGCTTCTAAAACACCTTCCCGAGCCATTCTTCTTGCATGTATTTTCATATTATATATGTCTCAACCAGTTGTGAGTATCTTTAATTTCTTCATTTTGAATAGATAAAATCGTTTCTCTAATTTTTTTTGTAATAGGGCCCATTGTATTTTTATTGATCACATGAGTTTTACCTTTGAATGTAACTCTACCAATAGGGCAAACAACTACAGCGGTACCTGTACAAAAAACTTCATCTGAATTTTCTATATCTTTGATATATATATCTGTTTCTTCTACTGAGATTCCTAAAATTTCACGAGCAACTAAGCAAACTGAATCTCGAGTAACACCACCAAGAATCGACCCTGATAATGATGGTGTTTTAATCTTACCATCCTGAAAAATAAAAAAATTTGCAGAGCCAACCTCTTCAATGATTTCTTCTCTAGCGGCATCTAAATAAATGACCTCATCAAAACCTTCTTTTTTAGCTTCAGTTAACGGATATAAAGAAGCTGAATAATTCCCTATAGCTTTAATATTGCCAATCCCTTTCGGCGCGGCTCTATGGAATTGACTTGTGATCTTAAGACTCAAAGGATTAATTCCTTTTTTAAAGTAGGGACCGACAGGCGTAACAAAAATCATAAAAGTATATTCACTTGCTGGCTTAACTCCGATACCTGCAGAGGTACCCCAAACAACTGGTCGGATATAAAGACTTCCTTGTCCGTGAGGAGGAACATATTCAATGTTATCTTTAACTACTTTTGTGACAGCATCAATAAAAAAATCTGTATCCATTTCAGGAATACATAAACGCTTCGTGGAAAATGCCATCCTTGCTGCATTTTTATCTACACGGAATAATACAACGTTACCTTTTGCAGTGCGGAAAGCCTTCACCCCTTCAAATGCTCCTTGACCATAATTTAAAACATTTGCAGCAGGCGATAGTTCAATATTACCAAAGGGAATAAGTCCTCCATGCTCCCATTTAGAGTTTTCTAAACAAGTGGCTCTAAACATACTCTTTGTCGGTGTGACATCAAAACCCAGATTATCCCAATCTATATCTACCATTTTATTTAATCACCTCTCTACTGATAACCAATCTCTGGATTTCAGATGTTCCTTCGTAAATTTCTGTGATTTTAGCATCTCTCATTAATCTTTCCACTCCATATTCTTGTATATAACCATAGCCACCATGAATTTGAACGCATTCAGAAGCAGAACTCATTGCAATTTTTGAGGAGAATAGTTTAGCCATTGAGCTCTCTTTATTGAAATTTTTATTATTATCTTTTAAATAAGCAGCTTTCCAAACTAATAACCTCGCGGCCTCTGTATTCATGGCCATTTCAGCTATCTTATTTTTGATTGAACCAAACTCACTAATCTTTTTTCCAAATTGTTCCCTTTCTTTTGAATACTTTATTGCTTTTTCTAACGCCGACCTCGAAAGGCCAACAGCTTGAGATGCGATACCAATACGACCTCCTCCAAGAGTCTTCATTGCAATTTTAAATCCATCTCCGAGGCTTCCTAATAGATTCTCTTCTGGAACTTTACAAT
>JAOHKG010000016.1 GCA_028101095.1 Fidelibacterota bacterium | reverse complement strand
TGCACCTACTCCTCTATAATCTTTAAGTACAGCAAACCTTTCTAATTTGATTCCCAAATTAGTAATCCTATACCTAGCAGTTCCAATAAAATTACCATCATAAATGGCTAGGAAATTAGTAGACTTAATTACAGAGTCATCTAGCTCAATCATTTCAGGTATATTCTGTTCTTCTATAAAAACAGACCTTCTAATTGACATACATTCATTTTTCTCATTCTGAGTATTTACCTGTTGAATAATAATTTTCACAAGCTAAATTTGAATATTTTATACAAATTAAACATTAAAAAAGATCCTCAAAGAAACAATTCAAAAAAGTAAATTAATTTATGAAAAAAGCAGGTATTTATATTCATATTCCTTTCTGCGCTGTTAAGTGTATGTATTGTGATTTTTATTCTATTGCAGATCAAAATGATCAGATACCTTCTTTTATAGAAGCACTTATTAAAGAAATAAAAATATCAAAAATGCTACCAGAAGATAGGATATTTGATACTGTTTTTATTGGAGGTGGGACACCATCTTTGATTGAGGCAAAATTTTTAGAAAGAATTATTTCCGCTTTGGATAAAAAGTTTGATCTTTCAAATGTTAATGAATTTACTATTGAAGCAAATCCTGGAGAAGCTCCAAAGGAGAGGCTAAAAGATTTCCTAAGTTTGGGTATTAACAGACTCTCAATTGGAGTTCAATCACTGCATCCTCATTTATTAAGTTTTTTAACACGCATACATGATGCAACTCAAGTATTTACAACATTTGAGAATGCTCGTTCAGTAGGTTTTCAAAATATTAGCTGTGATCTAATCTACTCAATTCCAGGACAAACTTGGTCGATGTGGGAAAAAGATCTGAGAAAAATAATTAGTTTACAACCAAATCATATTTCAGCATACACACTAACAGTCGAAAAAGGAACAAGTCTTTTTGAATTAGTTCGAAATCGTAAAGTACAAATGCCAATTGATGACGAAACTGGAAAGTGGTTTTTAGACACTCATAAAATTTTAGAGGAAAGTGGTTATCCTGGTTATGAAATATCAAACTTTGGTTCTTTAGATATGCAATGTAAACATAATCTTCATTATTGGAGAATCGATCCTTACATGGCTTTTGGGCCTTCTGCCCATGGATTTGACGGTCAGAGAAGATGGAACAACACTCGATCATTAAATAATTATTTTCAAAAGATTAAATCTAATGAAAAACCCATCTCAACAACAGAAAACTTGTCTGATCTAGACTTAGTTAATGAGGCTTTAGGGTTTGGCTTAAGAATGAAAGAAGGTTTTAATATTTCTTTAATACCAAATCAACATTTAAAAATCTTTGATAAAAAATATAAAAAAATAAAAAAAGAATATCCAAAACTTATTTATGATAGAGAAAAGAGAATCTTTTTAACAATAAAAGGAATGCTTCTCTCTGATCAGATCATTCCAGAATTACTATTTGAATAAGTTAAACCTTATAATATAATAAAATGCTGCGACACCGTCACTCTATGTAATTTTCTTTCCATCATCATAAGTTCTACCATAGTATGATATAGGTAATTTATATATTTTTATATATCTAGAGTCAAGCTTACAGGACAATGATCGGATCCTAAAATATCAGAGTGAATATCTGCATCCAAGCATAGATCAACCATTTCACTATTTACAAAAAAATAATCGATTCTCCAGCCAACGTTTCTTTGCCTTGCTCCAAAACGATAAGTCCACCAAGAATATCTTCCAGGTTCATTATGAAAAAGACGGAAAGTATCAACCCAACCATTATCGACATATTCATCGATCTTTTTTCTTTCAATTGGCATAAATCCTGATGTCTTTAGATTATCCTTAGGTCGAGCTAAATCAATTGGATGATGAGCCGTATTCCAATCCCCTGTCACGATGACATTATTACCAGATTCGACTTGTTCATTTATTATTGGTAATAAGTCATCATAAAAATCTAATTTATACTTTAGTCGTATTTCATCTTTTTGCCCATTAGGAAAATAAATATTGTACAATAAAAAGTTTTCGTGCTCGGTTAAAAGGACCCTACCTTCATCATCATATTTTTTTATTCCAAGGCCTTCTTGTACATATAAAGGTTTTTCTTTACAAAAAGTAGAAACACCACTGTAGCCTCTTTTTATTCCTGAATGCCAATAAGTATGGTAACCATGATCTTTTAAAATTTCTGAAGTTAATTGCTCTTTATGAGCTTTTGATTCTTGTATACATAAGATATCAGGTTCTTCTTGATGTAAATAATCTAAAAACCCTTTTTTTGTTGCTGCTCTTATACCATTAACATTCCATGAAATAAGTTTCATTGTTTAGCCTTTTAATTAATATTAAAATATAAATATCAAGAGGTTAATTAAACTTATCCTAATAAGTATTAATTATCACTAATATTTAGTAATACTTTATGCATTAATTTGTTTTACTACAAAAAAAAATTAAGATAAGGATCTATTAGAATGGAATTAAAAGAAAAAATTATCCATGATATTAAAGAGAATAAAATAATTCTTTTTATGAAAGGAACTAAAGAAACGCCTATGTGTGGCTTTTCAAATTCAGTTGTACAAATACTTTCTCACTATGGTGTCGATTATAAAGACGTTAATGTTTTGACAGATCCCCAAATAAGAGTGAATTTAAGTGAATATTCAGAATGGCCAACGATACCACAATTATTTGTTGAGGGGGAATTAGTAGGAGGTGCAGATATCACAATGGAATTGCATCAAGAAGGTAAACTCTTAGATATTTTAGACACTTCAAAATCCTAGACTTAAAAAATAGTTGTAGTCAGGATCAATATCATAATAAATTTGAACATTAAGAAATAATTAAAATATTTAATTTGGTCCGTTCGTCTAGTGGTTAGGACTCCAGGTTTTCATCCTGGCAACAGGAGTTCGATTCTCCTACGGACTACAAAAAAACCCTATATATATAGGGTTTTTTTATTTTAAACAACTATCTCATTAAATTATCTCGTTTGACATAAACTAAAAAACTAGTTGAAGCCGAACTATAAAACACACCTTTTGCTCCTTCAATATTTGAATCAGGTAATAAGTAAATATTTTGTCCAACTGGATCACCACTGAAATAATCAAAATAAGATTCACTAGTTGCTTGAAATGTCATCAATTGTAATCCATAATAATCAAAATATAGCCACATTATAGGTTGAGGTGATTCTTCAATATTCCATTGCCATGGATTAATTCTATACGGAACGCTATTTTCATTGCGAGGATATCGACCTTTCCAAATACGAAAACCCAATGTTGTGTCATAAATCAGATTTACTAAAGTACTATCTCTTATTTGATTATAATTATAATCAAAAAACCCTCCGCTGTCAGGATCTAGTGTATTACTTAATGAATCTAAGGGTTCTAAGCCCATTTTTTTTGCATCTAAAGCATAAGTTAAAATTTTAATAGTTCTATAGTTCTCGCTTTCAAATTCAACAGTAAAATAAGGATAACTTGCAAAACTCTGTGTAAAGCAATCTCCAAATCTATAATTGACAGTATCAACAATTATATTATTTGACTGAACATATAAACTAGGATCATTAATTAATGTAGCCATATCACTAAAAGAGATATTCCCAAGATTATTAACATCTACTCTTTTAGTATTTAATATTTCACCATCTGGGCATTCATACTCCATTGCTTCTAGTGGTTCTATATTTATAGTAGAAGGAACAATAGTCTTAGCAACTACTGAATCACTTTCGGTCTTGACTACCAACGTATATTCTTCACCACCTCTTATTATAAAGTTTAGATAGCTGGAAACTTGCTCGCTTGATGATCCCTCACTGATTGGGAAATACCGACCATCTCCAAGACTTTGAAAAGGAAGTTCCACATCCATCGAGTCGATCAAAATAACTTCAGCATTTTCTACCCATAGATCATTTGAAAGAATATCTTCATCAATAGATGCTGTTCTTGAGACTAGAACTGTATCAGTTACAGGAAAATTTGCCGTAATATTTGCGAAAACAACGAGTGTTTCTTCATATTCTAATTTTTGATCTTTGAAATCGCAAGCATGAAAAAAAATTGTTGAGAATATAATTATGTTGAAAATATGTTTATTCATTTTTTTAAAACTCCCATGTAAAGCCAAAAGTTGGTATAATCGGAAAGAGACTTATATTATTTTCTCTAATAAGCCCTTCATCAGGCTCATCCACATTAGTCTCCCCTGGATCTGGTTTGCCATTTCCATTATCATCATGTTTTTCTTTTTCCCAGTCATTATCATCATCAAGACCATTATATGGACTTCCGAGTGCATATGTTTTTCTAAAAGTATTTTTTCTATTTAAAGTGTTAATTATTTGAAAAAAGAAATCAATTTTTTTCCCAGCAATATTTGCATGATATACAGCACCTAGATCTAAACGACTATAAGCATCATATCTTCCAGAATTCCTTGTACCTGGAATTGTTCTTGGTACTTCTTCCGGGCTCTCAGGAAATTTTTGAACATAATAACCAAGTATTGGGGTAAAGGCTTGTCCAGACTGCAGACCGTAGCGCCAATTCATTTCCCATTTTTGATTGAATTGATAGCTACCGAGCGCACTAAAAGCATGAGTTCTATCCCAATTCGTATAATATTCATTTTCTCCCTCCTCGAAAATACTATTCATGATTTTTCTAGATACAGAGAAAGTATACGATAACCAGCCACTTAAATCACCGGCCATTTTTTGTCCAAAAAATTCAATTCCATAAGCATATCCATCTGCAGGTGTAAGTATATCTGATAAATTTTCATCAGACACCAACGCATCAGTTGAAGATCTTTCTTCTTCAAAAGTTAGAAGATTTTTCAGATCTTTGTAATAACCTTCAATCTGAATTTTATACATATTGTTAATATATTCTTCGTATCCTAACACCGCTTGAATTGACTCTCCAGGTTCAATTGACTCATCTGCAGCAATCCAATTATCTAAAATATTAGGATTAAAATCATCTTGAAATGTGCTTATAAATTGATGATAATTACCAAATGATAAATTTAAATATCTATCTTCCGTAAGTAAATATTTTATTCCTAAACGTAGATCTGGATTCAATCGATCCTTATAGACATTATAATAGTTAAACCTAATACCTGGCTCAATAATAAAGAGGTCACTAATCTCATGCTTTAATTTAGCATATGTTGATATTTCGTACGGTTCAGTTTTAATCAGAAAAGTCGTATCTGAATTAAATTTGCTTATATATTCGAAACCTAGCCTTTTTACCTGACCTCCTATTTTAATTGTTGATTCAGATGACTTAAACCATGAAAAGTCAGCAGAGACTGTTTTATCATCTATACCATTATCACTAATCAATCCATTAGATCCACCTAAACCAAACGTTGTGAAGAATTTACTGTTTGCAGCTAAAAAATTGCCAACAAGTCTTTCATTAAAAACTCTTCTATAGTGAGCACTTAGTGTTCTATTTCCCCAACGTCCATCAAGTCCAAAAGTGTCAAATAAAATATCATCTATTCCTGTATAAAAACTAAAAGAAAGACGATCTTTTGATGTAATGTCCGAGAATATATGGCTTTGAATATCATAGAAGTAATATGGAGGGATATTATCAGTGATATTTTCAGGTAGTATTTTGGGTAAGAGTACATCAAAATAAGTTCGCCTTCCACTTAAAACCCATGCTCCTTTATACGAAGGTCCTTCTAAAGTTGTTTGAGCTGACAGCAATGACAAACTCGCTTTTCCCTTAAAGTTATTTTTATTTCCTTCTCTACTCAAAACGTTTAATACCGCAGAAAGCCTTCCACCATATTCAGCGTTATAGGCACCCTTTATTAGCTCTGCTTCTTTAACACCATCCACTATAAAATTAGAAAAAATTCCCCCTAGGTGCGATGGATTATATACTGTTATACCGTCAAGCATAATCAGATTTTGATCTGTATTACCGCCTCGAATAATCAAGCCAGTACTAAACTCAGAAGTTGTTAAGACTCCCGGTAAAGCTTGGATGGTTCGAAATAAGTCAGGTTCTGCAAGTCCTGGAGCAGCTTTCATCATTCTTGGACTTAAGTTAATTTTACTAGGCTGAATGTTATTTTTTCGTTGAAGTTTTTCCGCTGTTACAGATATTCCAGACAACTCAACAACTAATTCAATTAAAGAAATATCCAGCTTAACTGATTCTTTTTCTTTCAAAATAATTGTTTTTTCAAATCGGTCAAAGCCTACATAAGAGGTCATAATAGTATAATTACCAGGGGATATATTTTGAATAATATAATACCCATTCAAATCAGTAGCCATTCCTTGTCCTGTCTCTTTCAAGAAAACATTGGCACCAATCAGTGCTTCTCCTGATGAGGAATCCGATATAAAACCTGATATTATTCCGGAATTTGCATATAATGTTGATAACAAAATATATGCAATAATTAAGTAACGTTTCATTTATTGTCCTTTTGTATTTAGATAGGATAAATTTTTTGTATTAAAAGGTATCGGATCTATTTGATATTTTTTAAAAATCTCTGATGAATCACAGACATTTCCTTTAACTAAATCTTCGAGCTGTTCTCGACCAGCAGGAAACCACGAAAATCGATCGAGCAGGCCCGCTATAGTCGCAACAACACCAAAAGGGGCTGGAACCATAATGACTTTCTGCCCAGTTACTTTAGCTATCGAGGTAACGATTTCCGTCCAACTTATTTCTTTTAATCCTCCAATTTCTAGAGTACTATTTATTGTGTCATCGTCATTTAGACATTTGATAAAAATAGAAGCAACATCTTTAGCATGAATCATTGAAAGTGAATATTTACCAGCTTCTAAAGGGTTTACTCCTTGAAAAAATGCAGGAGCAGGAAAGGGTAGAAAACTTGGAAATGGTAATAAGTTTAACATCAGTTTATCTAACATCATACAAAACTCGGGTCTCCCCTGTCCTCTTGGATCTCCAAATAATGAAGATGGTCGAATGATTGTCCAATTAAGGTCTGTATTTTTAATGCATTGCTCTGAAAGATGTTTAGCATTCATATAGTTCGATGAGGAAGGATTTGGGTTTGCACCTAGAGCACTCATTAGCAAATATCTTTTTACCCCAACTTCAGCTGCTATTTTTGCTACTCGCTCCGAGCCTCTAAATTGAAACCTTTCATTGGTAATCTTTTTTGCAGGAAATTCACGAATCAATGCAATTAAATAGATTACAGCATCACACCCAGACAAAGTTTCACGCAGTGCATCTTCATCTTCTACGTCTCCATTAATCATCTCGCATTTATCCGGTTGTATAACTTTTGAATGAGATTCCTTTCTAACTAAAATACGTGGTGTGAAATTATTCTCAATTAGTTCATCTATTATGTAGGAACCAACGTAACCAGTTCCTCCAATTAATGCTACTTTCATATAACCCTCTCAGTTTTTAAAATATATTTTTCTAGTATCAAATAAGAAACAGGAACCAGCAATAATGTGATAAAAGTTGCAAATACAACTCCAAAAGCAAGAGAAACCGCCATAGGGATCATAAACTGTGCTTGAGTGCTTTTCTCTAGAAGTAGTGGAACTAATCCAACAAAAGTTGTCAACGATGTTAAAAAAATAGGTCTAAACCTTCTGGGCCCAGCTTCTAGAACCGCTTCTTTAATCGTATTTCCCTCGGAGCGATATCTATTAATAAAATCGACCATAACTAAACTATCATTGACTACAACACCTGTTAATGCAACTATTCCCATCATTGATAGAACCGAAAAGTTAAGCCCTAATAATAGATGTCCAATCACTGCTCCTGTTAACCCGAATGGTATAGAAGACATGACGACAAGTGGCTGAAAATATGAATTAAATGGAATGGCTAATAATATATAAACAACAATCATTGCCAATAAAAAATTTTTACCGATTGACTTTAGATTATCTCCTTGTTCTTGTTGCTCACCTTCTAAACTATAAGAAATAGAATCATACTTTTTTAAAATTTCAGGTAAAATATTGGCTGTCACTGCTGCGACTACTTCATTTCCTGTTGTTTCTGTAAGATCAACATCTGCAGTAATGTTAATGGCACGTTTTCGGTTTTTTCTTTGAATTGATGCTAAACCTTCTTTTATATCTAGACGAGCAACTTGTCTGATTGGAATTGTAGAACCTTGAGGAGTACGTATCATCATATTTTCTAGATTAGATATTGAACTTCTCTCATTCTCTGGGTACCGCAGCATAATTTTAACCTCGTCCCGCCCCCTTTGAATACTCTGAACTTCCTGACCATAAAAAGCTTGTCTAACTTGAGATGCAACTAACAGCATTGTTACACCATAGTTCACAGCTGAAGGTAACAAAGAGATATTGATTTCTTCTTTTCCAACATTGTAATTATCCTTAACATCAAAAACACCTGGAAACTTAACTAGTCTTGATTTCAATTCATCTTTAGCCATTAATAAATCATTCATATATTTACTGGAAAGTTGAATATTGACAGGATCTCCTGCAGAAAAAAGACTGGAGAAAAAGTTCAAATCTTTTACGCCAGGTACCTTTGGCATAATTTTTCTCCATCTTCTTACAACTTCTTCTGTGCTTACCGTTCTTTGTTCACCTGGAGTTAACTCAAATGCAACTTCAGCTACGTTTGACCCAGCAAAAAGAGCATCTAAATTACCTGGTCCTTGAGATGTTTTTGTACGCATTGGCTGCCATCCAATAGTAGATAAACGATTTTGGATTATAGGCATATCAGGAAAATCACTTTTTAAGTTATCCTCTAGTCTCTGAGCAGCTTTTTCTAGTTCCATATATCCCTTCCTAGTTACTTCAATTGGAGTGCCTGATGGGTATTCTAGAGCTGCAATTGCGAGGTCTGCTTCGACCGCAGGGAAAAAAGAAAATTTAATAATACCACCGGCTACAATTCCTATCGTTACAATAAAAATACTGGCAGCATAGCATAAAAATGTCATTGGGTTAGAAATTGCTTTATTTAGTAGTGGTTTATAAAATCGTACCACAACGTAGTTCAATGCCTTAATTATTTTTGATTGAAAATTCTCCCAATTATCCGAAATTTTAATTAACCAAATATTTTTTAATTTAGTTTCCTTGCTATGAGCTAAATGAGCAGGTAAAATAGTTAGACTTTCAAATAAAGACCAGAATAGGACCGCTATAGTTATAAGTGGGAAGATCCTCCATATGGCTCCGATTTCACCATCTACTGCAAGCATGGGGGAGAAAGTTGCCATTGTTGTAAGGACTGCAAAAAAAACAGGTTTAGATACCTGAGTAGCTCCTTTAATCGCAGCCTCTTTTGAGCTCATTCCTCTCTCTTTAAAAAGAGCAATATTTTCACCAACAACCACCGCATCATCAACTACAATACCTAAAACAAGTATGAAAGTGAATAATGATAGCATATTTATAGATAACCCCAGTAGTGGCATGAGCCAAAATCCACCCATAAATGAAATAGGAATACCTAAAGAAACCCAAAATGCTAATTTTGGCCTTAAAAATAATGCAAGTACAATGATAACAAGTATTAATCCTTGTTGAGCATTCTTGACCATTGTGTTTATCCTACCCCTGAGAAGCCTAGCTTCATCATCCCAAGAGGTTATATTAATTCCCTGAGGTAATTGTTTCTTTTTTTGAACTACATAATTTTTCACTTGGTCAGATATTTTTATTGCATTTTGATCCCCAACTCTAAAAACAGTTATGAGGTTAGATTTCTGACTATTAAATAATATATCTAACTCAGAATTATCTAAAAACTGATCTTTTATTGAACTCAATTCTCCAAGGTAGACTATTGCTCCGTTAGGATCTGTAATAATTGGAATCTTAGAAAAATCATCGATGTTATAGCCTAGACTATTAGACCTTATTAATATTTCACCATTATTATTTTCAATACTACCACTAGGCATGTTAATGGACCAATTTCTAACAGCAGCTGAAATTTGGTCAAAAGTCAAGTCATATTTTCGTAGAGTACTTTCGCTTATTTCTATCCCTATTTCTTTTTCTTTTTTTGCAACAAATGA
The DNA here is from genome assembly GCA_028101095.1 of Fidelibacterota bacterium. GTDB lineage: Bacteria > Fidelibacterota > Marinisomatia > Marinisomatales > UBA1611 > JAOLAV01. Next base: position 16,373 of record JAOHKG010000016.1, on the reverse strand, counting down.
TGTTAAGGTAATCTCAGACAATGCATCTAACTCGTCTTTAATTAATTCAGTAATGCTACTCAGGGTTTCTTCTGAAACATCACCATCAACTGCGATAGTTAGAACAGGGCTTGTACCTACAAATTGTCGGGCTGTCGGGCGCTCTACATCAGCAGGGAACGTATCAATAGCATCAACCTCAGCTTTTATCTTATCTAACATCTCATTTGTATCTTGACCCGGTAAAATAGAAATGCTGACACTACCTACGTTTTCAGAGGCGGTTGAAGATATTTCTTTTATCCCATCTAAACCCTGGAGGCGTTCTTCTATTCTAACACAAATAGCATCTTCAACATCCGTAGGACTTGCTCCTGGGTAAACTGCAGTTACATTAATTATATCAATTTCTATATTTGGAAAGACTTCCATTTTTAATAATGGAATTGTCATTAAACCCGAGATAATTATAAAAACCATTGCAAGGTTTGCCGCAACCTTACTTCCAACAAACCAACGAATTATTCTTTCCATAATAACTAATTCAACTCAAATGTAACTTTTAAACCATTTACTAAACTTGAGAGTCTAGATGTGAGTAACCTATCACCTTTTTCTAGGCCCTCACCAACTAATGCAAATTCACTTTCGAACCTTAATGTCTCGACAGCTCTGTTAAATAAAACAAGATCTTTATCTATAACCCACACCGACTCATTTCTTACCGATGCCCTAGGAATAATTGTAATATTTTTAATCTCGATCCCAAAAATAAGGGCTTGAACAAACTGACCTACAGCAATATTTCTGGAAGCATTATTTTCAATTTGAGCGACGACTGATAGCATTCGAGTTGTGCGATCTACTTCAGCTTCTGCTCTAATTACTCTTCCATCAAATTTATTTTCTCCAATTGAAAATTCTACATCTAACTGCTTATCATTTTGGATTTGCTGTCCATTAAAATCCAGCCCTGTAAAAGGAACATCTTGATCCGCTATTGGAAGCCTCACTTCGAATGATTTTGATCCGTATATAGCACCTAAAACAGTTCCAGGGAAAACTGTCGCACCTAAATCAACATTTTTCATTTTAACACGACCATCAAAAGGAGCTATAAATAAAGTTCTCTTAAGATTTCGTTGAGCTCTTTCAAGCGTAGCCTCTGCTGCTGCATATGTTGCATTAGCTTGTGCAAGTTGTGGCTTTCTTAATGCAAGATCACTTCCTTTTCCAGCTCCAACTCTCTTCCATTCTTTCATGGCTAGAACTGACTCAGCTTTTTCACGCTCTAGATTTACTTTAGCATTTAAAACATTTGACTCCGCTGTAATTAGTGCTAATTCATAATCTCGTTTATTTAGTACGATAAGAGTGTCACCGGATGTAAAACTAGAACCTGGTTGCATTTTCGTAGAAATCCAATCTACTTTTGATCCTAATTCGGATATCAAGGTAATCGAAAAAGATGGAGACACTATACCTTGTGTTGAAATTGAAGCTTTTACATCCTGCGAGATTAACATCATTGTTTCAACAAAAGGAGTTTTTAAAGTCTCGTCTTTAGCTACCGCAATTGGCTTGTTTGATATTAAAAAACTTGCAATAGCTATGCTTAGCGCTATTATTATTAAACCACTATATTTTTTCATTTTATAACCATTCTACTTGTACATTAAATTTTGTTCTGTGGAGTATTCCCACCAAGTGCGAGTATCAGTGAAAGCCTATTATCAACAACCAATCTCTTTATTCTTATGTGCTGAGATTTTATATCATTGAACTGTCTTTGACTATTTAGCACAGACTCGAGTGAGGTAACACCACTGTCATATCGCTCTTTTGATAAGTTATATGCATCTTCTGATTGTTTAAGCGCAGTTTCTAAAGCAGCAACTTGAAGATTCAGAGATTCTCCCAATTCAAGCTGTTGTTCTACTTCTGAGAATGCATTTAAGACACCTTTTATCAAATTTTGCTTTGAAACCTCAAAAGCAGCTTCTTGGACTTTGACCAACGATCTTAATTTTTTTCCATTAAAAATTGGTGCTGTAGCATTCAAACCTATATTCCAAATTCCATAATCTTTATTCAAAAGATCTTCCAAAGATTGTGCTGAAGTACCAATATTTCCATTGAAGAAAATTCCGGGAAGTAGATTTCTTTTTGACTCTGCGACATTGTAATTTTTTGATTCTACTTGGAGGAGAAGACTTTGAATATCAGGTCTTCTTTGAATGAGTGATGCAGGAAGTTCTTCTTTGATTTGTGGTAAGAGAGTTGGAATCAGAGTGTTTTCTACCAGCACACCTTTTGGATATTCTCCTATTAGAATTTCTAATTCTCTATTAATTGATTTAAGTTGATTTTTATTATTTTCCATTGAGACTATCGAAATAGCAACAGATGTCTCAGCAAGCCTGAAATCAAGGCTTGGCCTTAAGCCTCTTTCATATCGGTCTCTAACTAAATCTCTGATCTCAACCAAGCTATTATAGGAATTTTTTGACAGCTCAAGTTGTGCTGCAGACTCTACTCCCTTAAAATATAACTGAGTCGTTCTAACTTCAGTTGAAAATCGTAAATATGCAAGATCGTGAAGCATAGAATTATAATTCTTGTAGGCTGCTTTTCGCGCATTGATTAGTCGACCCCAGATGTCTACTTCCCATTGTAAATTTAGATTGATTCCGGCACTAGTATTACCGAAGGAGATTACATCCTGACTATTATTTGAACTTTGATTTGTATTATCATCATCACCTGAATCATCACTATCACCTAAAAGAGCCGTTGCAAATCCAAAGCCAGATAGATTTTGCGTATTCGTATCTAGTCTTGCACTAAAATTAAGTTGAGGGAATATGGAAGAACTGCTAATAGATGCATTATATTTGGCAAGTTTTTGATTTTGAAGTAAGGTTTTAACAGTGGGGCTATTGGCTTTGTATTTAGATAGGTAATTGGTTAATCCACTATCTTGAAAAGATAGCCACCATTCACCAACAAAATCTTTATTCTCTGGAAAAGTGATTTGCCAAGATTTAGGTACTGGAATGTCGAGAGTATCTACATCAAATTCGGATCTGCCTGCACAATTTAAAAATAGCAAAAAAAGACAGAAGTAAGCAGACTTGGTAATAGAAAAGTTTTTAATTATACCAGATATCATTTTTTTCAACTTTTTGTAAATCTTTCATGGTTCTCGATTAATTTCATCAATACAGCATCTAGTGTTTTCAATTCACTTTCAGAAATATCATTATTCATTTGGAAACGAGTTTTTTCAATAATCGGTAAAATATCATCAAACAATTTTTCACCTTTTCTAGTAAGAATAATCCTCTTGACCCTCTTATCTATTTGATCTGAGACTCTCACAACCAAATTTTTCCCTTCCAAAGAATTAATTATTCGAGTTACCGCTGTCTTGTCTTTAGTTGAAATTGCCCCACATTCTTTTTGTGATGCGCCTTCTAAGTTCCATATTGGTCCTAAAATCATCCACTCATCAAAGGTAATATCTATTTCTAATTCTGAAATATTCTCTAAGAAACGATAAATTGAAGCTTTATAAGCTTTACTTAACAGTAAGTGTCTTTTGACACCTATTCTTATTCTTTCTTGAGACATAATTATTAAATATAAATTTGTTAGTTAATTAGTATTTAAAACTAAAATTATATTAGTTACAAATGCAACTATAAAGTTTCTTATGAAACTAAAAAAACCCGATATGACCGATTTCTATTCTTTTTTTTGAATATTTTTAAATAGTTAGTTTCTAAAAATACTATTTGATAAAGGTTTTTAGCTAAATAAATGATTTTAAAGCTGCATTTACAGCACGATAGGTCTAAGGTAATAGCTTGTCTACACCTAACTGAGATTCTTTTATATTTCCATCGTCTAGAGAAACTTTGTAAACATTTGAATTACTGTAAAATTGTAAAGATTTGTAATACTCGCCATTTTTGAAATGAACGGCAGCGCCGCCATCAATTGCATAGCCAGCTATTGCCTTTTTGTTTTTTAATAATTTATGTACACTTGGTCTTCTATCTTTTTCTTCTTGGTAATGAGGACAAGCCATTCCATCAATAAATCCAAGACAATCCATCGCGTTTAAGTTGCTTGCCCATGAGTCAGTAATCCCCTGTTCAAACCAGCATATTGCGCCAGCACTTACTCCACATAATATTTTTCCATTTTGATAAGCCTTTAAAAGAAGTTTATCCAACTTCCACTCTTTCCAAACAGCCAACATACTTTTAGTGTTCCCTCCCCCAACATAAATAACATCTGCCTTGTTTACGAGACTATCTAACCTAGGTGTTCGCTGAAAAAACGTCATATGACTTGGACTACACTCTAAACGAGAAAAACATGAATAAAAATTGACAATGTACGATTTATCTTCTGCACTAGCAGTTGGAATAAATAATATATTTGGCTTTTTCACATTAGATTGTTTGAGTATATATTTTTCAACTAGATTGTGTTTTGGGTTTCTGCCAAATCCGCCCCCACCAATTGCTATTATATCACCTAAATTATTCATTTTACGTTTTCCTTTATCATCAAAGTCTTTTGAATTTCATTTGAGTTTCTAAACGTTTCTAATTCTAAAAATTTACCATTCATTGTGGAAACCACACTCCGGCCCTTTTTTACGTACATTATATTGCCGGATATATTATTTCTAACTTCAGAGACACCATTTAAAACAGTAAATAAACAATAACTGTTATTATCGTACAGCAACTCATTTTTATATTCAATAATTATATGCCCATTTTGAAATTTACACGTTGATGAAGGGGACCAAATAATGAATGGCTCTTCTTCCATTTCTTCAGATTGTATTACTACTTTCCCTCCAAAAAGGGCAAGTTTAGAAAAAGAACCAATATTTTTCATATTTGTATTTATTTTTACCACAGAATTTTCAAAAATTTTTGCACTTGTTCTTTCGTGAATAAATGCATACGAGATAAAGCCATTCGAACCTGTAATGATTTTATCTCCATTGTAGATCGGGTCACCTTTTCGCAGTACACCATTTCTTATTTTTCCATCCCGCTGAACAAACCCTTTGACGTCAAGACAAAATCCAATGTTTTCACCTCTTGAAAAAAGAGGAGATACTAAAAAGATATAGCAGAAAAATAAAATTAAATTTCTAGAATACAATTAAATGCCAAAACGTTATTTTACTTGCGAAACTATGTTTTTTTTTATATTCATTGATAGAGCCAAAGAAATCCTGTAATTTTTGTTGTTGGGAGTAGAAGGATTACAAAATTTAATTTTTTTTGACGATTCTGACACCTTTTTTATCACCCTAAATGGGCCAAAATTTTCTTTCCTTTTGCAACCTCAACTAAATAAAAGTATAATAATCCTATTTTACATAATAATTATGGATGACAAGGATTATATTCTTTTTTCGATACAAAAATATAAGAGGAATCATGCAAAAAGAAATATTTATTAATGAGAGCATGGGTGAAACCAGGATTGCTATTCAAGAATCAAATCAACTGGTTGAAGTCTATGTTGAAAAGCAAGACAACCATAGAATGGTTGGAAATGTTTACAAAGGTGTTGTAGAAAATGTTTTACCTGGAATGCAAGCAGCTTTTGTTGATATTGGATACGAGCTAAACGCCTTCCTGCCTTTTTCTGAAATAGGTTCAGATGAGTTTATCGTAGAAGAGAATGATGATAAAAAATCAAAAAATAACAAGAATAGTAAATATGATAATATTGAGGTCGATCTAAAAAAAGACCAAGAAATTTATGTTCAAGTAATCAAAGAGCCTTTTGCTGGAAAAGGACCTCGAGTTACAACTGAGGTCGCCTTACCCGGGCGACTACTAGTTTTAGTTCCTAATGCAAATTATATAGGAATATCAAAAAAGATTTGGGATAAATATGAACGTAGAAGGTTAAAAAAGATTGCCCAGAAACTCAGGAAAAATGATATCGGTGTTATTATAAGAACAGTCGCTGAAGGTAAGTCTGAAGAGCATATTGAAAACGACTTTAATCAACTTATAGAGAACTGGAACCAGATTGAGTATAAAGCAGACCAAGGAGAAGCACCCGTAATAGTATATGAAGATTTAGAAACAGCATCGAGTGTTGTGAGAGACTTATTAACTCCGGATGTTGAAAAAATTATCATCGATTCAAAACGAATATTTAAAAAGACTCAAAAATACCTAGAAGAAGTCTCCCCTAGCTTATTAGATAGACTAGAACTCTATAAATTAAAAGCTCCTCTCTTTGAGAGTTTTGGCATAGAATCTGAAATAGAAAAACTCATGCGCCCAAAAGCTTGGCTAAAAAGTGGAGCATATTTAATAATAGAGAAAACTGAAGCAATGGTTGTTGTGGATGTCAACAGCGGAAGGTTTGTAGGTAAAAAACTTCATGAACAAAATTCACTAAAAATTAATATGGAAGCTGCTCGCGAAGTTGCGAGGCAGCTAAGACTAAGAGACTTAAGTGGATTGATTGTTATCGACTTTATCGATATGAAGCATGAAGACAATCAAAAGAAAGTTTACTACGAGCTTCGAAAAGAATTAAAAAAAGATAGAGCAAAAGTGGCTGTTGCACCCATAACTGAATTTGGTCTGTTAGAAATGACTCGCCAGAGGATACGTGTCAGCTTGCTCGACTCAATGAGCGATGAATGCCCAAGTTGTAAAGGGTCAGGTCGCATTATGTCGCAAGAGACTCTCATTACCAGATTAGATCATTGGTTACGTCGGTATAAAAGTAAATACAGATCTATACGATTAAAACTTCAGCTACATCCTCATAATGCAACCTATTTGAAGGGGGAGAAAAAACATGTTCTCAGAGGATTGATGTGGCAAAATTTTGTTCATTTAAAAATTGAAGAGAACGTTGAACTTCGTCAGGATGAGTTTAAATTCTTCCGTACAAAAGACGATAAAGATGTGACAAATGAAATGAGCCTTGAAAAAGGAAAATCTAACTAGTATATTCGCCGGCTTTAAGAGAGAGAAAAAATATGTATGCAATAGTAACAATATCAGGTAAACAATTCAAGGCCACTGAAGGTCTTCGTATTCGTGTACCCAAACAAAATAGTGAACCTGGAACAACTCTAACATTTGAGAATGTTTTATTAACTAGTGACGGTAAAGATACCGTTTTAGGGAATCCTAATGTCAAAGGCGTTTCAGTAACAGCAACAGTTTTAGAAAATAAGCGTGATAAAAAAATTCTTGTCTACAAAAAGAAAAGAAGAAAAGGATATCAACGTAAAAATGGACATAGGCAATGGTTTACTGAAGTTGAAATAAAAAAAATTAAGACTTCAGCAAAAAAAGCGAAGCCTAAACCAAAAGTGAAAAAAGATAAAAAAGAATCTGAGAAGTCAGCTGAACCTTTAAAAAAAGAGGACTAAGATATGGCACATAAGAAAGGTCAAGGTAGTTCCAGAAATGGACGCGACTCCAATCCAAGTTACCTTGGATTAAAAGTAGCGGACGGTCAAGAAATTCATGCTGGGACAATTATTCTAAAGCAGAGAGGTACTAAAATACATCCAGGGCTGAATGTTAAGAGAGCAAATGATGATTCATTGTTCGCAACGGCTAATGGTATTGTTAAGTTCGGTCGCAAAGGTCGAAATAGAAAAATAGTCACTATTCTCGCTAGCAATTAAAAAAAGCCCTCTGAAAAGAGGGTTTTTTTTTACAATCCAAAGGTAATTTAATGGGAAGAAAAAAAATAACATTAATTGGCGGTGGTCAAATAGGTGGTAACCTTGCTCTTTTAGCAGCACAAAAAGAATTAGGTGATGTTGTAATATTTGACATTCCTCAATCTGAGGGAATGGTCAAAGGAAAAGCTCTAGATTTGATGCAATTAAGACCACATGATGGCTACGATTCAAATATCACAGGTACTTCAAACTGGGAAGATGTTAAAGAGACAGACGTTTTTATCATAACTGCCGGTATTCCGCGTAAACCTGGTATGAACAGAGAGGATCTCCTAGATATAAATCTTGGAATCATGAAAGATGTTGCAAAAAACATAAAAGAACATGCTCCAAACTCATTTGTAATTGTTATTTCAAATCCGCTTGATGCGATGGTTTATGCTTTTTATAAGGTTTCTGGATTCAAAAAGAATCAAGTAGTCGGTATGGCCGGCGCATTAGATAGTGCTCGCTTCAGAGCATTTATTGCTATGGAGACCGGATATTCGGTCCAAGATGTTACGTGTATGGTTCTTGGAGGGCATGGAGACACAATGGTTCCAATAACTCGTCTAGCCACAGTTGGTGGTGTGCCCGTAACAGATTTAATTTCTGAATCAAGGATTAAAGAAATTGAAGATAGAACGCGAGTTGCCGGTGGAGAGATTGTAAAATTATTTGGAAATGGTTCTGCTTTTTACGCACCTGCGCAATCGGCCATTGAAATGGCTGAATCATTTTTAAAAGATAAAAAAAGGGTTATTCCATGCGCGTCTCTCTGCGAAGGTGAATTTGGCATTGATGGCTTTTTTATTGGAGTACCAACCGTCATTGGATCTACTGGTGTTGAAAAAGTTTTAGAATTCACTTTATCAGAAAGTGAAAAATCTGAACTTTCAAAAACCTTAGTAGCTGTGAAAAAGACAGTTAATGAAACTGGTTTATAAAATAAATATCAAGAATATTAAAAAGCCTCTTCCAAGAGGCTTTTTTTTTATTTAAAAAAATAAAAATTGAAGTCAAAAATTTTATATCAGTTTTATAAATTTTCACTTTTCTATTATTTGTTATCTACAACTTTTTTGATAATGCTAAGTGCGAATAGCTTAAACAAAGAAGAAATTCCTTTATTAAAAGAAAAATATCTTCTAGATGATATTTTAGATGATGGTTCTTACAGGTTAAACCTCGGTGAACTAAAAACTAATATTACAATCAGTGGGAAGATTGGCTCTGGAGCATCCATTGAGATTTATCATACCTCGAACAAAAAGAAGCCCGACCTGGAGCCTCAGAAATTGATTTTTCTGTATCATGATATAGTAGACAAAATGATAATTATTCAAAGAGAAGGAAAAAGTGAATTTCAATATGATCTTAAGAACATAGTTATAACTATTCCTAAGAACATAATTATCAATTTTAAGAAATGCCAAGGAGACATTGCCGTTGAAAATATTTCTGGGGCAATAAACTTCAACGAACATTTAGGTTCTATAAAATTAAGTGGTTTAAATGGAGACTTGAAAATCGATTCTTTTGGAGGTGAAGTAAATATTGAAGACTCTCATCTATTTTCTAATATTTACTTGAAGAATGATAACTTAAAGGTTAAAAATGTCCACGGTGAAAATAAGATTACAATTCTTGGCGGAGATCTTTTCATAAATAATTTTGAAGGTAACTTAGAACTCTTTTCTATAAGTGGACTTATCGAATTAAATAATATAAATGGGGACAAAATAAGTTGCAGAACATCCTCGTCTTTTGTCAGAGGAAAAAACATTAAATCTAATCTAACGTTAACTAATAATGATGGAGATATTCAGTTAAAAGAAATTATTGGTAGGTGCAATCTTAAAACAACTACCGGAAACCTGCTTATTGAAGACTCTAAAGGTTTGATAAATTGCACAACCTCAAGTGGAAATATTATTTTAAAAGAAATCTCTGGTAGTAGTGACCTTAAAAGCTACTTTGGAAACATCTATTTAAAATCAATCTATGATTCTTCCGTAGAAAACACATTCCATAACATCTCAACGATCGAAGGTAATATTGATTTAGAAATTCAAAAAGACCTTTCATTAAGCCTTTCTGCAGAAATTGATTTTAATAGATCTACTCAAGATATAACATCGGAAATACCTTTGAATTTTGAGTTGAAAGATAACAGAATAGTAGGAGAGGTTTCTTTGAACCAAGGCTCGTTACCCATCGTATTATTTTCAAAAAATGGATATATTTCGATTAAATGTTATTAATGTAAAATTGAATTATAACTTCTAATTTAATTATCCAGCCTATTTAGTAGGTTTCTATTTTAGGATAAGTGTTAATCCCAGTATGAAAATAAAGAAATTTGAATAAAATGTATAACTTTTATCATCAACTTTGATGAATAAAAAATTTTCGACGAAAAAAAATATGATTAGGCCTATTATCCAATAGATTAAATTAGTACAATTAAAATAGTTATAATTACCTAGCAAAACAGTTAGTGTTGATAACTGAAATACTGCAAAGGTTAGATAGCATATTGCAATGGTTGATCTTTTACTATTTTTTGATAATCTTTTACTGAAAATGATAATTGATAGTAGCGCACCGCCAAGGTTAGTAATCCCATGGATAATCCCCATTATTACTAAAAATAAATTCTCATTTTGAATAAATTTTTCTATCATCCTCTCAATTAAAGAAATTTTTGTTTTTAGTGAAATTATAATTAGAAAAATTCCTGTAAATAAATTTAAGTTAATTGAAAAAGAATTATTGAAATATAAAAAAAAAGATATAGGAGGAATACTCAAAAAAAGCAACTTTATATAAAATCTTTTATCAATTTTTTCAAGGTTGCCATTAAGTTGAAAAAAATTAATTAGAATAGAAGTTGGAAGTAAAATTAGCAGTGCGTTTTGAAAATCATAACCTAAAATTAACAATATGGGAGTACCAAGCATTAAAACCCCAGTTCCAAAAAGAGATTGAACTGCAGAGGTAAAAATTATTGTTAAGAGTATATCAGTTTCCATTGAGCTTTTATTAATAAATATTTTATAATGAATCTCTGATTATGAAAAATTTCAACTAAGTATAAATTAAAAATATTCACCTTATTTTAGAAGCAATAAAATTCCTGTTTGAATCACTTTAGATTCCTCTTTAATGATTTTTTATTTTGGGAAATATTTCTTTTTAAGCCAATAAGCTTAGTTCTTTTGACCGAGGAACCTTTAAATATCCTCTTAAAACTTTCATCTGATATGTTTTCCCAATCTTTATTAGACCAATTAATTATTTCATCTTTAGGTAGAAATTCTTTTAAATCTGTTTCTTTTGAAAATTTCTTATTCCACGGACAAACATCTTGGCAGATATCACACCCATAAATCCATCCATGAAGATTCTCTTCTTTCTCTGAAAAATCTCCTCGGTGTTCAATGGTTTTATAAGAGATACATTTCTCAGCTTCTATTCTGTATTCTGTCAAAGCATTTGTTGGGCAGGAGTCTAAACATGCAGTGCAAGTACCACATAAATCTTCACTAAAAAAAGGATCGGGTTTTAAATCAATATCTAGAATTATTTCGCCTAAGAAGAGCCAACTTCCATGATCCGGTGTAATTAAATTTGTATGTTTACCTATCCATCCAAGACCCGCTCGTTGCGCCCAAACTTTCTCCATTACTGGAGCCGTATCCACACAAGCTAATCCCTTAACAGAGGGGTGATAATTTTTAATCCATGCTAATAATTGATATAGTTTTTCCTTGATTAAATCATGGTAGTCTTCCCCCCAAGCATAATTAGAAAATTTATATTCGGAGTTTATATCATTTTGGTTTTCTCCAACATAATAATTGAGCCCAACAGAAATAACAGACTTTGCTTCTGGAAAATAAGTATGTATGTCTCCCCTCTCTTCTTTCCTCTTTTTTAACCATTCCATTGATGCATGACCATCATTTTTGATCCATTTATTTAAATCAGATTTTTCTCTTGGTGTCTCTTCAGCCCTTGCAATACCTACTTTTTCAAATCCAAGTGTTTTAGCCTCAGACTTGAGAAGGTCAGAAAAATTTTTCATTTTTTAATTGTCTTTTTGATATTTTTTGATAAATACTTTTCATACCATAGTAAAGCAATAATTGTTTTAGCATCCGTAATAATACCATTTTCAATCAACTCTAATGCTTTGTTTAATTTTGTAGGAATTAGTTCAATAAATTCATCTGAATCTAAATTTATTTTTGTTTTTTTTAATTCTTCAGCTAAATAAATTGATATTTTTTCATTACAAAACCCTACTGCAGGATGAATTTCAGTGAGGAGTGTGACCTTTTGTGTTTTGTATCCAATTTCTTCTTCCAGCTCTCTGATGGCACATTCTATAGGTTTTTCATTTTTATTGAGCTTCCCGGCAGGAAGTTCAATCATCTCTTCCCCAATAGCATATCTAAATTGCTTGATAAGTCCAATCTCAGAGTTTGGAAGTATCGGTATGCAACACGCCGCTCCAGGGTGCCTTATCCATTCTCTTGTACTTATTCGACCATTAGATAATTCAACTGAATCTTTCTGAAGGTGTAATAGATCACCTTGATACACTTCTATAGTTTTAATTTTTTTCTCTATCATTCCATGCAGTTATTGTTTTAAAGATTATATTAGTTTTAACTATTATAATACAGTGCATAATTTCTTATAATAATCCTAAATTTATTAACTTGTATTCATCCAATTATAACAATAATTTTAAACTTATAACAATGTGTTTGACACAATATTAAGGGTGAAAAAATGAGTATAAATATTTTAAAGAGATTTTTATTAGTGATTTCTCTAATAGTTTCAGGTTTGTCTGCACAAGATAAAGTTGATGCAATTGAAGCTGCACGTCAGGCAAAGGCTGCTGCTGAAAAAGCCGCTGCTGATGCAGAAGCTGCAACCGATGCAGCTATTGAACAAGCAGCTAAGAACGCAGCTAAAGGTGCGCGTGAAAAAATTAAGCAAGATAGGCTTGATGAAGAAGCGAGAAAGTTAGCTGAAGCTAAAGCTGCTGAAGAAGCAGAATTAGATGCAGCAGCTGCTGCTGCTGCTGAAGAAGCAAAAAGAAAAATGGCAGAAGAGCTTGGTCTTGAATATACACCTCCCGTAGGAGGTGCTGATGTTGTTACAGAAGAAGCTGTGACTGAATCAACAACAACCACACCTGAAGAAGTAGCGGAAGAAGTTTTAGCGAAAGAAGCGCTAGGATGGAGTGTTGGTGGAACAGGTAGTATCGGCTTCTTAAATGGTGCGTACATTACCAATACGCCGGTCGGAGGAAGTATTGTAGCTCAGACTCCCTATGGATTTAATTTAGGTGAAAAGTTCAATTTTAAAGTTTCTTTAGCTGGTGGAATTTATCAATCTGAGGCTGAATTTGAAGGTTTAACTGAAGATTTAGATGCTTTATTTGTTGGACTAGGAGTAAATGCAACTCTATTTGAGCTAGTTTTTTCAGAGACTCATGTCGGATTAATAGGAGCTGGTTTGGGATTAAGAAATTTTTCAGGGGTTTCATTAGAAAAAATAATGAAGAAAAGTTTAGATCTACCAGTAAACATTTTAGTTGGAGCAGAAAGTTTTATAGCAACTAAAGCCGATGAAAGATCTGGAAACTCTACATACTGGGCAGGATTAGGATTGAGGTTAAATTATTCGTTCTAACTAGTAATTAGAATTTAAAAAAAAAGCGAATTAAATCTAATTCGCTTTTTTTTTTCAATGAACTATTCAATTATAATCCCAGTCTTTAATGAAGAGAGATACATTCCTCAATTATTAATCCAATTACGTATTTTCTCAAAAAAGAATGAAATAATAATCATAGATGATGGTAGTACAGACAGATCTCAATTGATCTTGAAAAATTGTAATTTTATAAATCTGCATTGTTTCAAAGAAAATAAAGGAAAAGGGGTTGCTTTAAAAAAAGGCATTCAGATCTCTAAATATTCAAAACTGATTATATTTGATGGAGATTTAGAACTAGAAACACAGGATGTTAATAAATTAATGATTTTAGATAAATCTAATAATGTGAACTGTGCTTTAGGTTATCGATATAAAAAAATTAGCCCAATAAATTCTGGTCATGATTGGGGGAATTTTATGTTTACTACTTTTTTTAATTTATTATTTAGATCTTCACATAAAGATATTCTATGTTGTGGAAAATCTTTCTACAAAAAAGATATTATACTAAAATATTTAAAAGCAGATAGATTTGATATTGATGTCGAACTGATCTCTTATTTAACAAAAAATAACAGAGGAAAAAAGATTGAGCAAGTATATCTGAATTACAAAAGAAGATATTTAAAAGATGGAAAAAAACTTAAAACTTTAGATGGTTGGAAAGTTCTTAAACGAATAATATTAAATTTTATTTCTTAGTATCTATTTTTCAATTCTATTTATATTGCTATTAAAAGATTGATAAGTTGGAATCAACTTTTTTAAATAAATTTTAATTTTTTTTATATCTAAATCAAGTGCTGCCTCTAACAGTGATTCTATTAAAGGTTTGGTTTTATTCCAATCGCTTCTATCTTTATTGACTACCTTATGTTTTAAAATAATTATTTTATCGTGCTTTGTTTTTACTATATTTTCTCCTGAAACTCTTAATTCTTCATGTAATTTTTCACCAATTCTTAACCCAGTAAAGTGAATAGGAATATCAATTCCAGGGGTATGACCTGATAGCTTTATCAACTGGTTAGCTAAATCAAGAATTTTAATAGGCATTCCCATTTTCAAGATAAATATTTCTCTATCTCTTGCATATGTACAACATTGTAAAATTAATTGTGATGCTTCTTGAATAGACATAAAAAATCTTGTTATTTCAGGGTGTGTAATTGTAATTGGACCACCCGATCGAATTTGATTTTGAAATATTGGAATCACGCTTCCAGAGCTTCCCAAAACATTACCAAATCTTACAGCAGCATAACGCGTTTTTGATTTGTTGTTATATTGTCGTATCAAATCTTCAGCTATTTTTTTGGTTGCTCCCATAATACTTACCGGATTAACAGCTTTATCGGTTGAAACTAAAATAAAGGTTTTAACTAAATACTTATCTGATAACAATATCAGGTTATATGTCCCACCTACATTTGTTTTCACAGAGCACCACGGATGAGACTCTTGAATGGTGACATGCTTAAAAGCAGCAGCATGGAAAATGATCTCTGGTTTGTTATCCTTGAAAACTTTATCTAATTCAGTCTCATTATTAATATCTGCTAAAACCACTTTTATAGTTTTCTTATTTTTTTTATATTTAAACTCTAGTCCAAATATTTTTTCTTCTGAATTATCTAAACATACAATTTGGAGAGGTTTAAATCTTAAGCATTCCTTGACTAACTCTGAACCAATAGATCCGCCAGCTCCTGTAACTAATATTCTTCTATTAAATAAAGATTTATTAATTTTTTTCATATCTAGATCTACTTCTTTCCGACCTAATAACTCATTGAGAGAGGGCTCTAAAATAGTTTTTTCTTTTTTACTAGAACTATTGGTTTTATTTTTTTTTAAACTCATATCCTCTAAATTAGATTTTATTTCTTCTACTTATAAGCGAAAAGTTAAATTCAAATCCGCAATTCAATTCAAAAAAATTAAAACTTTTTGTATCAAAACTTACATTGGAATTGAATGAATAAATTGAACCTAACCTTCTAAAAAAATTTATGGTTGTAATTTCTTTTTTCTCTATTTCACCACTTGGAAAATCTGAAATATAGTAAGACTCTGTTGTATATGGTTCATAAGGGCTATTTACTATACTAAAACTACCAATAAAAAGAAACTTGCTATTAAATTGAATTAAATATTTACTTATTTTAAAATAGTTAAAACCAACATTGTATTCAAAGCCATCACTACCATTTTGCCAACCTAAAGGAAACTCATTATTCACAAAGTTATTATTTCCTTCAATATGTCTAAAAGTAGGAGTACCAACTTTTAAAAAAGAAGTATATAGAGTTAATGAATTATTAATATTTTTTAAACTTACCGCTTTAGAAATTCTTAATGAATAAGCTATAGCATGCTTTTTATTTTTTTGAATATCTTTATCAAGCACAAACTCGTCTATAATAAAATTACCAGAAAGCCTTATCTGATTTTTCAAATACTCAAATGATAATTGCCAACATGCATTTGAGCTTGATTCACCTTTTACCTTTAATCTATCATTCCACTCAACTTCTAAATGCTGACTTATTGGATTTATATATCCAAATTCAATCTGCCTGTCTTTTCCTGAATAGATTACAGATTCTGATAGAGAAAGAATAAAAGATCTTCTATTACTGAACTCAATTCCTTTTGATGTGAAAAACCTGTTGGATAAGTTAGGTCGCGACTCAAGAGATCCATGCAAATAAGCAACTCTAATTCTCCCATAATCTGATGTCATTTTAAAATAATTATAGGGAAAAGATTCATAATTCAATAAGATATTAATTCCTTCTCCTGCGCCCCAACTTTCGGTTCCTCTACTTAATTGCAAATTAACCCAATTATTTTCAAAACCTACTCCTGATAAAGGTATTTCAAAATACTTATCTTTTCTGCT
>JAOHKG010000015.1 GCA_028101095.1 Fidelibacterota bacterium | reverse complement strand
GCATCCCTAAGGTACGAAAGATGGTTAGATTTAAATAAAAATGCCACATTGAAAGCACGTGCCTCAATCCTACAAGAGCTTTATGGCGATTACAATTTAGATTCTCTTTTAGATGAATATCCAGAAACAAGGGTTCGATTTTTCATGATGAATTGTTTTAAAAGTTCAAGCAAAGAATTAATTATCAGTTTTCAAAATATTATTAAAAGTTTGAGAAAAAAAGATTTGAATCCATGGAACCTGCAAAATAAAATAAGTGAAATTCAGAGTCAAATAAATTTGAATGAAAATGAAAAGTTTTTTTTGGCAAGGATGCTGTTTCCTCATGTGGATTCTGCTGATTATGTTGAACTCGTTACAACTAAATACGGGAAAGAAGAAAAGTTAAATTTAGTTTTTCAAACAGAATGTAATGACGGAAAATTATACAGCATTAGACCACCATTTGTACCGAAAGAAATTGCTCAATTTCATACGATTTTAATTGATTCATCTTTAAGTAGTACTTTTACTTCAGAGCATGAATTTCTGTTAGCATTTAATAATCGAAATCGGATTGCGGGAGGATTATACTGGAAGAAAATTGATGAAAAAAAAATCCACTTAGAGTGGGTTGCAGTTAAACAGAAATATCAGAAGATTTCCTTAAGCAAACGACTCATGTCCGATTTTTTCAAAAGAAAAAAACATCAAGGTATTGAGAATATTACTGTTGGTTTCTACGCAGAAGATTTTTTTTCAAAGCATGGGTTCAAACTTGATAAAAGATTCGGTGGAATGGTAAAGGAGATTTAAACGTAAAGCATATAATAAATTATGACTCCAGTAACAGAAACATATAACCAAATTGGAAAAGTTATTTTTGCAATCTTTTTATGCTTTTCAATTTGTGTATTAAGACCTCGGTAAAGAGTAAATAAAGCTAATGGTATGATGATAGCAGCCAAAATAATATGTGTCAGTAAAATAAAATAATATACTGTCTGATAATCACCAAGATATAATTTTGGCCCACTCTTGAACCAATGATAGATGATATAAGAAACTAAAAAAAGAGAAGATGTTCCAAATGCAGAAAGCATCACCATTTTATGCTTATCAATCATTTTATTTAGGATAAAGATATAACCAATTAAAAGTAATATTGTAGTAATGCCATTAAGTGATGCGTTAACTAATGGTAACATTGAGACATCCATGCTCCCCTCAAGGCCTTCAGGTCTGGGTCCTAGAATTAAAAAAGCAACTGCTAAACTTATTACAACGGAAATTATGTAAATAATTTTCGTCCAAAATGCATCATTTTTCATAGTATTTGATCGATTAAGATTGTTAAAAAAAGTAAAGGTAAGTATAAAACAGATATTTTTAAAAGCATTCTTGCATTTTCATATGTATAGTTTTTTATCAATGGAATACCAGAACCCAAATATAAAAAACCAAGTATCATAGCACCCCAAAAATAGATATCACCCAAGAGTCCTATATAATTTAGCATTAATGAAACAGGGATCAAAAGTAGTGCATGCCATAAAATTTGTCTATTAGTTCTATTTCCACTGAATTCTAAAACAGGGAGCATCTGCATGTTGGCTTTTTTATAGTCATCTTTATACATTAATGCAATAGCATAAAAATGAGGGTGCTGCCACAAAAACAGAATAGTGAAAAGAATCCATGCCTCTGGTTCAATTTTACCTGAGGCAGCCACCCAACCTCCGACAGGTGGTATTGCACCCGGTATTGCACCAATTGAAGTATTCAGCCATGTTATTTTTTTTAATGGAGTATAAACAAACAGATATAATATTGCTGTCACTAAGGATAAAATCGCGGTGAGAGTATTTACAAATATAAGAAGAAGAATTGTACCTGAAAAAATAAGTGACAAACCAAAATATAAAGTATTTTTGGCAGATATTAGCCCAGAGGGGATAGGTCTTAGCTTAGTTCTGTCCATTAGTTTATCTGTTTTAGATTCAGCATAATGATTTAAGGCTCCAGCACCTGATGATACAAAGCTAGATCCAACTAAGGTTATCAAGAGATGTAAATAATTAAGATGTCCTTTGGCACCCAAATAATATCCCAATGCAGTAGAAATTAAAATTAAAAAAGTAATACTTGGTTTTGTTAGCTCATAATAACCCGAAATTTTTGATGAAGCTTTTTGTGGTATTCGCTTCATTTAAGTCCTCATCTTTTTAACGAGAAGTGTTATATCTTTTCTCAAAATTTTCATGCTCGCTTTATCTGTCCCATCATAATATTGTCGGATATTACCTCCGGCATCTATCAGAACAAATTTTATTGCATGCCCTCTGGGAAGATCATCAGCAAAAAGCATAAACCCATCTCTTTTTAATTTTTTTATCGAATCGATACCTGAAAAAAGAAAATTCCAGCGCTGATCATTTACACCATTTAAACTTGCATAGTTCTTAAGCGTTTCTTGAGAATCATTATCAGGGTCAACAGTTACAGAAATAAATTGGACTTCAGATACACCTGCAAAGTCATTGTACAAACCTGCCATATTGTGTGTCATCATAGGGCAGGGTCCAGGACAATTAGTAAACATAAAATCTAAAACAGTTATTTTATCCAAAAGTCTTTTTTCCGTAAAAGGGTCACCATCTTGGTTTATGAATGCAAACTCCGGTACTAATTTTATGGTAGGCAGCTGATGCGATGAGTTTGCTTTATTTATAACCCAAGATGCACCTAGACCGAGAAAAAATATTAAAACTATAATAAAAATTATATTTTTATTCATTTGTAACCTGAGATTTTTTCCACAAAGAGTACTGAATACTTACCAAACCTAGTATCCAAGATGCTATCCATAAATGGAATAATTGTATAAGCGGTATTACTTTTAAAAAAACTAAAATTTCTCCTGAAATAATCTGCACCAAAATTAAAAGTAGAATTGTGGAAGAAGTTTGGATCATTAAAGATGAGGAAAATCTAGGTTTCTTAACAAGATAAAACCATAAATAACCAGAGATAAAAGTAATAAGAATTCCTAAAATTGTATGTAAATATTTAAAAGGCCCTAACATTTTCAATAAAAATGTGGATTCAATAACAGGGTTTTCTTTTCGAATCATTTCAAGGCCACCTCTAATTTCAGTACCAAGGATCACTTCAATAAGTAGTACCCCAGCTAAAATTGCAAATACTTTACCTAAATATGGAGGGTAGTCACTTTTTTTCTCTGAGTGTGGATTTTCAAGATGGTAAGCTTCTTGAGAAGCATAAATAAGAAGCATAACTATGATTAATGCAAATAAAAGATGCAGGGTTATTGTTACGGGATTCAAAACAGTTTTCACCAAAACTGCTCCCAGCCAACCTTCTACCAGAGTTAATAAAAATGCAAGAATAACCGCATTTCTGATTCTTATCTCATTTCTATAATCTTTAAACATAAAGACCATTGTTAAGGTTATCGTAACACCGACCAAGGCTCCAAATAGCCGATTGGAGTACTCTATCCATGCAAGTACAATATTAAATTTAGATGGATCAATATAATCTGGTAGCTGCCCAACATTTGTCGGAGGTATCCAACGACCAAAGCATTTTGGCCAATCAGGGCAACCCATGCCAGCCCCAGAGACTCTGACAAGACCGCCAATGAATATCAATAGGTACGTCATGCCTGTAGATAAGTAAGCAAAAAATCGAAATAAGTTCATTATATATATTTAAAATTAAGGATAATTAATCTGTTTATAACCTAACTTTTCCACTTTATAAAAGATCAAACTATTGATTAAATTCGAATCATAAATTTTTAACATCTAATTCAAATAAAAAGTAACAAAAGGATTTTGAGTGATTTTAAATAGAATTGAACCCGGAACAGAATGCACTATCCGTGAAAGCGGATCTAAAGGTATTTTAAAAAAAATCTATTTCTATCCAACAAAATTTGAAATAGAATTTGAAGATGGGAAAATTGATCATTATTCCTCTAAAGACGTTGTTTTTGATGGTATCAGTCAAAAATCAGTCTCTCGAAAAACATTAGAAGCTCCCGAATTTGGTACCCTTGAAAAATGGTCAGGCGGAACCTTCACTGATAGTGAAAGTCTAATTAGATATCATTTTTCAACAACAAAAGATATTATGTGGAAAATGTTAACATCACTTGAGACCTACAATGTCTGGTTCTACGGAATACAAAGATCCCTTCCCGTTCTTGAAACGGATAGATACGTGCACAAATATTCATTTAACCAACTTGAATTAATACCGGGGTCTTATTTCAAGATTAGACCTCGCACTGTTGCTCCTTATTTTATTTGTAGGATAATGACAATCGAAAAAGAAAAAGAGTTTGGTTTTACATTTCAGACAACTCCATTTACCAATGAATATGTACATTTTTCAATTGAAGAAACAAAATTTGGTGTTATTGTTTCGTGTCATAGGAATTCAAGTGGTGGACTATCAATTTTAAATCAAATGAACTGGAAAGAAAAATCCCAGATTTTTAATCACTTAAATGAAATTGTTCCAAAAGTAGATTTCAACGATAATCTTGTATCCGATGATCTTAGCAATATTAGTGGAGCTGGTAGTTTAGCACAGAACATTTCACCTGATGATATTGTCGCAATTCTTGTAAATAAAGTTTTAGATGGTGATGCTGAAGAGATGACTAAAGAAAAAAGTAAGGTAATAAGAGGAAAAGCCAAGGCTATGATTGTGAAAATCAAACGTGGCACAGTTGAAAGACCTCCAATGCCCGAAGTACCTACAGCGGGAGCCGAAGTAAATTCCACTGGTGGAGTAGATGCTTTATCCAAAGATGATCAAGTTGCCTACCTCGTTAATAAGGGGATGGATGGTGATATGGATACTGTAAATAATTTTGAAAGTAAAGTTGTACGTGCAAAAGCCAAGGCTATGATTGTGAAAATCAAACGTGGCACAGTTGAAAGACCTCCAATGCCCGAAGTACCTGTAGCAGGAGTACTACCAAAAGAAAAAACAAGCGCTGAGACGGATGAAGAACTAATGGCCCGCCTAATATCTTCTGGATTAGAGGGAAATATGGACGAAATAAATAGTTTAGAGAATCGAGTGTTACGTGGAAAGATTAAAGCTGCAATTATGAAAGAAAAAAGAAAAAATAATGGCTGAAGAACAGAAATACGTTTTAACAAAAACCCAAGTAATATCAATGATTGCTTGTACGATACTGCTTCTGGTTTACATTTCTCTAGTAACCTGGGTATTCTAAATAGCATGTTTGACTGGTTTACCCTTGAATGGTTAATGAATAATTTAGAATGGGCTGTAGGTTTACTATCAGTTGGTTGTGTTATATTGTTCTTCTTTCCAGTTTTGTTAGGATGGCAATTAAAGAAAAGTGATTCAGATAAAGAAAGCTAGTCTCATATGGACTCCATCCCTTTTATCTTAATTTTAGCTCTAATATTTGCATTAATGTTTATTACCGAGTTCTTTAAAGTAAAAAAAGAAGTTCGAAAAAGCACAAACTTATTAAAAATTTTAAAAAAAGAAGTTATGGAATTAAAAAATACCAAAAATAAGTAATAAACTCATTTTTACTTTTGACCTATGCACAGAAATTTAAATAAATTATCAACCTGATTTTGGAACAATTAGAGCAAATGGAAAACACAAAAGCATCTACGGAACAAAAAAGCGAATCGAGTCGCATTTACACTCTTTTTTATTCTTTTTTTTTGATCCCTTTCATGATCGCAATATTTGGTGCTATCTTTTTTTTACTTTTTCGATTTATCACCTTTGAAACAGACGATGCTTCAGAGCTTTTAAATCAAGTAAAAATTGGTTCAGCCACGAAGAGATGGCAAGCAGCGTATGAATTATCTAAAGTTCTAAACAACCCTAAAACAATTCCAACAGATATTTCATTCAAAGGTCAGATGATCTCCTCTTATAAGCATTCCATCAATGATGATCCATTAGTACGTGCTTATCTTGCCATAGCAATGGGTGCCACAGGAGATAATTATTATGCGGAGGAATTAATTGTAGGGCTTAAGGATGATTCGCGTGAGTCTAGATTGGCTTCTATTCAAGCGGTCGGAATGGTAAAGGCGCTTGAGGCTCTCCCGCAATTAAGTAGAATAGTAACCAAATCAGACTACCCAGATGAAAGGCTTGCAGCAACTATGGCAATTGGTTTTATAGGAAGTCCTAGCTCTATTCCAATTTTGAAAGAATTATTAGAAGATGAAGAACCCAATATAAGATGGGATGCTGCAATTGGATTAGCAAAAATGGGTGATAAATCTAGTGCACCAATTATTGAAAATTTGATGGATAGGGATTATCTTTCTTCGTTTCCAGAGCTAGATTTTAAAGAAGTTAATAAAGTTATCATGATCGCAATAGAAGCCTCAAAAATGGTTCAAGACAAAAGATTTGAACCCAAGCTTGTTCTACTAGCTGAGACAGATGAAAGTCTGAAAATACGAGATGCTGCAATGAAAACTCTAAAAAATTCATACAATAGGATTATATAAATAATGTCAGATAAAAAAACAATTCCAAATGCATCCATTGGTTCTTCAGCTGAAAATTCATACAAAAAACCCGAGACAACAAGAAGAAGCTTTCTTAGCTGGCTTACTGTAGGCTGGGCCGCCTACATTGGTGTTACGGGCGGTTTTTTCACAGTAATTATACGCTTTCTGTTTCCAAACGTTCTGTTTGAACCACCTCAAACTTTTAAAATTGGCTACCCTGAAGATTTTTCGTCTAACAGCGTTGATATAAAATATAAAAAACAGTTTAATGCTTGGGTCGTTCGTGACGAGGAAAGTATTTTTGCGCTTTCTACTGTTTGTACACATTTAGGGTGTACTCCAAACTGGTTACCTGTTGAATCTAAATTTAAATGTCCTTGCCATGGAAGTGGTTTTAGAATGACAGGTATACATTTTGAAGGTCCGGCACCAAGACCATTAGAAAGATTTAAGATTAGTTTAGCAAATGATGGGCAAATTCTTGTTGATAAAACAAAAAGTTATAAGTGGGAAAAAGGTGAATGGGAAAATCCAGAGTCCTTCCTAAAAGTTTAAATATTTTAATAATATAATAGTAATATCACAGACAAAAAATGGCTAAAAAAGAAAATAAAAAATCATTACTCGATACCCTGGGAGAGTCTCAGGTATGGAAATCAATAATACGATCTGGTATTCCAAGGACAAGACGCCAGCGTATGCATGCAATACTTGGTAGTGTTTTCCTACATCTCCATCCGGCTCGCTTACCAAAACATGCGGTTAAGGTTGGTTATACATGGTGCATGGGAGGACTATCATTTTTCCTCTTTGTGAACTTAACAATCACTGGTATTCTTTTGATGTTTTACTACCGTCCTACCGTTGAATATGCCTATACAGACATAATCGACCTAGCAGAGCAAGTGCCTCTAGGAATAATGCGTGAACTACACCGATGGGCAGCTCACTCAATGGTTTTAGTTGTTTGGCTTCACATGCTAAGAGTTTTCATGACTGGCTCCTATAAACCTCCTCGTGAATTTAACTGGGGCGTGGGTGTACTATTAATGACTCTTACAATGTTTTTATCCTTCACTGGTTACTTACTACCATGGGATCAATTAGCAATTTGGGCTGTAACTGTTGGTTCTAACATGGCAAGGGCTCATCCATTTATTGGTCATGAAGGTCCGGGTGCAAGTCTCTTGGCAATCGGAGATATTAATTTAGTCCACATTGGATCGGATGTACGATTTGCTCTCATTGGTGGGCGATTTGTTGGTGAAGCAACACTCCTAAGATTTTATGTAATACATTGCATTGCAGTTCCATTCATCATGATGATTTTTATGGCTGTGCACTTTTGGCGCATCCGAAAAGATGGTGGAATATCAGGCCCATTATAAGGAATATCTAAATGTTAGATGCATTCAAAAATTCAGTTGATTATCTATCTAATCCGACGATCAGCTTCTCACTCTTAACAGTGCTTACTCCCCTCCTGTTTCCTCCTACAGACTGGTTTGACAAGATAAATCGTAAACTCAGACTTCACCTTTTGTGGACAAAAACAGGATGTGCCATATCCATGGCAGTAATAACATTCTTTTTTGCGGTTGGTTTTCTTGATGAAAATTTTAGTGTTATTTTAACCAAAGCAGATAACTTTCCGATCATTTTAATGTTTTATTCTATCTTCTTCTGCACATGGCTCGCAATGCACAAAGCGTACATAAATGATGAAAGACTGGAGAAAGGCTTAAAACCTTCAGAGTATAATGATCCTGATGATAAAGTTTTAGTATGGCCGGATTTAGTTTATATCGAGTTTATTGCCTTGATACTTTTTACGGTATTTCTAGTGGTTTGGTCGATTTTAGTTGCGGCTCCACTTGAAGAGCCAGCTAATCCCGCATCTACTCCAAATCCATCAAAAGCTCCTTGGTACTTTTTAGGTCTTCAAGAAATGCTTGTATACTATGATCCTTGGATTGCAGGTATTCTATTGCCAATATTTTGTGTAGTTGGTCTAATGGCTATCCCATACATGGACATTAATAAAAAAGGTGATGGCTACTATTCTTTCAAAGAACGAAGAGTTGGTATTTTTATTTTTATGTACGGCTGGATTGTGCTCTGGTTATTTCTAATCGTCTTAGGAACCTTTTTCAGAGGGCCAAATTGGAACTTTTATGGTCCTTTTGAATATTGGGATGCTCATAAAGTTGTTGCTCTTAACAATATTAATTTATCTGAATATTTCTGGGTTAAACTCCTTGGCACGGGGCTTCCTGACAATATACTCCTAAGAGAATTTGTTGGATTTATTGTAGTAGGCATATATTTATTCATCACTCCGGTACTACTTGCGAAAACAGTACTTAAGGACATGGTCAAATCTTATGGTCTTGTCCGATTTGGAGCTCTAATGACATTTGGACTTGTCATGCTCTCCCTTCCAATTAAAATGTATTTTAGGTGGATATTTGACTTAAAATATTTTGTTGCAATTCCTGAATACTTTTTCAATATATAGGTAAATCGAAAAAAATGTTTAAAAATGACGAAAGATATTGGGACATTAACTTACTTAATAAATGGTTTGCTGTCTCTTCGATAATATTTCTAGCAGTTACTGTATGGGTTTTTGTTGATGATAACGATGATGAGTTTAAAACATATCAAAAAGAATTCAGAAAGATGCAAATTAAAATTGCTGAGACAAAACTTGTTCAAGATTCAACTGAAATAGCATCAGATAGAATTATATATGAAAAAGAGCTCGCAATTGCCCAAGAAAATTTTGATGATCGAAAAGAAGACCTAGATTTACTGGAGAAAGAACTCAGAACTCTGAAAAATCGTCATTATAATGAAAATATGTTATATCAAGGGCAGAAAGCTCAAATTGATGCTCTCAAATTTTTAGTAGAGGCAGACAATGCGCATGGGGCTTCTCATGGCCCCTCTCACTTAGATGACTATAATACAGCACTGGATAAACTAGATAATCTCAGACTAATCAGAGAAGGAACAGAGATTGAAATCAGTGAAAAAGAGCAAATCATTAAACAGATCAAATCTCAAGTAAAAGCTAAAAAAGATGATTTAGATGTTTTTACAAAAAAATACACCCTAACTAAAAACACCTTAGAAAAAATTGATAGAGAGAAGATGACAATTGGTAATCAAATTGGTGATATAGTGAGAGATCTTCCTATACTTGATTTTTTAGATCCTTATTATAAGGTTCATCAAATTGTAGTTGCTGATGTTAAATATGATGTGAATTTTGCTGCTGTTCCAACTGTAGATAGATGTACAAGTTGTCATTTAGGGATAGATAACCCAGATTTCTCAGATGCGCCTCAGCCTTATACAACTCACCCAAATTTAGAATTATACTTAACCTCATCTTCACCACACCCCATAAACAATTTTGGATGTACGAGTTGTCATGCGGGAAAAAGTAGAGGAACCTCTTTTGTTTCATCTGGTCATACTCCAAACACACCAGAAGATAAAGAGCGTTGGAAAGAAGAATATGATTGGAAGAAAGACCATCATTGGCTGACTCCAATGCTCCCAACTAGATATACTCAAGCAAGTTGTTTTAATTGCCACTCTAATACCAGTGATTTAGCTGGAGCTGAAAAACTTAACTTCGGTCTATCTCTTGTTGATAAAGCTGGATGTAATGGATGTCACCATAATGAAGATTGGCCAACTCAAGCTAAGTCAGGTCCAAATTTAAAGAAAGTAAATGAAAAACTCAGTGAAGACTGGGTTGCTAAGTGGGTTAAAAATCCTCGCCACTTCAGGTATAATACGCGAATGCCGGCAATTTTTGAACAACCTAATCAAGAAACCGAAGAAGTCACGGAATACAATAATGCCGAAATTGCAGGAATCACTGAATACCTGTTTAACGGAAAAGATAAAAAATCCGGTAGTAATAGCAAGCGCTTTGTTGGTGATATAGCTAGTGGAGAAAAACTTTTTAATGCTATTGGGTGTACAGGTTGTCATGTATCCGAAAATAATCCTGAACTTGCACCGCATGTGGATAGTTATTATAACTTAACTAAAGTACAAGGCCCAAATTTAATTGGAATGGGTTCTAAAGTATCGGCTGAATGGCTTTATGAATGGTTAATGGATCCGCAAGCATACATGCCTGAAACTAAAATGCCGAACTTAAGATTAGAACCGCAGCAAGCTAAAGATCTAACTGCATATCTAATTAAAGATAAGAACAAACCATTTGATGATCTTCCGGATCACAAATACAGTAAAGAAGTTCTTGATCAGCTCACTGTTAATTGGCTAAAAAAATCTAACCCCGAAAAATATGCCATTCAAAAAGCATCCAAAATGGATGAGCTAGAAAAATTAAATTTTGTTGGTGAAAAAAGTATACGCCACTATGGCTGTTTTGGTTGTCATAATATTGATGGGTTTGATGATGCAAAACCAATAGGTGTTGAAATAACCGAAGAAGGATCTAAACCGGTTGGTAAGTTTGATTTTGGGTTATTTCATGATATAGAGCATACAACTCATGCTTGGATTGAGAATAAACTAAGAACACCTCGTATTTATGACAGAGGAAAAGAAAGCGAACATTTAGATTTACTGAAAATGCCTAATTTTTATTTTTCCGAGGAAGAGATTGAAGCAATTACAACTGCAGTACTATCATTCAATGCTAATAAAATCGGTGAAAAGTTATTAGCGCATAAAAAAGCTCCCGATATATATAAAAAAGGTCATCGCTTAGTAAAACAGTATAATTGTCAAGGATGTCACTTAATTGAGAATAGAGGTGGTCAACTAGTAGATCAAATTGGAAAACCTGAATACGGTCCACCTAACCTTCATACAGAAGGTAGAAAGGCTAATCCTGATTGGTTACTATCTTTTTTAAACAACCCATCTATTATTAGACCAAACCTACAAGCTAAAATGCCGAGTTTTCATCAAATATCTGATGAGGACTGGGATGCAATTATAGCCTATTTTCAGCATATGGCTAGTGAAAAAGTACACTACAGAAGCGAACATCAATTTGATACAGAAAGCACAGAATTTGCCGCTGGACAAACGCTTCATGAGATAGGACAATGTAATAGTTGTCACTTTTATGGTGAAGAATTTCCTACTGGTGATGCACCAACATGGGCTCCAAATCTTGCAATGACAAAAGAACGTTTGAACCCTGACTGGGTACATGAATGGTTGAAAAACCCTCAAGAAATTATGCCTGGAACAAAAATGCCAGCTCCCTATCTACCGGATGAGGCTGTTTTATCAGCTAAAGGAGCGATAAATGATTGGGGTAGTGATTTGATCAAGTTGAATGGTGATACGACAAAAATGCTTAATGGCCTGCGCGATTATTTATGGAATATCGAAGGTTCTAATAATATAGATGATCTAGTTAAAACATATTTTGATAAGAACGGATATGATTTTGAAAGTTCTGATGGTGATGATGACTATGACGATGACGATGATTGGGATGATGAGGATGAGGACGAAGACGACGACTGGTAAACTATTTAATTAAAAAAAAGCACTCTTTTGAGTGCTTTTTTTTTAATTGATAATCATAGAAATAGAATTAGAAACTTTACTAACTTCCCATTTATCACCATTCCAAAAACCTAAAACCTCTTTTTTAGGACCTACTAATATTGAAACTAGCTTGTGCCCAATTTTTTCTTTTTCTACGCCCCAAAAATCACCACCTGATTGTTTTACTAATTGATGAATATCTCCAATACATCCAGTACTTGACCAAATTTCTAGATTAGTATTCTCCTCCATACTTGGCCCATATAAATTTTTAAGTATGGAAGGTGTGTCATACTTATAATCAAAACTAACTAGAATAAATTTTAATTTTTTATTATCAATAAATTCGTTTGCTAAAATTTTATTCTTCATAAAAATAGCTGGGCAAAGGTTGGGCATTGGACAACGAGAAAAAATATAGGAAATGAATAAATAATCACCATTATATTGAGAAAGGGATATTTTATTACTATCCAAATCAAGCAGAGAGACATTATCTAACGTATCACCAATTGCTTTTTTTGAATATTGATCACTAAAAAATTGATCTCTAACTGGGATATGTCCTATTCCAATATATTTGAAATTTTTGGCTTCGGTTCCCTTTTTTCCCCATAAAAAATCAAATTGAACACTGTCTCCAGTTTTGAAAGAGTTCATCTCATTAATATCTGTTAATGTAAATGGCATAATCATAGGATACATTAGACCTTGGATTGTATCATGAGATATTATAACCTCATTTTTATCAAGATTAATCTCATGAATAGTCCCCTTTACTTCATAGATTTTATCTGAGCTACCGCAATTGTTTAAAAAGATACAAATTATAAAAGTCGGAAAAGCTTTAAAAAAAATCTCATGTAAAAAAAAGGCGGAATTAAATAATTCCGCCTTTAAATAATTATTCATTTTTCTTACTTTTTCTTACTTGGACGTTTAAAGGTAAAGTCTTTTGTTGATTCACCTGATCCGATTGTCACTGTCCCTGTTAGCGGATTCTTTTTGAATTTTTCTTGCCAACATACAATATCATATGTTCCTGATGGAATACCATCTATATTGAAATTTCCATTAGCATCTGTGACAGCATAATAAGGGTGATCTGAAACCAGAATCCAAGATTTCATCCAAGGGTGAACATCACATTTTATGTAAAATGGAGCAGGTTCAGATTTCTTAAAAGTAGATTTTTTTTCCTTCACTACCTTGGGCATTGCGAAGTTGAATTCTTTATTTACTTTTGGCATAGAATGAATGTTGTGAAGAGTCGCATCGCTATTTTTTATCAATAGCTCTTGTCCTGCAACCATACCCAAAACATGAGGCATATAAATACACCCTTTTTGATCAAGCACAACAGGCTCGGAAGGAATACCTCCACTGTAAGAGACTGATTTAAGATACACAATCGCTTCTGCCATAGAACCATCTTCCGCAACTTTGAAGCTCTCACTATATACGGCACCTGAATGAGATGCACCGCATACTGGATCAGCATCCATTCTTAACTTTTTCTTTTTTGGTAATTTCCCATCGTATTTCACATGACCTTTAAGAGTTCCAGCATCGACTAGAGTAATGGATAGCAAAATTGCAAAAGCTTTTACGGCTATATTTTTTAATTTCATATTTCTTCCTTATTTAGATTATAGCTTTATTTGATATGCATAATATTACAACTTTTTATTATTTCCAAAAAATACAAAATATCTTAATTCAAATACACGAATCTTTGGATATTTAGTGTCTCTTTTTTTTAAATTATGATATAATCAAAGCGGTAATTAAATGTATATCTTTATGTTATCTTGTTATTTTTTAATGCTTATCAACTTTATAAATCTCACATTAGTTGGTTTAAGTGGTTATTTTAACTTTACAGTTCTTGGTGCAAGTCATTCAAAGTATTCTCTTTTTATGATTCTTATTTTTACAATTACAGAAACGGTTGTTATGTATTTTTTCATTACAACAGGCAGTGGAATTAAAGAGGCTCTTGAATCGGGCTTAGGTAAAAAAGATCTATGGACAAGAGAACGAAATTTAAAAATGAAATTGTTTCCTCAGCTTATGCTAACAATTCTATTAGTTGGTGGATGGTTCATTCATAAAGGTGCCGTTGAGAATAACTTACCACTTTCTTGGCTACATGGACCTCTTTTTATTTTAGCATACGTGCATCATTTATGGCTCTTAATCCTAAAAAACAGATTTTTCAAAGAACAAATTGATATTATTTCAGAACTCGAACCGATTCCTACATAGCTACTATGTATTATGCTGCTAAAGTTCTAGAACTTTTAGGAATGTTTATGATCGCTGTTGGTTTTGTGGTCAAATTTCCTTCATTAATGGATCCAAAGCTTTTACTTGGAGGTATCATTTGTTTTGTTTCCGGATGGAGCATAGAAAAATATATTCTCAAATGAAAAGTATTGAGAAATGGGTTATGATTTTTAATCTTTTTTGTTTTAAATTTGAATAATTATGGCAGGATCTTATAACCATTTTAAAGGTATTCCAGAACTTCCAGACTATGCAAGGGAAAAGACCAAACGCCCTAAATTAGTTGCGGTTGTTGATGAAGATAACTGCACAGGCTGTCAAGTGTGTGTACCTTTCTGTCCTGTAGATTGCATTGAACCAGTAGCAAAAGATAAATACGAAATCCCCATCCCACCTGTTCAAGTTAGATTTAATGAATGTACCGGATGTCAGGTATGTGCTAGAGTATGTACGAAAATGACATGGGATGCAATACGAATGCTTGGTACTGATGATTTTGAAGAAAACTACGATCTTACAATAGAATAATTTTTTACAAAGCCTTAACCATAAAAGTAATCCATTGAGTAACAAAAACTATCACCACGAAGAAAACTTTTTCCAAAAATATATCTGGTCTGTTGATCACAAAGTGATCGGAATTCAATATGGTATAACTTCCCTTTTATTTTTACTATTTGGATTCTGCTTAATGATGGTCATGAGGTATCAACTTGCTTATCCAGAGACACCCATTCCAATTGTCGGCTGGTTTTTTGCTGAGAGTGGTGGAATTATGCTCCCCGAAAACTATAACACATTAGGGGCAATGCATGGTACTATCATGATATTCCTAGGTGTTGTACCTCTTGCTGTAGGTGCATTTGGGAATTACCTAGTTCCGCTCCAAATTGGTGCACCTGATATGGCATTTCCAAAGTTAAATGCCTCTAGCTACTGGTCTTATTTTATCGGTGGAGTTATCATGCTCGCCAGCTTTTTTACTCCAGAAGGAGCAGCAAGAAGTGGATGGACTTCCTATCCTCCATTATCAATTTTTGAATCCGGTCAGACGATGTGGCTTTGTGGAATGATTTTTCTAATCACATCTTCCCTGCTTGGTTCTATGAATATAATTGTAACGATCGTTCAACTAAGAGCTCCTGGTCTAACATGGTTTAAATTACCTTTTTTTATCTGGACCCAGTTGATTACTTCTTTTTTACTAGTTCTAGCATTTCCACCACTTGAAGCAGCTTCTATTCTACAACTGATGGACAGAGTCGCAGGAACAAGTTTTTTCCTTCCAAGTGGTTTAGTGTATGCTGGTAATGCTGTTGAAGCATATGGCTCCGGCTCACCATTGTTATGGCAACACTTATTTTGGTTTCTGGCACATCCTGAGGTGTACGTACTAATTTTACCTGCTATTGGTATCGTTGGCGAAATAATAGCAAACAATACAAGAAAACCTCTTTGGGGATATAAATCTATGATTTATGCCATAAGTTTCTTGGGATTTATGTCTTTTATTGTCTGGGCTCATCATATGTTCTTAACGGGGATGGGTCAAACGATGAGTGCTTTTTTCCAGTTAACAACAATGATTATATCTATACCGTCTGTAGTTGTTCTCACCGCTTTTTTCTTGTCTCTCTGGGGTGGTTCAATCCGATTTAATACACCCATGTTATTTGCATTGTCTTTTCTTCCCATGTTTGGAATAGGCGGATTGACAGGTCTTCCATTGGGTGTTGCAGCTTCTGATATATTTTTACATGATACTTACTACGTCATTGGCCATTTCCACTATGTTGTTGCACCTGGGACGTTGTTTGCATTGTTTGCGGGTATCTACTATTGGTTTCCGAAAGTAACAGGAAAGAAGCTTCATGAAGGACTTGGAAAACTCCACTTCTGGCCTTCTCTTTTATTTATGAATGGTGTTTTTATGCCCATGTTTATCCAGGGGCTAGCTGGACTCTCACGCCGTATGTATGATGGTGGTACACAATATGCCCATGCATCAGATATTTTACAATGGAATGAGTTTATGACAATTTCAGCTTTTTGCCTAGGTGCTGCTCAAATTCCATTTATACTAAATATATTTATGACATTAGCAAGCAAGGCTACAGGTGAAAGAAACCCATGGGATTCTACAACAATTGAATGGTCTTCCCCTTCACCACCTTTACCACATGTAAATTTTGATGAAGAAGTTCATGTTTACCACGGTCCATATGAGTACAGCGTACCAGGTAAAGATAAAGATTTTTGTCCGCAAACTGTTAAATAGACTAGGAGAATGCATTGAGTAGCATACCATATATTCTAGAAGAAAGACCTGATACAGGACTGAATAATTCTAGACTAGGAATTTGGATTTTTATAGCATCTGAAATAATGCTTTTTGGCGGATTATTTTCGGCGTATGTATTTTTAAGATTTGCAGCTCCTGAAGGTGACTTTGATTACTGGGGTTCAAAGCTAAACGTCCCTATGGCAACCTTTAATACGTTAATGTTAATTACTTCAAGTGTCACTATGATTATGTCTTGGGCTTCTCTTAGAATGAAACAATTTGATAAATATAAAATGTACTTAGGTCTCACAATATTATGTGGTCTTGGATTTTTAGTTGTTAAATATATTGAGTATACCAGCAAATTTCATCATGGTATTTTCCCATCCTCTAGTACTTTTATGGGAATCTATTTTACCTTAACAGGGTTACATGTTCTGCATATACTAGGTGGTTTGCTTGTTCTCATCTATTTCTGGAGTCCTGTTGGAAAGAGAATGTATGATGAAGACCCAAACTTATTAGCAAATAGAATTGAAGTAACAGGACTTTATTGGCATTTTGTTGATCTTGTCTGGATATTTTTGTTTCCAATACTTTACTTATTATAAGGTCGTATATGTCTAATAAAACTGATATAACAGTCGAAGAGCACTTAGAAATACAACATCATGTCAAAACATACATAAATGTCTTCGTTGCACTAATAGTACTCACTTTTATTACTGTTGCTGTAAGCTATCTAGAGGTCTCTTTTATTGAAGCTTTTTTTCTAGCAGTTATGATTGCGTCAGTGAAAGGAAGCCTTGTTCTTGGCTTTTTCATGCATCTGATAACAGAAAAGCAAGCAATTATATGGATTCTGGTTTCAACTTTAATTGCATTCATGATCCTTATGTTTTTACCTCTAGTTTCAATGATAGATCATACAAATACTTGGTAGAGAGATGGGACTCAAATTAACTCACATAATCATTATTACTTGTTCCATACTATTGGCAGGATTTTTTTCTTATCAAATGTACTTAGAAAACATAACTCCTCTTTTTATTGGAGGAGCACTTACAACAATTGGACTTACATACTACATGTCTTTAATCATAAAAAAATTTAAAACTATATGAAATCTTTATTTTTAAAACAAGGAATTATCGTTAGCCTTATTTTATCATCTGATTTGATTTTTGCTTGTGCAACATGCTTTGGTGATCCCAATAGCAATGCTGGAAAAGGTATGGATATGGCCATAATTACTCTTTTAGGAGTAATAAGTCCTATTCTATTCGCAATTGCTGCTGGTATTATATCCATCGGTCTCAAATCAAAAAAAATGAATCAGGATATAACTGAAAATGATTGATCTTCTAAGATATTTAGGCCTACCTGTAGGTATTTCATCTGTTAGCGGACGTATAGATGAAATTATAGTAATAGTTCACTATTTAATGCTTGTCTTATTTGTTGGATGGGGAGCATTTTTTATTTACAGTTTAATAAAATTTCGTTCTTCCAAAAATAAAAAAGCTAATTATAAAGGTGTTGAATCTCACTATTCTTCTATTTTAGAAGCGGCTGTTGCTGTGATAGAAATTGTAATCTTATTTGGATTTGCTTTCCCAATCTGGGCAGAACGTGTTAATGATGTACCTGATAGTAGAGATGCTGTCCATCTACGTGTTGTGGCACAACAATATGCTTGGAATATCCACTACCCTGGTCCTGATGGGATCTTTGGAACTGTTAGTTCAAAATTAGTTGATGAGCAAGAGAACCCTATTGGTCTAGATCGATCAAGTGATAATGCTTCCGATGACTTTTATACAATTAACCAATTACACATACCTGTTAATCAAGAAATAAGAATTGATTTAACCAGTAAAGATGTTATCCATAATTTCAAACTACCTGAGCTTCGAGTTTCCCAAGATGCAATTCCTGGAATGTCAATACCGGTTCATTTCAAAGCAACAAGTACATCAGAAGAATTCTTAAAAACAACAATTGGTACTAAACGTGAAGGAAAAAGTTTGGAGATTGCTTGTGCCCAATTATGTGGACTAGGGCATTACCGAATGAAAGGTTACCTGACAATATCAGAAGAGACAGACTACTTAGCTTGGTTAGATGAACAAGCTGAATACCTTGAAGAAGAAAGTGGTGGTGATGATGACTGGGGTGATGACGACTGGTAAAATATGATAGTACTAAAAATTTAAAAAAGCCTACATTAAGTAGGCTTTTTTTTTAAGAATTATTAGTCTTCAAAAAATGCAAAAAATCTCTTATACAATCATTAGAGATAGTATGCTCAGCATCATATTTTTTATATATAGGATCTAATACGCCTAGCTTTTTTAAGTCATCATATGTTTTATCTGCTAATTCTAAAGCTACTACAGGGTCTTGTACTCCGTTACCCATGAATAATTTCATTAATGAAAGATCTTTATTTTTTATTTTTTGAACAACTTCTTTTACTGGCATAAATCCACATAATGCAGTAACGGTGTTATATAATTGAGTGTTCATTAACCCTGAAAATATTGAGAGAGATGCTCCTTGACTAAACCCTAAAAGATTTACTCTTTTTTCATCAAGATTTAGTTGCTTTATAGCTTCTTTCACAGATAATACAACAGACTCCTGATGATTCTCCATCTGTTCTGGTTTTGGTAGCTTGGGCAAATTTACAAAGTCTAGCTCTGCCCATGCCCACCCATTGGCTTGAACAGGTATGGATGCCTGAAGGCTGATGCAAGTCCAGTCACGAGGAAAGATACCTACTAATCCATAAAGGTCCATCATGTTGGATCCAAAACCATGTAAGAAGAATACGCTTGGACTCTTCTCTCTTGCTTCCGAAACTCTAATTATGTTTTTTAAAGGTAAATTGATAGAAGTTTTTTCCATAGATATTTATTTTATAAACGGTATTTCAAAAAATTTATGCAAAAAAAAACCCCGCATAAAGCGGGGTTTTTTCTCTCATTGAGAGAATTATTCACCAGCTACTGAAGCTTTTCTATAGTCAGTTACTAGTTTCTTAACTTCACCAATGGCTTTACGTGCACGACTTCCTGCAGCTTTGTTACCATTCATGTTCTTTTCATGCTCAGAATGAAATGTATCAAACTGTTCTTTAATTTGATCATACAACTTGCTTGTTTTAGACATATTATTTCCTTTTTGTTTTTGTATTACTGTTAAATATCAAATACTTACTATATCTTATATAATAGAAAAATAGTTTATATCCTTTATATAGTGCATATAATGTAACAAAATTCTAAATAATTCGATAATAAAATTTTCTTTTTTATCCTCTATTTTTATTAAATATTTTCTTAAAACAGATAAAAATGCTAATCAATGAAAATTCCTCTAGCATTACTGCGATACCAATCTATTTTTCATATTTTAATCAATTGTTTCAGCAGTATAATCGCTTGAACTAATATTCCTCCCAGTTAAGTTAAAACTCCCTTCAGAGTCATTTAAATTTTCTTGAAATTGATAGTACAGGACGAGGTTTCCTGAACTAGTATAATTACCTGAATTGGCGGATGCAGATAAGGTATTTCCACTATTATATAATGCCGAAATTGCATTTGCGCTTAGATTTGTGTTCCAGTATGCAACTTCATCAATCTTACCATGAAAATATCCTGTATTGGTATCATGTCTCCGACCTATAGAAAATTCACTATTTTGGTTTACTGTACTTCCTGAATAATTATAATTAGCAACTACCAAAGTACCGTTAACATAAAGTTTTAAATCGTTAGTCCCATCATCGAAAGTTAATACAACATGATACCATCCTCCATTTGCATTTGATAATGTTGTACCATATATAGTTTCATACGAGCCTCCACTCCTCATAGAACCAACTATCTTTGTTGTTCCACCTGAATTATTTAACCCAACTCTATACACTCTATTCTTATTCACAAACCATTCATCATTTCCACTACTCGGAAGACTATTTGGATCCACCCATACTTGTATCGACCAATCCGTAGTTTCAAAATTAGAATTATCTCCAACATACGCTGCTTCACTCGATCCGTCTAAGTCTAAAATATAATTGGAGACTACAGCATTTAACGAAACAGAATTATTACTTTGAGAGCTACTTGCTACATTTCCGACTGCGTCATATATACTATTACTGATTGGATTTACCGTTAATGTCTCACTACCATTTGGGGTACCAGATAGGGATATTCCTAATGTATATGTATTTCCACTTGAAGATATACTCGAAGGTGTTGAACTACTTAAAGAAGCATTACCACCAGTTCTTGTTAATGTAAAATCAGTAATTTCAAGTGAACCTGATCCTGAAGATGTATTATAAACTGCTTCGCTAAATGTTACGGAGATAGTGCTATTATCAGCAGCAAGAGAATTGCCAGTTATAGTTGGAACTGTACCATCATAAGTCCAATTAAATTGTGATGCAGCGCTATTATTGTTTGAGGATGCATCCGTAAAAGTGCTTCCCGCTACATCAATGGTGGTGGCTCCATCAGATGAAGGAGTAAATGTCGCTAAGTAAGTAGTTCCGCTGCCACTAAACGAAGTTAGACTTCCACCTGATACCGTTACATCCGCCACTGCAAAATTCGTTGTATTTTCATTACTAGTGAAGGTGATTGTTAGGGGATTATCATTAGTTGTAGAACCATCGCTTACAGATGCACTGCTACTATTCGAAGCAGTGATCGTCATCGTAGGACCTGTTTTATCATTTAAAGTAGCAGTATTATAACTTTGAGAGGTAGATGCCACATTTCCGCCTGCATCATATATTGAATTACTTATTGGCGAAATGGTTAAAATTTCTGTTCCAATTGCGGTACCTGATAGAGAAATACCTAAATCATACCCACCATCAACATTTTTATACCAGGCAACATCATCATCGTTATAACCGTGACTTAAGATGTCTAAATCACCATCTAGGTCCACATCTGCAATTTGAACCCTGTATGGCTTATCAATATTTGACTCTATAGTGTATTTGGTAAAACTTTCAGATCCATTATTGGCATACCAAACCACATCATCAGCATATTGGCCAACAGCAGCAATATCTAGGTCTCCATCATTATCAATGTCAGCTATTGCAGCATCAAATGCGCCATCCAAATCGGCATCTATCGTACTTTTAGTGAAACTCTCAGATCCATTATTGGCATACCAGACCACATCATCATCATCGAAGGATACCGTAACAATATCTAGGTCTCCATCTTCATCAAGGTCTGCTACTGAAACGCCTCTGGGATTATCGATACTTCCATCAATTGAACGTTCAGTAAAACCAGCAGCTCCATCATTTTCAAACCAAAGTAATTCATCACTACTCATATCTGAGGTAACAATATCTATATCTCCGTCTTCGTCAAGATCAACTGAAAAAGGACGGAAGCCCGCATCTGAAACGATTGTATTTTTAGTGAAAGATTCAAAACCATTATTCTCATACCATACAAGTACATCCTCAGTGTAAGCATCAAGTATAATATCTACATCATTATCTCCATCTAGATCTGCAACATCAATACCTCGAGGATCCTCAATACTGGCATCAATGGTGGTTTTTGTGAAGCTTTGAGAACCATTATTATCATACCAGCAAAGTTTATCTCCCTCTCCAGCTATCGCTATAATATCCATATCTCCGTCTCTATCAAGATCCTTTGCAATAGCTTCCCTCGCACCTACCAGACTTGCATCAATCGTATATTTAGTAAAACTTTGAGAACCGTTATTTTGATACCAAACAAGATTTGAACCTTGAGAAGAACATCCTATCACATCAACATCACCGTCTTGATCAAGATCTGATGCAAATATGGAAATAGCTCCATTAAGATCAGCATCAATTGTATTATCGGAAAAGGTTGGTACACCCTTTGAAATACTGCTTGGGGTAGAGCTGCTCAAGGTTGCAGGATCCCCGCCCAAGGGCACAGCCAGAGCAAATGACCAATCCCCAACTTCTAATGCACCTGTTCCAGAACTTGAATTAAAAACTGTTTCACTTAACTGTACGTTTACCGTACTGTTATCAGCAGCTAATGTTGTTAGAAAAAATAAAGGAACGCTACTATCATAAATCCACTCAAAAATTTCTGAAGCATAATTATTATTACTCTTTCCATCTGTATAGGCTCCCGTTGGAATATAAATTTTAGTCAATCGGTTGGAAGAAGGAGTGAACGTTGCTGTATAAACTCGATCACTTCCAGAAAATGAGCTTATACTTCCACCAACCAATCCAATATCACCTACAGTAAAATTTGACGTGGTCTCATTACAGGTGAATGTTAGGGTGAGAGTATTATCATTGGTCGTGGAACCATTAGTCACCGCACTACTCCCATCTGTCGCAGTAATAGTAATTCTAGGTCCTACATTGTCTGCATTTGCAACCGCTTGAAAAGATGGTAACGCGAACTGGCCCGAACAAAGTGTAATTAACATTAACACTATCAGTATATTTTTATAGAACTTCATTCTATTTTAGTAACAACATTTTCTTGGATTGCCTAAAACCTCTTGCTCGAAGCTCAGAAAAATAGACTCCGGAAGAGACAGGGTTTCCTAACTCATCATGACCATCCCAAACGATAGAATGGTAGCCATAATCCATGGTTTCACTTACCAATGTTTTAACTGTCTGACCCAAAAGATTATAAATGATAATATTTACTTTCCCTGTTTGAGCTACTGAAAAATCCATTTTTGTTTCTGGGTTAAAAGGATTTGGATAATTTTGACTTATGGAGAATTTTTCAGGAATCTGACTTAAAAGATCCATTAGCGTTGATTCTACAAATGATCTCTCACCAATCACAAATCTAAGATCATATGCTCCATCAATTTTCCCTTCTATAGTATACCCAGTTGATAAAAAGTTTTCAATAATATCTCTTGTAGAAATATCTAATACTGAAACTATGGATCCCTCAGGTAAATAATCTAAACTCTCTCCAGATAAGATTATTGATCCAGAATTACTCTTTCCAGATAAACGAATATTCCAAATACCATTTAATTCATCTGAAGATCGTATATCTGCACTATGATTGAAATCACCATTTCCATCAATGTCCATTGATATACTTACAAAGTCCTCCATAGAAGGTAACTTTGGTGTATCATAACCATCTTTTTCATTTAAGGCTTTTTCAGTCCTCCCAATTCTACCCGTTCGATCAAAATAATTTTCGCCTTGAATTTCTAATGCGATGTTCCAATCTGTTGACAACCTCCTCTCTGCTTGCACTGAATCATCAGGAAATGGTTTTATTACAAGACTATCTATATCTTCAGAATCATTATGAACTGCATATCCAGCCCACGGTTCAAAGAAATCTAGAGGACCAGCCCATCCATCAGATTGTGAATCACCAAACTGGTAAAGACCTGAGATACTGTCATTACCGCGACTAAAAGATGTTTTGAAAGAAAATGGACTACCGATCATATTCCAACCCGGCTCTAAATAAATGGTGAAATCATCTAACGGTAATGCAGCTGCGGTTGTATCCGAATTGGTGAAAATGATAGGTTTATTAAATTCATGATGAATCCAATACGCAATACCTGTTTGTAGGCTGTCTGGTTTAATCCTTTTTTTTGTTTGAGGATTCCAGTAATGAATAACATATCCATCCTCTTTTAGACTTGCAGTAGATATGCGCTTGTTTAGTAATTCGCCTGGCCATGAAAACATGCGCCATTTTTCAGCTAGTATTCCGTCCGGGTAAAAACTAAATCTGGTTTCCATATTTAAGCCATTTTGAGGGATGGATAATAATGGTGTTTCATAGTTACTAGTATTTGAATAATCCATACTATCAACACTTTCAAAGTAAGTCCTAAAATTTCGAACTGTTAGCAAGCTCTCAGGAATACTTACCTCATAAAGAGAATCATTTACAGCGGACATAGGAAGTTTAATTAATTTTTTACTTCCTCCTATTTGAACATACAAATTTGTACTTTGGATCCCATTTAAATCCGTTGAGATTGCACGTGCTATAGCAGAATTAGAGCTCTGTATAGTGTCCGGGAAAAAAGTGATAAGTGTTGGTGGATCAGAATAAAGACCCAATGCAGAACTTATTACCCCACCTTTTAGAGATAAAGAATCGCTACTGCTTGTACTCAAAAAATTAGAACTGATTGTTCCTTTTAGTTTTAAATCCTCTGACTCCATTATTTCACTGGTAAGAGAAAATTGAAATGTTTTCAAGTCATAGTCTTGGGCATATAGATGTATAGATATAAAAAGAAACCCTATTAAAAAGTGATTTAAGAAAAAGTTCATAGTTTTTCCTATAGAGTCGTATCACCCGAAACAACAAAGACATTACTTCCAAGATGAACTAATGTCATCATTGCATACTGACCCGCTGTCTTTAAACCATTCCTCGCATTTAAAGTTGTACCTGATGCGCTAAATGTCACCTGACCTGAACCATTTTGAACAATCATACAATTAAATCCAGCTGGTAGACTTGCACCAGAGGAAACACTTATCGATGTTGCAGAGCCACTAGAACAAACAATCACAGTTCCATTATCAGTTGCAGCAAGAGTTTTACTAGTTCCGGATAAGGTTTGCAAATCTGCACCATACCCTGTAATAGCGTTATCATCAAAGTCTGTTTTACCAGCCATTTCAATGGTAGTTGCTGTAACGACTACCGTTCCATCTGTCGAGTTAGAAATCGTTTCTCCATTACCAAAAGTTATATCATTTCCTGTAACGGTCAAATCACCACTTAAGGATGTGGTAGTTGCTGTAACTAGGACTGTTCCATTACTTGAGTTTGTAATAG
Organism: Fidelibacterota bacterium; assembly: GCA_028101095.1. Taxonomy (GTDB): domain Bacteria; phylum Fidelibacterota; class Marinisomatia; order Marinisomatales; family UBA1611; genus JAOLAV01. The sequence goes on along the minus strand of JAOHKG010000015.1, from coordinate 1,128 downwards.
TTTCATCATTCTCTAAAATCAAACCTGCAGAACCTGTGATATCTAGAGAAGTACTTGCAGTAGCAGTTGTAAATGCTCCCGTTGACGCGGAATTCGCTCCAATTGCCGTACCATCAATCGCACCCCCATCAATATCAACCGCATCTAAGTATGCAGTACCATCTATATATAAATTTTTGAATTCAACAGAACTACTACCAAGATCAACTTCACCATCATCCATTGGTGTCCAGGTTGTAATATCACCATTACCTATTGTTACAGTGTTATCACCTTTTCCATATGTATTATATCCTATTACAATCTGATTAGTTCCTGCTCCACTTGAAAGGGCAGTAAATGCTCCTAAGAGGGTGTTTTTATTCCCTGTAGTTATGTTATTGAACCCTGTCATCCCGGAAGTATATCCAATTGCAGTATTATAACCGTAATTATCTGCAGTTCTATTGGCATCACCCAGAGCAAAAGCTCCAACAGCTACATTATAACCACTAGTGGTTGAAGCTTGTAATGCTCTTATTCCAATTCCTACATTATAGTATCCGGAAGTATTATTATTAAATACCAAATCTCCTACGCCTGTATTTGAATGTCCATCAATATTTAGACCAAGAGCTGAATTACCAATTCCTACATTATATCCTCCGGAAGTATTACTGCTCATTGCATCTTTTCCGATAGCAGTATTGTTATCACCAGAGGTAATTGATTCAAGGGATCCAATACCTAATCCAACATTATCATTTGCATTGTTAAGCGTACCAGTTGTTTGATGTCCGACAATCAAAGAATTTGAAAAACTTGTTCCAGCTGATTTAACATCCGTTAGACCATCAAGTCCTGTAACGGATGATTTTGCATCCAACTGAGTCTGGATGTTGGAGGTAACTCCATCTACATAATTAAGCTCTGCTGCTGTGGCGGTTACCCCATCAAGAATATTTAACTCTCCAGTAGTAGAAGTAACACCATCTAATATATTTAACTCTGTCGCTGTGGAAGTAATACTCAAGTCGGATAAAGAGCTAACCGTTCCTGTACCCTTTGCATCTAACTGAGTCTGGATGTTGGAGGTGACTCCATCTACATAATTAAGCTCTGCTGCTGTGGCGGTTACCCCATCAAGAA
>JAOHKG010000014.1 GCA_028101095.1 Fidelibacterota bacterium | reverse complement strand
CTTATGTTGAAAGTGGTTATGCTTCCGAGGCAAGAACTGTAATGTCAAATATTAATAATGCTTCAAAGATGTACTATCAAACTCGAGGAGAGTGGCCATCTGAAGTTGACGAGCTGGAAAGAGCTGGCCAACTTGATGTCAGCCGTTCTACGAAATTAAAATGGACTTTTGATTTACAGTTAAATGATCAAGGTGGAAGAATCACAGCGAGTAGTACTGAAGAGATGTCTGGTGGCCCGGGGAAGCAAGTTGTGTATGATGCAGATTTAGGTAAATTTACTGGGTATGGTTCACCAGAAGGAGAATAGCTTTCGATGGACCTTAATAAACTGCTTTCATATTCGGTAGATAGTGGAGCATCAGATTTGCATTTAAGTGTTGGATCTATTCCAATGGTTAGAATCAATGGTACAATGCAGAGACTTAATATGGAATCTCTCATTCAAGAAGACATGGATTCTATTATCAAACAATGCATGGATTCAGAGCAAATAAAAACATTTGAAGAAAGAAAAGAAATTGATTTTTCCGCTAGTTTAGAGGGTAAAGGTCGATTTCGTGTAAATATTTTTAATCAAATAAAAGGTTCTGCTGGTGTTTTTAGAACTATTCCGGAGGTAGTAAAAGACTTTGATGACTTAGGTATTCCTCCAGTATTGAAAAGCCTAGCAATGATTAACAGGGGATTAGTCCTTTTGACAGGTCCAACTGGATCGGGTAAGAGTACAACGCTAGCAGCAATGGTTGATCATATTAATATACAAAAGAAATGTCACATCATTACTATTGAAGACCCTGTTGAATATTATCATGAGACAAAAGAAAGTTTGATCAATCAGCGAGAGCTAGGTGTTAGTACTCATAGTTTTGCAAATGCTATGCGATCTGCTTTGAGAGAAGACCCTGATGTTATTTTAGTTGGAGAGATGAGAGACCTTGAGACAATCTCATTAGCTCTTACAGCCGCAGAAACAGGTCATTTAGTTTTATCAACATTGCATACATCTAGTGCAGTAAAAACTATTGATAGAATAATTGATATTTTCCCATCGGGACAGAAAGGACAAATACGTTCGATGCTTGCCGAGAGTTTGGAGGCTGTTGTCGCTCAAAAACTGCTTAAAACAAAAGATGGTAAGGGACGAATACCAGCTTGCGAAATAATGATTGCAAATACTGCAATTAGAAATCTAATTAGGGAAGATAGAATTTATCAGATTCCATCAATTATCCAATCTGGAGGCGTTGAAGGAATGCAATCACTTGATCAAGACCTTCAGAGGCTTGTGTCTAAAGGTGAAATTGAAAGGAAAATGGCTCAAAGTATTGCCGAAAACCCAAAGCTATTTGCGCAAAACACATTATAATTGACATGAAAAAGACTAGCTCTGGAATTAGCTTTATTGAAGTAATGACTGCAACCGTTGTTATTTCCATTGCTTGTGTTGGACTCATGATGGGTGTTGTTCATGCTAGGGGCGAACTACATTCTTTAGAAATTAAAGAACGGGCGACAGAGGAGCTTCTGAATTATATGGAGTTTTGGAAAGGTAGAGTTGCTGATGGAAGGTTATCGCCAAGCGAGCGTGCCGGTGATCCTGACGGTGATGCAATATATTTAGTTGGTGGACTCAATCAGAAAAATTCAATCGAAGCAAAGTTATACTATGATCTACGTAGATTAAATGGTTTCAATGAGTTTGGTTCAACTGATTTCACTAGATATGAATTGGAATGTTGGATAAAGTGGTCAGACCGTTTCTCTTCCCCTAGTTCAAGATATTCTAGTCGTGTAAACAGAGAACGAAAAATATCAACTATTATGACGGTATTTGAACTTTGATAAAAATTATCTTAAAGAGATCCCGTGCAGGTATGACTTTGGTTGAATTATCTGCAGCGATTGTCGTCATGGCTATTATTGCCTTAGGTATGACTAGCGGAGCTCAAGCTGTAATGCTGCATTATCAGTCTGACACAGTAAGGCAGGATATTCGACAATATGGTAATAATATTATGAGAGAAATTACCAGAGAGCTTAACCTAGCTCAAAAAGTGGAAATTGGAAGTCAAAATGGGTTTGCTACTATAAATTTATATGAATACTTTACTGATATATCTCCATTAATAGCCATATCGTGCAATCAGAATTCTGGAATAAAATTCAATAACAGTGTCCCAGTTGATGGTGTTTTGACTTTTCCAAGCAAAGGGGTATTTCGAGGTGAAAATCAAAGAACTGTCTATGTTGATGATTTTCTAGCTAACTATGAGATGCAGGGTAGTCCAAGTCTTTCTTTGTTTAAAAATTCGTATATACACTTGACACTGACTCTTGCCATGGAAACGGATGTTATGGATGAGTTTTCTCAACCGGTAAAAGAGCTTCATACATATCATAGGACTGTTTTTTTAGGTACTGCTTACATACAATCAAAAATTACTAACGCAATGGGTGCTGATAATGCTTAAGCGAGGTTTAAAAGGAAGTGCGGCTCCACTTGCATTGCTATTTACACTAGTTAGCATGTTTTTTACAGTTGCTTATTTAAAGAATTCATTTAGTCAATCCGCAATGGAAAAATACCGTTATGCTGAATGGAAAGCACTTTATTCTGCCGAGGCTGGACTCAATGATGTTGGGATAGTTGCATTACCGTATATAACAGGTGATACACTACTTTTATCCAGCGGAGTAAACTATGGCGAAGATGAGAAAGGACAGCCAATTGGAATTTATAAAGATATTGCGTGTTCAACTCAACTTATACCAAACTCAACACGTAAGGAGTATAAGGCTTACTCAACGGGTATATCAGAGTATATAAATACAAGTGGAACCAACGTGACTATCGAAAGAAGAGTTTATACGACCATGGTTCCGCAAGGCTTTGAAGAATTTATGTATTTTACGGATGTTGAAGAGCCTATAGGACCAGGGAATACTGGAACTGTTAATTTTGGATCTGGAGATCAACTGGAAGGTAAAGTACATACAAATGGAAATATGGCATTTAGTAATTATGGTTGTCCTGAGTTCAGTGGTGAAGTAAATATCACTAAAGAAGCCGTTGATAATGGTGGTGGCATTGGGAGTTGGGGTGGATGCGATGAAGGTATTTTTGAAGATGAGGATGGTAATACAATTTTAGATACGGTCTCCACCATAATCTTTCCTCCAGATAACTCTGCTCAAACTGCTCGTGCTAACGCAACAAAAACATTCGTAGCTGATTCTAAGCTATTCAGATCAGGTAAAAAAGATTCTCTTATAATGACAGAGATTAACTTTGTTGAGGGTGGTTATTGGGCTGCCCAATGGCTATATAATATCCCTCCAATTGGAAATCCTCCAGTTGAGTTTGAATTTACTTGGGGTAATACAGGTGATTTAACTACACCTGGAACGATTAATTTTTTTGGGGCCCCTCCTGGGTTTGAGCCAGGCTTTGGGTATACCATGGCGAATCAAAGCGGTATACTCATGGCTTCATTGCCAGATCTTAATGGTGTGAGTATGGCAGCTGATTTATTTGAAAGCGGTGATATTATTTCCCTTAGTAATGCTGATGGAAGTGTAGTCTGTGGAGCTGAAGTCATTGGTGTAGGTGGGTTTAATGAAGCTAATTTTAGAATCTCTTTTACAAGTTTTTTCACATCTAATCCTCCAGGAGCTCCAAATACCGCTATAGCAGGTTTTACGCTGGGCGAATCAATAACGTTTAAAAATGAAAGCGCTCCAACTGGCTTAGATGAAGATATTGAATGGAATGCGATGAACTATTATCATAATCACTACAATAATGATAGTGAATTTTGCAGAGCGGGAGATATCCAGCATTTTGACTTTGATTATTGGACGGCTGGAGGTACAAATTGTGATATTTTTACTTGTCCGGATCTCATTTATAATAGTGAATATGTTCATATGTCTAGATCTTTTTTCCCAACAGGTAATTCTCCTCAGGTTATTTACGTTCAAGGAGGTCAGGTTCTTGTTAGAGGCATTGTAGATGGACAGTTTACAATAGTAACAGATGATTACACCGAATATAGAAGGCACGATGACCCTGAAATTATTGATAGAGTTTGGGGAAATATATGGTTGATTGATGATCTGATTTTTTCAGATTCTTATTCAAATGGTGCGGTTGTGCATCCAATGGACGGAGGATCAAATAGTGTAATGGGTTTGATTGCTGGGGGAAGTGTTATTATTGCAAATACAAGGCCTAATGGTGCAAGAGGTGGTCAGTTTGGATCTGATATTAAAATAAATGCAGCTATTCTAGCTATGAATGGTGGTTTTCTTTCTCATTATTGGCAAAACTCTTTAGCTGACTATCATAATTGGAATGATGGACTAAGCTATGGTGTTATTGCAGATGGAAGAGGTGGACACCGCAATTTTTTCAGACCCCAAAATACCGGCGGTGTATACACGGGAAATGATGATGATCGAGGGACAGTAAATTTATGGGGGTCAGTTGTTCAATTCAAAAGAGGGTATATGAAGAGGAACTATCCTGGACCATATAATACTTCACCAGGTGTCGGTTATGATAAAAATTACAATTATGATTGGAACTTGCAATTGAAACCTCCGCCGTATTTCCCTGATTTACAAAACTCAAATAATACTGTTATTTTAAAGATGGCATCATATGGTGAAGCCAAAACTCAAACTCAAGATTAGGTCTTAAATAAAATGTACTTAGGATTAGATATAGGACGCCAATATGTAAAAATGGTGGCGGTTGAAAAGAATAAAGATGGATATAAAATTTTAGATGCTGGTTCAAGATTAGTTCCCGAACCAAATACTACTTATGATCCAGAAAAAATTGATAAATCACATTGGGTTATGGCAGTGAAGGAATTATTTCGTCAACAAAAATTCAACCCTAAAAAAGTAAAAGGTCTTATTACTGGAGTGAATGGTTCGTTCGCCAGTGTTAAGCAAATTACAACCATGGAAATGCCTTCAGAAGAACTTGAGTCTGCCATGACATTTGAAGCTAGAAAGCATATTCCTATGGATGGAACGGATGCTGTTATAGATTATCAAATTTTGGGCTCTAATAAACAAGAAGTTGATAAAATAGATGTAGGTTTAGTTGCCTGCACAAAGGGTGTTTTGAATAATCACATGGATCTTATCAAAGATTGTGGTCTAAAGCCCGGGGTAGTTGATGTAAATCCAATCGCTATAAGTAATGCATTCTCATTCACAAAAGATATCCCAGAAGATGGATTGGTGGTGCTTCTGGATATTGGAGCAATATCCTCTTCATTGATAGTATACGGAAAAGGACAGCAGTTCTTCACTCGAGATCTTCCATTAGGAGGACATCACTTTATCAAAGAGCTCTCCGATAAAAAAGATATTCCGTACGTTGAGGCACAAGATATACTTTTTAAAGAAGGCTTAAGCTCTTCAAGAACTAATGTTGATGGTAAAGCTTCAGATTCTGTTGGAATTGCCGAACGAACAGTTTATGATAATTTAGTAGAAGATTTGAGAAGATCCCTAAGGTTCTATGGGAAACAGACAGGGCAGAGCTTCTTTCTTAAAATATTTTTGACTGGAGGTGCTGCGGAAACAGTCGGTTTAACAGAGTTTGTTACTGAAAAGTTGAATATTGAGTGCGCCATTTTAGATCCTTTTGAAAATATGAATGGTGTGGAAAATATTTCAGTCTCAAATAAAAGTCAATATACTACCGCTCTTGGTCTAGGTATTCGTGGGGGAATGAGCATTGAGTAAGCAATATATAATAATAAACCTTAATAAAGCTGAAAGTGCAGAGACACTCATCGAAAGAAGTAAAGAAAGAGTACGTTGGATTCTTTTCGGTTTGCTCGTTACAGTACTATTGGGTGCCAACGTTAGAGTTTGGATGATTAGTCTAGGGTATAATGGAATTATTGAACAGAAAGAAACTGAGATCGGAAGGTTGAAAGGTGAAATTGATCAATTACAGTCTCAAGGTAAAAACCTTTCTAAATATGATATTCTATCCTTTGCAGATTTAGAGCAAGACAGATTCTTATGGGCCCAAAATTTAGAAAAGATGGGATCTTTAACTCCTGGAGATATTGCAATCACTGGTTTAAGGTATAAGAGAAATAAACTGGTTTTAAAAGGTATTGCACTCACTTTTGAAGATCGAAAAGATTTTGAAATTATTGATGAATATGTACAAACTCTCAGAAATAATGAAGAATTCTCTGGCGATTTTAACCGTATCAAATATGTCGGTCATAGTAAGGTGAGTATTAGAGGGCAAGATATCATTAGATTTGAAATTGAAGCTAGTATTAAGAAAAATAATAAGAAACTATTTTAATAAGGGCTCGAAATGGCAGAAAAAAGAAACATTTTTTTATTTGGTGCATTGATATTCTTGTCAATAAGCTACTGGGTTAGTTCTTCTTTTTTAATTAGTGATAAACCTCTTAGAATTCAAATTTTGGAAGAAGAACAAGAAGAACTAAATGAAAATTTAATTAGTGCACAGATTCTTGCTAGTCAATTAGATAGAGTATTTACCCTGTTTCAAGAAAACTTAGCTTTATCAAAAGCAGATTCACTAGCAGATGATGCGAATCTACCGTTTTTGAATAATCTTACTGATATGCTTCAAGATTTGGATATTCGTTTACTTGGTATAAAACCAAAACCAAGAATAGATAAAATGACATATTTTAAAGCACCATATATAATCAACCTTGAATGCACCTTTGATCAATTTGGAAAGTTTTTATCTGAGGTTGAACGATCACCTAGGTTGATTACTGTTGATGAGTTTGAAGTAAAAAATGGGATTGAGAGGATTAAAGCAAATACTGATGAAGAAAAGCTTATATTTCAAGAATTTTCTGTCAATTTATCTACTATAACATTGGTAAAGTCAAAATCAAAGGTTAGCTCATGAGCGATAGATCTTTAACAATCTGGAATTTGCTTATTGGAATAACGATCCTCTCTATTCTTGCGATGAGCTTTAAAATATTTCCGATGAATAAAAAATATAATAAATTGAAAAAAAGATCCGCAAATATTCAATTTGGAACTGATAAGGAACTTGAGAACATTATATCATATCTTGAAAGTCGCCTTGAAGATAGAAGTAAATTCAAATTTTCTGTTGATAAAACTCCAATGCTCTTGACAAATGTTCTAGGTTTAGCTGATGGTTCTGGTCGGAAAGTCAAAAGAAATAGAAATGCTTTAAGAGTCGCATTTGTTTACCAAAGAAAAAATTCATTTCAAGCTCAAATCGATTATAGAGGAAAAGCTTTTACAGTTGCAACAGGTGATGATATTCCTAATATTGGAACAATTATATTAATCGATGGAACGCAAGTTAAGATTAAAACAAGTAATGGTATAAAGTCATATCCTGCTCCAGGTTATGAGGCAAGCTAGCTAAGAACTAAATAAAATTATCAAGGGAATAATTAATATGAATTTAAAAAAGATTTTTTCACCTCTTATTATATTTGGGCTTATAAACTTTTCATCCGCTCAAAATTTAAAAGAAGTGGAAGATAATACTTTAATAACTATCCATGCTGAGGATGCTTTTTTACCTAGTATTCTTGCAATCCTTGCCAAGGAAAGCGGTTACAATATTGTTACAGACCCTAACGTTAATAAGCAGGACAAGGTCTCTATTCACCTTGATGAAGTTCCTATAGAACAAGCCATCAATCTAGTGGTTAGGGCTGTTGGACTAAGTTACGAGGTTGTTGGGAATTCATTTTTAGTTGCTGATCCTAAAAAATTAAAAGAAGAGGTGGGTGTCACAACATATGTGGTAACTCTTAAATATGCTGCTGCTGAGGATGTAAAAAGCTTACTACAGGATATTTCAGATCAAGTTCAAGTTGATATCCCTGGTAATAAACTTCTTGTTCACGCCTCACCTAAAAAAATTGCTGAGATAATACAAGTAGTGGAACAAGTTGATGTACCTGCAATTCAAATTATGTTAGAAACTCGCCTGATAGAAGTTGCTGCTGATATCGAAGATAAAACAGGACTAGATTGGTCTAAAATTTCTTCATACACCACTGTACTAGCAGAAAATGGTGTTCCCCTAACAACTGGAGGCGGTTCTGTTATTCCAGATGATCAAACTATTGGAAATCTTCCTGCGACGATGCCATTTAACAGGTTGAGTGGGTTACTTGAAAAAGATAAGACTGGAATAGTACCAAAATATTTCAGTAGGCAATTAACAGCATTTGATTTGACATTAGATATGCTACTCAGGAATAACAAAGCCGAGGTTCTTGCAGATTCTAGATTAACTACAATCAATGGTCGAGAGGCAAGTATTAAACTAGTTGATATTGTTCCCTATATATTGAGTTCTGGAGGAGTTGGAGGTCAAGTGCAGGTGCAAAAAGAAGAAGTAGGTATTAAATTAAATATTGCACCTACAGTAAATACAGATGGGTATATTACTGTTAAAGTTGAACCAGAAGTTTCAACTATTTTTGAGTTTATCGGTCCTGATGCAAATATTCCTAGAGTTAAAAGTAGGACTTCATCGACTACCATTAGAGTAAAAGATGGCGAGTCTATCGTTATAGGAGGTCTCCTCAGTAATGATAAAAAACAAACCACATATAAATTACCCTTTTTTCATAGGTTGCCATGGTTAGGCGAAAAGCTTTTTACTTCGCGTAGTATTATTGAAAGGAAAACTGATTTGATAATACAAATTACTCCAAGAATTATAGTTGACGAATATTCCGGGATTGTAAAATCAGAAGAAATGATTAAATATGAAAAATACGTAACAAAAAATTCATCTATAAAAGATTATAATGAAACACAGGATTTAGATTCTGGACAAAGTGAGGTTGAGTAATATGAAAAAAAATAATTTAATCTGGTTTCTTCTAATGCTTTCCCTTTCAATGTTGAATTTTTCATGTGATGATCGTCTGCCAACAAGTGTGGATGAAGCAGTTGAGCAAGGATCGCTTGAGCTTACTTTTGTTAGTATCACTGGTGCCACTGATAACCCTACGATCGTAGGTGAGGTGATATCTCAAGGAGGGGAAACCTCTATAGTGGTTATAGCAAGACTTTTGGATGCTGATGGAGCCGGTGTTAATGAAAAATCTTTGTCTTTTTCTACTGCGGGAGTAACTGGGTCATGGGATACATCTAGTCCATCGACTAAGTTTGAACCTAACTTTAAAAGATTTGGTTTTCCAGACTTAGGTGGAAATGGGTTTGCTTACGCTAGATTTACTCCAGATACTGATGAAGAACAAATTGAAACTGCTTCAAATTCTGGAGCCATAATAAAAGTCAAATACACCACTGAAATTATCGATAATATTGAATTTTCTGTTTTTAAAGAGAGTAGCCAAGTATGGCCTTACACTATGAATATTACAGCAAATGCTCAAGTAGAATTGGGCGAGAGTACTCCTTTTATTGTTCTTCTTGAGAATGCATATGGAAATGAATTAAGTGGAGTTCTGTTAGATATTGAATCAGAGAATGGATTTGTTACATGTGGAGATACTTGCTATACTGATGCAACTGGTAGAGTAAACACCACGTTTGAATCTTATAGTTTTAGCGATAATGTAGGGCCTGGCACTGTAAATACAACTTTCTGGCACCCTGCAATTAGAGACACTGTAACGGCACCAAAGCAAATAGTAATTGGCACAGAGAGTGCAGTTGGTTCTTGCTCATACATTGAGATCCCATCCTCTAATCCAAGCACAATTGTTGTTAAAGATGGTGGAGGAATTGAATCTACAGATATAAAAGCTGAGATTTACGATAACAATGGTAACCTTCTGACAACTCCTATACTGGTTAGTTTTAAATTGGAGCCGGCAATGTCAGAGTCTTATTTGAATACACCTGGACTGACTGAGGTATTAGTAGAATCGGTAAATGGAATAGCAACGGTTTCATTGAATAGTGGTACTGAGCCTGGACCAGTCAGGATAATCGCGACAACAAACACTATTGAAACAACTATTTGTGATACTCTTAATGATGATTTGGAGAGTATTACCGTTCCTGTCGTCATTGCTTCTGGCGCGCCTTACTATATTGAAGCTGAATATGATCCAAATAGTACAGAGGCAATTGGAGGTGGTTTCTACCAAACAGAATGTGCTGCTATCGTTTATGATAAATGGTATAATCCTGTTGAGGATTCGACCTATGTTTATTGGAATATTTCTCCATTACCTCCAGCTACTGGTATTGATGCTTTTGTTGAAGGTGTGAGCTTTACTAATAATACAGGTATATTAAGTGGTACGGCGACCTCAGGTGTGGCAAGATCAAATATGGTTTACTCAACCGATGCTATCGGTGCTATTGGCCAAGTGAGGGCTCTTACTTTTGGTGCAAATGGAGATTCAGTTGTTTCATTTGTTAATGAAGGTGAAGGTGATGCAACTTTATTTTTTCTACCAGGACAAGTTTCATTATTATCAAATTCTACTTATTACGACTTTAGTTTAAACCCGAATCCGGCATTGATTCAAATTAGTGCGCTTGTCATTGATTTTTATGGTAATCCTGTAGTTGGTGCACCTGTATCATTTAATGGAACAGGCGTTAATGCATTTTATGAAATTGGGTACGAAGCATATGAAGATTTTGGTATTGACACCACAGATGGAACTGCTGACGCTGGTGAGGGTGACTTATGCTTCACATGGCGTGACTACGGAAAAGATGACGATCCTAGTACCGTGGATGAAGGTTCGAATAATGACGATCATGATTCTTTTTTAGATTCTCTAGGTGTTCTAGAAAACTCTGAGGTTTCTGAAAATTTTGATGATTATGGATTAGATGGTATTGAAAACACATTTGATGAAGGCGAGGGCGATGGGCAGTGGAATGGCTACTCAATGATAAATTGTGAACCAGTTGTAAAAACAGATTCTGATGGTTACGCAAGGATAATGGTTGAATTTGACCAAGCTGTATGCACCTTAGCAAATATAGATGATACTACAGATCCATCTACCTGTTCTTATGATGATTTCACGGCTAGTTTATCTGCTACATTGTTAATTCCGGAAATTACGAGTAGTGATCCTTTAGATATTTTGCTTGTTCGATCCCCAGCGCCTTGTGAGTAATGCTATTAAAAAAATAAAAATGGGAAATAATTATGACGTCTAACTTCAATCCACAGTTTTCCAAAATTGGTGAAATACTTGTTAATAATGGTAAGGCTACTGAAAGTGGAATAAACGAAGCGTTGGCTCAACAAAAAACCACAAATGACAAGTTAGGTGTAACTTTAATTGAAATGGGATTTATTGAAGAAGATGATTTTACAAACGCCTATAGCCAACAATTAGGATACAGAAAAGCGGATAATTTTATTTTACTGGAAGCTGATTCTAGTGTCGCAGCTCTTATACCTGAAGATTTTGCAAGAGAAAATAGAGTGCTAGGTGTTAGTAAGAATGATACAACTATTGTTGTAGCAATGGAAGACCCTGAAGATGTTGTAGCTATTGATAGCATTAAGAGACTCACCAGTTTGAATCCAGACATACTCGTTGTTGGGCCAACCTTACTAGAGAAGTCATTAGATAAGGTTTATGGTGATATTCAAAAAACTGCTGAGGTTGCTGAAACTATAGACAGTATTACTGTAGTTTCTGGAGAAGAAGGATCGCAAGAGATCGTAGATCTTTCTCCAGATAAGGCTTCTGACGAAGACGCGCCCATTGTAAAACTAGTCAATCTTATTTTTATTGAGTCAATCAAAGAAAGAGCTACCGATATCCACATTGAACCCATGGAGAAGCAAGTCTACGTAAGAATCAGGGTTGACGGTGTACTGCAAACAATTATGACGCCTCCTGTATCATCTTTGAGTGGTTTAGTCACAAGGATAAAAATACTTTCTAATTTAAATATTGCTGAAAAACGGCTACCTCAAGATGGAAGGTTTTCTATAAAATCTCCTGGGAAAGATATAGATATTCGTGTTTCAATATTACCTACTGTTTATGGCGAAAAAGTAGTAATGCGATTATTAGACAAAACTGGATTTGATTTTAATCTTAAATCACTTGGATTCCCCCAGCGAAATTTAGGTACTTTTAAAAAAGTTATTAATCAACCTTATGGTCTAGTAGTGGTGTCCGGTCCGACGGGATCAGGTAAGTCAACTTCACTTTATGCTGCATTAAAAGAAATAAAAAGTGATAGAACAAATATTACAACAGTTGAAGATCCTGTTGAATATCAGCTTGATGGGGTTAATCAAGTTCAGGTTTTTGAGGATATAGGTTTAACTTTTGGCGCCACACTGAGGTCTATACTAAGGCAAGACCCTGATGTTCTATTAATTGGTGAAATTAGAGATGAAGAGACTGCGGATATTGCAGTGAAATTTGCACTAACGGGTCATCTAGTTTTTTCAACAGTTCACGCAAATGATGCTCCTGGAACCATTACTCGTTTACTGGATATTGGGATTGCTCCTTTTTTAGTTGGTTCATGTCTAAACCTTGTTATGGCACAAAGGTTAGTCCGTAAAATTTGTGATAAGTGCAAGGAAGAATACACCCCAACGAATGAAGAATTAGCCTTAGTAGGTTTAGATAGTTCAAAGATCAATGGTCCTTTATACCACGGAAAAGGTTGCGCTGATTGTAGAAATACAGGATATAGAGGTAGACTGGCAATTTTTGAAATGATTCCAATGGCTAGAGATCTTAGGAAATTAGTTTTTGATAATGCTAACGAAGATGAAATCAGACAATCAGCCCTGAATAATGGGATGATCACACTAAGAGATGCTGGACTTGAGAGAGTACTTGATGGTACAACATCTGTAGAAGAAATACTGAGGTCTACAGTAGAAGAGTTATAATGGCTGTCTATAACTACCTAACTAAAAACTCTGAGGGAAATAGGAAAGAGGGCGAAATACGAGCAGATTCTCTTGACAATGCCATTCAAAAGCTTACTACAAATGGACAGATGGTTATAACTTTAAAAGAAGTGGATGATACGTTTGATTTCTTAGGCCCTTTTTTAGATGAAATTCAACTATCAATAGAGAAAGCTAAAAATAGAATACCATTGGCAAATATTGTTTTTTTTACACGACAATTAGCCACAATGTTTTCCGCAGGTTTAACCTTAGAAAGAGCAATACAGAGCTTGGGAGCTGAAGAGAAGCATAGGAAGTTTCAAAAAGTCTTATCATCGGTGAGCGATAACATCAGAAAAGGTTTAAATATGTCAGAGTCTCTTTCAAGACACCCTGGTGTTTTTAATAATCTTTTTATAGCTATGGTTAAAGCTGGAGAAGTAAGTGGTAATCTCAACGAAATACTTGAGCAACTTTCCTCCTATTTGGAAAATTTAGATGATACTCGTCGCAAGGTGAAATCTGCTATGAATTATCCAATCTTTATGATAGTTTTTTTGATTTGTATGTTGATGGTGATGCTACTTGTTATTATTCCTAAATTTTCACAAGTATATGCTCAATTAGGTGCTGGTTTACCTCCAGCTACTAGAAAGATGATAGACTTCAGTGAATGGTTTACCAACAATGTAGGGTTTTTATTTTTTGTTGGTTTCACAATTACTTCTATCATTTGGTTAATTTCAAAAACCCAAAGAGGTGGCTATGCTCTCGATTCTGTAAAATTAAAAATACCTGTTTTTGGATCACTTCTTGAACAATCAATTTTAAATAAATTTTGTAAAACCTTTGGGATTTTAATTGGAGCTGGAGTACCTGTCTTAGAAACAACAGCACTATTAAGAAAAGTCGTTGATAATAAAGTCTATGCTAAAGCTATTGATAATGCATCTGATTATATCCGAGATGGTTATAATATTTCAACCGCGCTCAGGCGAACAGAGGTTTTTCCTTCTATATTACTTCAGCTTGCATCCACAGGTGAAGAAACAGGTGAGCTAGACGATCTTCTTGATAGAGCTGCTATATATTACCAAAAGCAAGTAGATGCTTTAGTCGAAAGGATGACTACTCTTATAGAGCCATTATTAATTTTATTGGTTGGAGCGGTAATTGCCCTTATGGTCGTTCTAACTTATCTACCAGTTTTTCACCTAGGATCTGCTCTTCAGTCTGGTTTGTAGAGTAAATGATTATTTTTGGAATATTTTTTGGTATTTTTTTTGGGCATATTGCTAAAAGAATAATTAACTGGATTGAAATAGACAATTTTACTTTAAACCATGAAAATATATCCTTAGAGCTTTTATCTATATTTATTTCAGTTTGGAGTTTTTTAAATCTTGATTTGATAGAAGCGATTCCTTTTGGATTGCTTTCTATTACTCTTTTTGCAATATCATTTGTTGATTACAGAACATACCAAATTCCTTTAATCTTCATTTTATTAGGAATTTTTTTTGCATCTGTTAACGTTGCTCTTGGAAATATTTTTCTTACGGCTGCACTATGGGGCATTTTTATTGGATCTTTGATTCCTTTATTCATTTTAGGCATCATGTGGTTCATAACAAAAAGACAAGGTATGGGGTTTGGTGATATTCAATTAGGTATCGTTCTTGGAGCAATGCTAGGGCCGATGAGGATGGCATTAACTTTATTTTTTGCCTCTCTGTTGAGTTTGCTTAGCTGGATAGTCGTTTCTATATTTAAGGGTTTTAATAGAGACAGAGCGATGCCGATGGCGCCATTTTTCACCATCGCTGCAACGCTAGTTTACATTGGTAGCTTTTATTATCCAGATTTTTTTTACTTTTTGATTATGCAATAGAGGATTAAATGAAAAGATTTTTTCAAAAATTAACAATATTACTTGTTATTTGTTTCGGATATACTGCAGAGAAGTCAGATGCTGTCCCTTTCAATGGTTTCGAGGTTACATCTACCTTAAATGAGAAAAAATTACGATTCAAGAATTATGGATATGAATTAAAACAAGTTGAACAGAATGGCAATCAATATATAAAGCCAACTATCCAGCAAGGTGACGGTTTGGTTGCAAAGCCAGGAGAACCATATCTTCCAACTGTTTCTACAATGTATGCTATCAGCCCGAATAAAAGAATCGAAGTTCAGGTAGAGATTATTGAACAAGAAACTCTTCAAAATATAGACATTATTCCTTTTGAAAGTTGGGAACGTGACTTGACTGGGAATGCTCTAAAAGGTAACGTTTATGAACAGAATAAACTTTTTCCTTCTGAAATAGCCAAAGCATCTGACCCTATTGTTATGAGAGATCTAGTTATGACTCAGATTACCTTGACTCCGTTTCAATATAATCCAATTTCAAAAGAGTTGATAATTATTAAAGACGCAGAAATATCATTACTTGAAACAGAAACAAGTGAAATTCCTTTTATTCCAAGAAAAAGGTCAAAAGAATTTGAAGTTCTTTATGAATCTATAGTCGTTAATTACAGTACTACAGAACGCGAGGACGTAGAATACCAGCGCCCTGCAATATTGTATGTCTTACCTAACAACATTGGTAATCTTTTTGGAACAATAGAACAATTAATGAAATGGAAAGAACGAGTTGGCTATGATGTAAGTTTTGTTTCTAGCTCTAATATTGTAAATAATAGAAATAATTTAAAAGATTATATAGAAAATGCATATGAAACATGGGATAATCCACCTGTTCACGTAAACATTGTTGGTGATGTAACTGGAGCATATGATATCCCAACTTGGGTTGAATCAATGAGCGGGTATAACGGAGATGGAGATCACCCTTATTCAACATTAGAAGGTGGGGATAATTTTCCAGAAGTATTTTTAGGTCGTTTATCATTTGAAACAAGCTCCCATTTGAACACAATTGTGAGTAAAACTATTAACTATGAGTCAAATCCCTACATGAATGAAAATTGGTTCGAACGTGCATGTCTAGTTGGTGATCAGAGCACTTCTGGCATATCATGTGTTATTACAAATGAAGCGATCCATGATATTCTTGATATGGTTGGTTTTGAAGAGGTGAATACTGTCTATGGAGGATCGTTCCCAGGTCAAATGCAATCAGGAATTTCGGATGGAGTCTCATTTTTTAATTATAGAGGCTTTTATGGTGTAAGTGGATTTGGTGATAGTAATGTAAATGGTACATCAAATGGGTTTATGCTTCCTGTTGCGACAGTGATAACTTGTGGTACTGGCTCTTTTGGGCAAGAAGAAGCTCTGTCAGAAACATTTATCAGAGCTGGTACATCGTCCAATCCTAAAGGATCCGTTGTCTGTATTGGTACTGCCACAACAGGTACACACACAATGTTTAATAATATAGTGGACATGGGATTTTATTATGGAAGTCTCATCAAAAATATTAATTCTGCTGGTGGTGCATTAATGTATGGTAAGATGATGTTGTATCAAAATTACCCTGATAATCCCAATAACTTTTCAGATATATTTGTACATTGGAATAGTCTAATGGGTGAGTCCTCCTTGCAAATGTGGAGTGCTTATCCTGAGCTGACAACAGTTGATCATTCATATGCAATAGCAAAAGGAACAAATTTTATTGATATAAATGTTTCTAAAGATATTGGTAATGTTGAAAATGCATGGGTAACAATTTTAATGGATGGAGTAATGGTCGAATCAGGATATACAAATGATCAAGGATTCATCCGTTTGCCAGTGAGTACTACTCAAA
Organism: Fidelibacterota bacterium; assembly: GCA_028101095.1. Taxonomy (GTDB): domain Bacteria; phylum Fidelibacterota; class Marinisomatia; order Marinisomatales; family UBA1611; genus JAOLAV01. The sequence continues at coordinate 12,205 of JAOHKG010000014.1, read as the reverse complement.
CTGGAGAGGTTCTTTTAACTGTTACCAAAAAGAATCACTATCCTTATCAAAGCTCTTTTCAGATTTATGACTCTGGTGTTTCTGTCAATATAGCCGAAAACCCAGTTCAGATTATCGACGATAATACGGGGAGTTCGATTGGAAACTCTAATGCAACTGCTAATAGTGGGGAAACATTAGAGCTTTATATTAATGCAAAAAATTATGGCTCTGAAAATTCAACAGCTGTTTTTGGAACCATCTCATCATTAAGTAATAATATTGAAATAGCCTCGAATTCTAATGAATTCGGTGATATGTCTGCGGGTGGTACTTCATCGAATTCACTACCCTATATCGTAGTTCTCGACGAGGGGATTGAAGATGGTACTAACTTAGAAATAATTGTTGATTTTTTGGATAATGAAGAAAATGCCTTCCAGGGTATCTTGAATATATATGTTTCTGGAAATAAAATAATTGCAGGTGATATTGATGTAGTTGGAACTGCGACAGACATATTGACTCCTGGTATGTCATCAGATATTAAAATTAATTTGGAGAATAGAGGGTCAACAAATTCACAGCCGATTGCTGGTACATTAACCTCTTCTTCACCATTTATTGAAATCATAGATAATTCGGGTTCATGGTCAGGAATTCCTTCTGGAGAATCTAGTTATAATGGTGAAAATCTGTTTAAGATCAATGCATTAGATGGAACAATTCCTGGGACAATAGCATACCTAGTTGTAAATATTCAAACGGATGATGGATATGCTTCAAATAATCTAATTCCATTGCAAATAGGGGTAGCCTCAGTCACGGATCCAGTTGGTCCAGATTCTCACGGTTACTACATATACGATAATGAAGATATTGATTATACTCTTGCTCCAGTTTATAATTGGATTGAAATAGATGATCGTGAAGGAGGCCCGGGTACCCATCTGAGTGCACTTTCTGATGCTGGCGATAATGGAGATGACGTACAGGTTGTTAACTTACCTTTCACATTTACTTTTTATGGTCAGGATTATGATCAAATAAGTATTTGTTCAAACGGTTGGATTTCTATGGGTTCAACAGACATGGAGTCTTTTAGGAATTATACAATACCTGGCGTTGGTGGACCAAGGGCTATGATAGCAGTTTTTTGGGACGATTTAAAAACAACTAATGGTGGAAGAGTCTATACATGGTTTGATCAATCAGAGAAAAAATTTATTGTTGAGTGGTCAGAAGTTCGTACTTACCAAAACAATTCACGTGAAACTTTTCAGGCTGTATTATTCGATCCTAGTTATTATCCAACACCAACTGGAGATGGCGATATCTTGCTTCAGTATAAAGAATTTAATAATACCTCTTATGGTTCCTACAGTTGGGATCAAATACATGGTGATTATTGTACAATTGGAATTGAAGACCACACAATGACAAATGGTTTGCAATATACATTTAATAATGGCTATCATAACTCTGCTTCTACGCTATCAGATGAAACTTCAATCTTAATAACCACCAGGGGTAGTGGTGTAAGGCTACAAGGTGATTTAAACTATGATGGCTTAGTCGATGTCAATGACCTAATGCTGTTAGTAGATTATAACCTTGGATACGAGGGAGAGGTGAATGCATTTTTTGCTGATACTAATGGTGATGGTATGGTAAACGTGATGGACTTAATCTCAATAATCAGGATTATTATGAGATATGAAGGCTAATCCGTAGTAATAATATTTTAGAAATTTTTTGATGATGCCCCTATATTTACTAGGAGCTTTAGCAATGTCCTTATGTATTGCTGGACTCATTGAATTTCAACTTCATAATAGATCCCTTAGCTCTATTCCTTTAAGAATACACGTCAATGGGACAAGAGGTAAATCTAGTGTTACCAGACTAGTTGCAGCAGGATTAAGAGAAGGCGGTCTTAAAACATTCGCAAAAACAACTGGAACTGCGCCTAGGGTAATAGATCCAGAAGGGAAAGATAGAATTATCCATAGATTGAGGCTACCATCTATAGGTGAGCAGGTTCGTTTATTACGATACTTCGCTTCCGAGAAACCTGATGCGGTTGTAATAGAGTGTATGGCTGTGCAACCTCAATATCAATGGATTGCAGAACATCAAATGATCAAATCTCATATTGGCGTAATAACTAACGTCAGGCCTGACCACTTAGAAGAAATGGGTCCAACTGAAGAAGATGTTGCTTATTCGTTATGTAATACAATCCCTAATGAGGCTTTATTAATAACTGCAGAAGATCAAAAACCGGATATACTTAAAGCTGTTGCAAAGCAAAATAATTCTCAGGTCGTTTGTTCGGATCCAACTTCGGTATCTCAAAAAGAGATTGATTTGTTTACATATATTGAGCATCGTTCTAATGTGGCAATTGCGATAGATGTATGTGAAAAAGCTGGCATTGATAGACAGACTGCCTTAAATGGAATGCATAAGGTTAAACCCGATGTAGGTGCATTAGTAGTTTGGGATCTAATGATAAAAGAAAGCACGTATAAATTTGTTAATGGGATGGCTGCAAATGATCCCGTATCAACTTTAGGAATTTGGAATTCTATTAATGATCGGTATGGTCTAGGAAAAAAAACATGTATCTTCTTTAATTCAAGAGAAGATAGGCCTGGAAGAACAGCTCAAATGATAGAGCTTACGCTTAGTAAAATAAAACCAGATTTTTTTATTATAAGAGGAGATAAAGTTTTAAAAATTATAAATGACCTTGTCTATTTATCTCCATTAACAATTATAAAGACATTTGATTTAAACAAAAAATTAACTAAAGCCACAGAACTATTAGAATCTTTACCAAATGAAACATTGATATATGCTATTGGTAATCAAGTAGGTGCTGGTCAAGAAATACTTGAAAAAATATCTAGATTGAAGATAAATGGCTGAAGTAAGCATAGGTTTAGGCATTGTTCTTAGCCTTGTCTTATCTGAGACTTTAGGTGTCACAGCAGGTGGGATTATTGTGCCAGGTTATGTATCTCTATTTCTTCATCAACCATCGCAAGTACTTGCAACATTCTTAGTTGCGATCTTAGTTTGGTTTATCATCCAAGTCCTTGGGAAATTTATTTTCTTATACGGAAAACGTCGCATAGTATTAGCTCTTATTCTTGGATTTTTCTTTGGGTATATTTCACGGAATTTAATATTTATACAAGCAGACCTTGGGTCTGTAGCAGTAATTGGTAATATAATTCCTGGTTTAATTGCAAATTGGATGGATAGACAGGGTGTAGTAAGAACGGTTTCAGTCGTTTTACTTACTGCAGTAATTGTAAAACTAGCTGTAATTCTAATCTTTGGTGGTGCATTATTTGAACAATTATAAAAAAAAACCATTTATTCCTGCAATTCAAAGAACTTCTACTTTGGTATCGTTATCTCTTTTAAGCATCCTATGCTTTTTAATTTCAATAAAAAATAAAACTATTGATGTCTCTCCTTCATATGATTCAAAAGTAAAAGCTGCAACATTAATGAAAACTGCGATGGATGAATTAAAAAATCATAGGATGGAGCAGAGTGTTTTCATTGATATTGAAAATGATCCTAATGAAACTGGACTTGTTGGTGGGCCCTATAGTTTGATCACCACAGACGAAGGTGACCTTGATGCTAAGTTGACAACGTTAGATCCAAATTTTGCAGCTGTTGTAATAGACCTTATGTATCAATTGGGTCTAAAAAAAAATGATACGGTTGCTGTTTTGATGACTGGTTCCATGCCGGGTGCTAATATTGCTGTCTTAACTGCGTGTAAAGCACTGGGCTTAAATCCTGTAACTATTTCAAGTATTGGTGCGTCTCAATGGGGTGCGAATCAAATTGACTTTACATGGTTAGACATGGAGAAAATTTTATTTGAAAAAGAATTAATACTTTCTACCAGTATAGCTGCTTCTATTGGAGGAAGAAATGATATGGGGAGACTTCTTTCTGTTAAAGGTCGAAATATTATTTTAGATAATATTAAAAAACATAATATACCTCTAATCAAGAAAGATAGACTAAGTGATAATATTGAAGAGAGAATGAACTATTTAAATAAATATTCTTCAATTGATTCATATGATGCGATTATAAATGTTGGAGGAGGTGTTGCCAGTTTAGGAACTTCATTTAATTTGAAACTTTTATCACCTGGTGTTGTATCACGTGCTGATATGAATACCATTGGAACTGAAGGTGGTATAGAAGGTGTCTTTTCAAAGTTTATAAATTTAAATGTTTTAGGATTACATATTCTTAATATTAGACCTCTAATTGAGCAGTATAATATGAAATTTGCACCAATCCCATTACCTGAAATTGGCTTGGGGAGTTTGTATGCTATAGAAAGATATAATCTTTTAGTAGCACTAATATGTTTCTTGATTGTGTCTGGAAGTGTATTCCTTGTGGGTTTTCAAAGTAAACAAAAAATAAAAGAGCATTTAATTCAACATGAACCAGACAGCTTACTTTAATATATTTCTATACTTCTTTTTAGTAGTTTTTTTATTAAACCCTCTTTCTGGTAGGCTTATAAAACCTAGCGAGAATGGGGAGGAAAAGGAAATCTTAGTTGTTAATTCTAAGAGAAGACTTTACTACCCTATCAAATCAGAAGGTTTAATTTTTAATATAAAAGGCCCTATGAGACTTGAGTTTATCTCCAGACTGCCTGTTCTTCGTGATAAAAGTAATAGTTATCCCTTTCAGTATAGGATCGTCCTCGATGATGTGGACACTATAAATGTTAAACATAAATATAAAGTTCAAAAATCTATTAAATCTGTTCAGCATCCGAAACATAGTTATACCTATTCTGGAAATTATTTTATTAATCTTGATGAAGGACAGCATAAAGTTGAACTAATTGAGAGCTCTAAACAAAAATATCCTTCCTTGGTTCGGGTACTAACAAAAGAGTTTGAAAATCCTGGAAAACAAAAAAAAATACTTTCTCCTACTGTACATAAAAGTTTTGTATCTCTAAAAAGTAATAAAAAAGATATCAAATATTATGAATGTTCATCAGTTGTCCCATTGAAAATTGAAGCTACGGGAAGGAATATCCTTAAAATAATGAGCAGACTTGAATTTAATGAGTCTATGGGGCAAGAAGAGTCCTATAGAATAAGAGTTCGGGAAGGTAAAAAGGTTTTAGGAACGTATTTTTTTAATACGGAGAGATCTTCAGCTTCACAAATTTTGGAAAGACCAGATATAGTTCCTGGTAAGTGGCGATCTTGTGAAATTATTGTACCTAAAGGGATACATTCTTACACTGTTGAAATTGCTGATAAGGAAAAAACTGTTCTTACTCGTTTTATTCTATATTAATGATTATTCAAAATATAATTTTAAAACTATTATTGTTTGTCACTTTACTTTTTGGGGCGACGCCTACTTCATATGTGTTAAGTATCTCGACAGGTTATGATAATAATGTAATGAGATTTTCAGAAAAAGACTATTCAGAAGCATTAGTTAACCCAAATATTTTGGGAAATGCTACTACTTATGATAGCTATATATTAAAGTTTTCATTAAGAGGTAAAAAAACAGTTTATAAAAACAAAAACAATGAAATAATATTTAAAGGGAATTTTAGTATCTCAGATTATCGGAATAATAAGAATAAAAAATATTGGAATGGTGGTGGTGACATTGAATATAAATGGGGCAGCTATAAAAACCTTAGGTATTCAATTCGCCATTTGAATAGTTATTACCTTAGACACTATATTAATAAAGATATTGGAAACAGTTCATATGAACCTTGTTTATTTACAGATAGAAATCAGAGTTTTTCAATTTCACAGAAATTTTCAAAGCAGACATGGTCAAATGTTAGTTTGGGTTACATACAGAGATATTATGATAAGCCATTTACAGAGTTTGATTTAGATATTTTTTATTTAAGGGGAAAACAAAACTTCAGATTGAAAAAGTTTGGTATAATTGCAATTCAATATGAATCAGGAAGGGCTTCAAGTAAGTCAAATGAAAGCCCACTAAGACCGAGTAGCTTTGATAGGTCATATAATTATTCAGAATTATATATTCCAATGGTGAAAAATAAAAACCTTATTTTAGTCGATGAATTAGGTATATCGTATAGGCTTGAAAATCGAAAGTATGATGCCGAAGATTTTAATGACCCGCTTCATTCAGGTCGAAGTCACCAAGATTCAAAGTATGATGCTTGGATGAAAAAACAAATTTTTGAAGATATGAATGTTAAGTTGGCGCTTAGAATGAGAGATCGCTCTACGGTCTCATCATATAATTGGGTCTCAGACCTGAAAAGTTTTAATCAATTACAAACATGGATAAGTATCGAATGGAAAATAGATTATGATAAATATTAAGAGTAAAATATTGCTTACCTGTTCCTTACTTCTGTTTTACAGCTGTATGGAGCCAAATATTGAAGATTTATGGTCATATGAGATTAACTCTTCATTTGAAACAAATGGATTTGCTCGTGATATTTCTATAAATAATGATACTGTTTTTATTGCAGCAGGTCAGTCAGGAGTTCAAGTTTGGGATTTGAATTCAATGTCATTGATCAAAAGTTTTTTTGGTTATTATGAAGGTGGATCTTTTTTAGAGTTTGAAGATGTTGCGCTAATTGAATACAATAAAATTAATAATTTGCTTTTTGTCACTGAGTCTAATAAAGATGTTATGATATTTAATTATGACAGTGAGGATAGCCTAAGATATAGAAATACTATTATGAGCGCTAGGACAAAAGATTTTATTTCATTTGCAAATGGAGAAGATGAGTTTGTAATGTACTCTGCAGATAATGATGATGGTATGAAATGGGGAATTTATGGTTTAGATACAACTAATTTATTTGGAATTGAGTTCATTGAATGGACTCCTTCAGCAGGAGGCGAAATTTATACCCCAGGTAAACCCACAGGTATTGATTCAGATGGTATTTCTAGGATTGCAATGACCGTTGATCAAATAGGAGTTGAAGTATTTTCATTAGATTCTTTAGGCTCAGAACCACAGTTGATTGGAAGAGTGAATACAGCTGGAAATGCTCTTGCAGTAAAATTAGTTCAAGATGGCGTTTTTGTTGCGTGCGATAATGCTGGAGCAGTTTATATTCCAAATGAAAGTTTTTCATCGGCTTCCTCAAAAACTTATCCTTTTGCTCAAGACCTTACTGTCAATAGTGTTACAGTGAAAGATCGTTTTGCTGTTTTGTCAATAGGATCAAAAGGTATCTCTGTTTATGATATTTCAGATCCCACGAATCCGATTGATAAAGGTATTTTTCCCATTGGTTATGCTTACAATGCAAAGTTTTGGAATGATAAAATTATTGTCTGCACAAGAGAAGGTTTACAAATTCTAAATTTAAAATTATAATTTTTTATAAAAGGTTAATAAAATGAAACAAATATTTTTTCTATTCTTTTCGATTCAACTATTATTCTCAATTGATTTTAGTAGTGAGGATGGTGCTCCAATTAGGCAAGGTGTTCATGTAGAATGGTATAGAACTTTAGCTTCAGGTTATGAAGGTGAAGCCATTTTTGTATGGTCTGATACCCGATATGGCATGCGGAATATATTTGCTCATAAAATAAACCAAAGTGGTGATCTTCTGTGGGGGGAACTTGGTGCAGTAGTAACTAATCTTCCAGGTCGTCAGGAGGATCCAGTTTCCATTACAGACGGAGAAGGTGGTGCATATGTTGCATGGGTGGATTATAGATTTGATGCACAAGGTGATATCTACATTCAGCATATCGATTCTGATGGTAATATACTTTTGGATCCAAATGGCGTTGCTCTAGCAAATGTAGCGGGAAAACAGATTTCTATTAATATGTGTACGGATAGTCTCGGAGGAGTTTTTGTAACTTGGCAAGATAAAAGAAGTGGTATAGATGATGATATTTATGGGACTCATGTGTCCTCAAACTACACTATTGGTTCCCCTGGGTCAGGTTTCCCTATAGTTGTGGAGGGTGGAAGTCAAAACGCAAAAACAATTGAATATGCAGGTAATAATGAGGCTTTTATAGCTTGGGCTGATTTTAGAGAGGGTGCAAATGCAGATATTTATGGTCAAAGGTTTGGCTCTGATATGGTCATGGAATTTGAGGAAAATGGAATTCAAATTGCGGCATCAAACGAGCAAGAATTAAAGCCACGAGCTACTTATGTTAATAATTCACAATCTTTTATTTGTTGGAAAGTCGGAGATGAAAATTCTAAAGTTTTTTATCAGTTTGTAGATGCACAAGGTCTTGTATTTGAAAATGCAAAACCAGTTTCAATGAATGAGGCAATCCAAACTGCTCCAAGAGTTAAAAGAAACAAGGATGGCGAGGTGTTTGTCAATTGGAAAGATTTAAGAGATGATCCAATAGATGGAGATCAATATTTTCAAAAAATAGATATTTATGGTGAGCAACAATGGGGGGATGGTATAAGAGTTGATCCAATCGATATTTCAGATTTCAGTGCAAGGTTTTCGCCTGATAGTGATGGCGGTGTAAGTGTTGTCTGGGAGAGAGGCACTTTTCCAGAGATTGATATTATGTATCAAAATATTTCTTCTAGTGGTATTCCAGTTAATGAATTTCCAGTTGGAATATCTGAGCAAAGTGGTTACCAATATGCACCTGCAATTATTGGTGATAGAGTAAGTGGTCTGTTCATTATTTATGGAGATCAAGGAGAGGGTAGCATAGATCTTAAAGTACAAAAAATTGATTCTAATTTTCAACCGGAATGGTCTAACAACGGTAAAACTGTTATGCAGGGATTAGATGGCGATATAAATTATACAAAACCATTTAGATTTGATAATAGTGATTATTCTGTTATTTGGGAAGATAACAGAGCCTCAAAGAAAATTTATGGGACCCGTATTTTTAATGGTCAAATAGGCTCAGCTAATGGAAAGCAGCTCACTTTTGGAGATAATTCATCATCTGAAACTGATTTTTCTACACCATATTACATAAAAACAGAAAATTATTTTTATACTGCAACTTTTGATGGTTTGTCTTCGCCAAAGTTTTTAAGAATTAATAAATTAGATCAAGAGTTAAGTAACATGTGGGATTCTACTGGTGTTTCTCTATCAGCTGTTTTTGATATGAGAAGTGTGCAATTAAAAGAAGTCGGAGACGGAGTTGGTTGTTTTTGGTCAGAGAGTCGTGGGTTTAATTATGATATTTACTACCAAAGGCTTAACTCAGATGGCTCTATTACTCTCGCAGAGCAAGGAATACAGCTAGTCGATTCAAATGGTGATGATTATATCTTAGAAATTATACCTACCTCGGATGATAAATTTCTTATTTTCTGGCTAGAGGATGCTTGGCCAGCGGCAAGTTTGAAATTCACAAAAATTGATGCTGATGGAAATATTGAAATTGGTTGGAATCCAAATGGAAACCAGCTGAGTAGCACTCAGTATGATTCTAGGAATCTCCAAGTAAGAGTAATAAACGAAGAGAGTGGAATGATGGCAGTTTGGACTCAAAATGGAAATTTTTCAGATATTTATGCTCAAGTAATTGATTGGAATGGAAATACTACATTCTCTGATGGTGGGGTACCTATTTCGGAAGCGGATAATGATCAGGGTAATATCTCTTTTGATATTAATGAATCTCGTACTCATTCATTAATCACATGGGAGGACTATAGAAATGGATCTGATTTTGAAATTTTTGCAAATGTATTGAATCTTCAAAATGGTAGTATAATGGAAGATGAAATTCAATTTTCAAATGATACAACTGATCAGTTTAAACCGATAGTAAAGAATATAGAAGATAATGAATTTTTTATTATTTGGGAAGATGGTAGAGGTTATTATAATGAAGATCCATTATTGATTAATGGTGTTGATCTCTATGGTAGTGGATATAAGATGAGCTATGGTATGACAACCGAAATAAATGGATTGCCACTATGTATAGCCTATCATAAACAGCAAGATGCAAATATAACTAAGCATCAAGGCTCAGAATATTTTTTAGACTGGATAGACTACAGAAGTTCAGGAAAGGAAGATTTAGCGAACTATTATGGTCGAATAATTACTAAATCTGAATTTTTATCAAATAAAATATCTTGCACTGATTGCGATATTCCAGATTCTTTTTCTCTTTCTAGTGCGTATCCTAATCCTTTTAATGGATCAATCTCTTTTGATTATTACGTCCCGAGTAAAGAATCAATTGATTTTACCATTTATGACTTAACAGGTAAGGAAATTATGAATAAACTCATTCTTCCAGGTTTAGAAGGGAACCATCGAATTTCCTGGGATGGTAGAAAATCAGACGGTTCTTCAGTTTCAAGTGGCATGTATTTTTATGTTTTTAAATCAAGTACTAATATAGAGAGAGGTAAGATCTCTTACTTAAAGTAAAGCATGAACAAAATTTTATTACTTATGATTTCTTCAATTCTTTTTAGCCAAGAATTAGATAGTCGATATCATTCTTCCCAAGAGATAAACGCTTATCTTGATTCCTTGAATAATATTGAAAGCATAAGCAATTTAATGAAAGTTGATACAATTGGATTTTCTACGCAAGAAAATTTGCCAATACTTGCAATTAAAATTTCTGATAATGCAGATATTAAAGAAGATGAACCAAGGGTTCTATTTGTTGGACAAGTACATGCTGAAGAAGTTCTTGGTGTTGAAATTGTTATGGATCTTATAAACGATCTATTATTCCCAAATCCTAATATTATTACTCATATGAATATTTTAAAACAATATTTAGATATTTGGATAATACCTACTTTAAATCCTGAAGGGTTAAATGTAGTCCATGATGGAAGTGACTTGAGTTTTAGAAAAAATAAAAGGGACCTTTCGCCTATTGGGCCATATCCAAACAATATATTCGATTTTGACGCATCTATCGGGAACGATATTGATGGAGTCGATTTAAATAGAAACTTTGGATTTAATTGGGCTTTTGGTGATACATTCCTAGAACCTGATAATTCAGATTATGCATCTCATTATGACTATTATAAAGGCGAGGAGCCTTTTTCTGAATCCGAATCTATTGCACTAAGAGATTTGGCCTTAGAAAATGATTTTGTTTTTTCCATTGTATGGCATAGTTCAAGGTCTGGGAACTTATCCGAAAAAGTTTTTACCTCATGGAAATGGGAAGAGGTTAAAGAATCTCCAGACTTAGGTATAATGAAAAAAATTGCGGATAGCTTTTCAGGTTTAATACCTACAGAAGATGGTACAAGCACTTATCTACCTGTTTTTAGTGGATCAAGAAATGGAAAGATACATGATTGGTTCTATAAAACAACAGGTTGCTTTCAATACTTGGTAGAATGTGGAACAGCAAACTTGCAACCAGATAGTCTTCTTATTGAAAACACCATTGAACGAACAAAGCCCGCAATGATTTATTTAATGGATAGAGCAATAGGATATTATTCTGATGCATCTCAAATCACTGGTATTGTCTATGATAACAATACAAATCAACCTTTAGAAAATGCAGTTGTTGAGATACTTGAACATTCTGGATCTATTTTGACGCCAAGACTGACTAATGAATTTGGAAGATATAGAAGAATATTAGATGTAGGTACTTACACTTTAAAAGTGAAGGCTTATGGGTTTCAGAATCAAGAAATTACAGTGGTGGCAAACAATAGTAGCATAACGAACCAAAACATTTATTTAGAACCTGTACGCAATAATGAATTAAGCCTCAATTTAATTGGTGGATTCGAGGATATTTTTACTATTCCTTACGCTGTAATTACTAGCGAATTTAAAAATGACTCACTTCAGTTAAATTTATCGAGTAATACTATATCTCTTCCCGAAAATAATTATAAAATTACAATCGAAATGCCTGATGGTTACATGCCATGGGAAAAATCATTTTTATTAGATGGTGATTATAGTTTTTCTATACCAGTTATCGAAACTGAAAGTCTAATTTCAGACGACCCTTGGCTTATAGATGCATCCATAGGCCCTTGGGTTTTTAGTAATGGTTTATTAAAATCTCAATCCAATCTTTATTATCAAAACACAGATTCTACAACGTTTGTTCAAGAGATTGAAACCGACTATTTTAGTATTGAAAACAGAAATAGAATTGTTGTCAGTATTGATCATAAATATGAGACTGAATGGGATCAT
>JAOHKG010000013.1 GCA_028101095.1 Fidelibacterota bacterium | reverse complement strand
TTGAATGATAATTAGAGCTTCTTCTTTTCTTTTAATTAATAAAATTAACAGATTTATTTAATTAATGATATTACGATGTTTAGAAGTATTTTTTAGTGGTTTAATGGAAATTAAAAAAAAAAAAAAAAACTAGAGTTTTTTAGTAAAATAAACTTTTTTCTCGTCGAGAAACCAATTATCTTGTTCTTTAATACTTGTATTATTTACTGTCTATTTTCTATATTTTGTTATCGCCAACCTAGGGATAGCCAATTGTTTCATTTGTCATCCTTTTTTTAAATACTTATAAACATAAAGTCTCGCAAAATTAGAGACTAAAATCTAAGGAATGTAGTATGGCAGAAGCAATGGAACTTGACCTCACGCTAAACGAAAACAATGGTCAACAAAAAAATAATCCTATCTTATCAATCAAAGATGTGCTAAAAAAGGATACCACAGTTCCAGATAATTATAAAACTGAAGCCTATTATGAAAATGATAAACTTGGTTCTGATGTACTCAAGCAAAAATATTTAGCTCCGTGGGAAGAGCATCCATATCAAATGTGGAAAAGACAGGCAACTGCGTTAGCTTCTGTAGAAAAAAAATAAAAAGTTGCGTAAGGAGTGGGAAACAAAATTCTATAACATCCTAGAAGATTTTAAGTTTGTTCCCGGCGGAAGAATTATGCATGGTGCTGGCAGAGAAGATATCACGACTACCCTCAATAATTGTTATGTTGTCGCGGTCCGGAATGATTCTATCAAATCAATTTATGATACAATAATTAATGAAGCACTTACCTACAAATATGGTGGCGGTTGTGGACATGATTTATCTATTTTAAGACCAGCTGGGAAAGAAATAAATGGAACTGGAGGAGAATCGTGTGGTCCAACAGGATTTATGAACTTGTTTAGCGAAAATACCAACACAATTGCACAACACGGCAGAAGAGGTGCAAACATGCAAACACTGAGAATAGACCATCCTGATATTGAAAAATTTATAAGTATCAAAACTGGCGATATAGATATGGTTAAATATTCAAATATTTCTGTTCTATTAACTCATGATTTTATGGATGCAGTAAAAAATGATACTGATTTTGATTTAAAGTATGATGGAGAAGTTTATGAGACAATCAAAGCGACTGATCTCTGGAATAAAATTATCACGCATGCACATTCCAGTGCAGAACCAGGACTATTATTCTGGGATACAATGACAGACTATCATAACGCCGAATATTGTTCCCCACTCGTTTCAACAAATCCATGCGCAGAACAGCCACTTCCAGATGGTGGTTGCTGTAATCTTGGAGCAGTAAATCTTGAAAGGTTTGTTGATGATAAAGGAAATTTTATGATAGAAGAATTCAAGGAAACAGTCGCTATAGGTGCACGTTTTCTCGATAATGTAGTTGATTACAATATGGAAAGACATGCCCTAGAAGATCAAAAAAATAATGCTAAAAATGATCGAAGAGTGGGCTTAGGAATTTTAGGTCTCGGTGATATGCTCGTAAGAATGGGCCTGAAATATGATAGTGAAGATGCACTGCAAACAATAAGCCAAGTTATGCAAATTTTTAGAGATACCGCTTATGAGACTAGTGCAGATCTTTCTGTCGAAAAAGGAGAGTTTCCAAATTTTGACTGGTCTGGATATTCAAAAAGTAAATTCGTGAAAAATCTCCCAAAGAGTATCCAAAACAAAATTAAAGATACAGGAGTTCGTAATTGCACTCTAACAACAGTTGCACCTACAGGAAGTGGAGCCATTGTTGCTAGAGTAACATCTGGATTAGAGCCAATTTTTGCTACATCTTACAAAAGAAGAGTAAAGAAAAATGATGGTTATGGAAAAACTTTCAATGAGTATAAGGTATACCATCCTATTATTGAAAAATTATTTAAGACAGATGATAATCTTCCAGATTATGTGACCACTGCCCATTCAATTGATCCGTACTTCAGAGTAAAAATGCAGGGTGAAGTCCAGAAATATATTGATTCATCAATTTCATCTACTGTAAATCTTTCAGAGGAGACAACTGAAGAAACAGTAGCTGATATATATATGAAAGCATATGAAACAGGATTAAAGGGTATCACAGTTTATAGAGAAGGTAGCCGTGAAGGTATACTAGTTTCAGATGAAAAAAACACAAAAAAAGAACTGAATAAGAATGAGAATCAAAATAATAATATAGATAATCAAAACAATATAGCTTCTACAGACAAGAAGCCCAGATTAAGACCTAATCAGACTGCAGGTGTAACAAGAAGAATTCGCACAGGTGAAGGTACACTCTACATCACTATTAATGAGGATGAGAATGGACTCTGTGAGGTATTTACTACAATAGGGAAAGCAGGAGGTAATGCCGCAGCTCAATCTGAAGCAATAAGTAGGCTCATATCTCTCTCACTTAGATCAGGCTTGGATCCACAATCAATTGTAAGACAATTAAAAGGAATTTCAGGACCAAACCCCACTTGGGAAGATGGTCGTCTAATCTTATCAACGCCGGATGCAATAGGAAAAGCCCTAGACGATTATTTAGTTGAAAGAAGATCTGATGAAGAACAACAAACAACTATAAAAAATGATAATCAACCCAAGATTACACTAGCACAGGAAGATCAAATAGACAATGGAATGATGATCTGTACTGAATGCCATAATCATAGTGTAATAAATGAAGGTGGTTGCCTTACATGTCATGATTGCGGATGGTCTAAGTGTGATTAATATAAATAATAAGTAAAAAAAAAGCCCAGTATTGGGCTTTTTTTTTACTTATTATTTATTAGAGGTTATACTACTAACAGTTCTTTTTCCTTGTCTTCTAGTAAATTATTTAATTTATCAATAGAATTGTCAGTTATTTTTTGAATTTCGCCCTCATTATCTTTTATTACATCTTCAGATATACTATCGTCTTTACCAAAGTTGTTTAATTGCTGAATGCCATCTCTTCTGATATTCCTAATCGCTATCTTACCTTCCTCAATTAAATTATGGACAATTTTAATCAATTCTTTTCTTCTTTCTTCACTTAGTGGAGGGATTGGAACTAAAACAGACGTACCGTTGTTACCAGGTGTAAAGCCCATATTTGCGTCGGATATAGCTTTTTCAATTATGGGAAGTAACGATTTTTCAAAGGGTGATAAGGTGATAAGTCGACTTTCAGGCACTGAGACAGTACATACTTGGTTAAGTGGAGTTTTAGAGCCATAGTAATCAATTATAAGAGAATTAAACATATCTGGGTTTGCTCTTCCCGATCTTACTTTATTTAATTCTTCATTTGAGTGATGAATTGAACTGACCATTCTTGATTCAATGTTATGCAAAATATCTTTAATCATAATTTCTCTCCGAAACTATAGTTCCTATGGGTTCACCTAAAACTATTTTTTTTAAAGCTCCAGGGATTTTAATATCAAATACCTGAATTGGTAAATTATTTTCCTTACACAATGTTATGGCAGTTAGATCCATAACTCTAAGATTCTCTTTCAATACCTGATCAAATGAGATATTATTATATTTGATTGCATTTTCATGAACAAAAGGATCCCTATCATAGATACCATCAACTTTTGTTCCTTTAATAACAATATCAGCTCCCAGTTCTGTAGCTCGTAATGCCGCTGCAGAATCAGTAGTGAAAAAAGGGTTCCCAGTACCTCCAGCAACGATCACAATTCTTCCTTTTTCAATATGTCGAATCGCACGACGTCTAATATAAGGTTCTGAAATTTGTTTTACATCAATAGCTGAAAGTGTTCTGGTCTGGCAGTTAACTTTTTCGAGTGCATCCTGCATTGAAATTGCATTCATTATAGTAGCTAACATTCCCAAATAATCACCCGTAACTCTATCCATACCACGGCTAGCCGCTTCAATACCTCTGAAAATGTTACCAGCTCCTATAATTAAACCTAAATCGAGACCTAATTCATGGATAGATTTAATTTCATTAGCTAAATAAGATGCTTTTTCAGGATCAATTCCAAAGCCACTTTTTCCAGCTAGAATTTCGCCAGATAATTTGAGTAAAATCCGCTTATAACGCAGATCAGGCATTATATATTAATTATTACTTTCACCGATAGAAAAACGGATAAATCTTTTAACAGTTATATTTTCTCCAAGCATTGAGACAGTTTCAGTTAGTAGATCAGAAACTTTTTTATCAGGATCTTTAATATAGGTTTGTTCCATTAGGCAAGATTCTTGGTAAAATTTATTAATTCTACCTTCTACCATTTTTTAATAATATTTTCTGGCTTGCCTTGTTTTTTTGCCTGCTCAAGAAAAATATCCTTTTCGCGTAAAATTATTCTTTCATCAATAGATTTTCTATCCAAAGAGACTGGATTTGTAGCTGCAACTTGCATAGATAAATTGTGAGCTAACTCTTTAAATCCATCGGTGTTGGCTACGAAATCAGTTTCACAATTTAACTCAACTAGGACACCCAGCCTACCACCAGAATGAATATAGGAATACACTAAACCTTCTTTTGTTTCTCTTAAACCTTTTTTTTCAGCTTTAGCAACACCCGATTTTCTTAGAAAATCAATAGCATTATCTAAATCACCATTAGAGCTGACTAATGCTTTTTTACAATCCATCATACCTGCACCTGTGCGGTCTCGAAGTGATTTTACAAGTTTTGCATCTATACTCATTATGAAACTGAATTTTTAATTTTAGTTATATTTTTATCGGGGGAGCTATTTTGAGTTTCATCTTTTTTATCAGGTACCTTCGCACTAGCTTCTTTTGTTTCAATTATTGAATCAGCTATAGAAGATATAATAAGTTGGATAGTTCTCATTGAATCATCATTTGCAGGTATAGCATGATCGACTTTATTAGGGTCAGTATTACTATCTACTATTGCAATAACCGGGATATCAAGTCTCTTAGCTTCTTTGATAGCAGTGTCCTCATACTGAGCATCAACTATTACTAAAGCATCAGGTAAACGCTTCATATCCTTAATACCACGATGCTGATCTGCAAGCTTTACTTTTTCACGATTAAGCATTTGGGTTTCTTTTTTAGTCATATTTTCATAAAGATTAGACCCTTCTTTTTCAAGTTGCTTCAATCGCTTGATACTCTTTTTGATTGTTGAGAAATTCGTTAGTGTCCCACCTAACCATCTTTCGACGATGTAAAACATGGAGCAACGGTCAGCTTCTTGCTGAACAATATCTTGTGCTTGTTTTTTTGTTCCTACAAATAGTATCTCACCATTTTTTTTGACTATACTGTCAATATATTTTTTAGCCTTTTCAATTGCAATAATTGTTTCTTCTAGGTTAATGATGTGAACACCATTTTTTTCTACTAGGATATATGGTTTAAAATTTGGATTCCATTTTCGAGTTACGTGCCCGAAATGAGCTCCAGTTCCTAATAAATCTTCAAATTTTACTTCAGCCATAATATATTTATCTTTTTGAGAATTGAAAGTTTTTACGTGCTCCAGGCTGTCCTGGCTTTTTACGCTCTACTTTACGAGCATCACGTGTTAAAAACCCACGAGTTTTTAAAATAGATCTATAATCTCCATTAACTTCTAATAAGGCTCTGGATATTCCTAGTCTGATTGCTCCAGCTTGACCAGTTAGACCTCCACCATTAACATTAACATTAATATTATAAGATTTTTCATTTTCCACAGCAACTAATGGTTGCATAACAATTGTAGCAAGTGTGTCTCTGCACAAGTAATCCTTAAACGGTTGACCATTTATTAGAATGAATCCTTTACCCGGTGTTAAAAAAACTCGTGCTATAGATCTCTTTCTTCTACCTGTACCATAAAATTTATTTTCAGACATATATTTATACTCTTAGTTTTTGTGGATTTTGAGCTTCATGGGGATGCTCCGCTCCAGTATATACTTTTAAATGTGATAATATTGCTCTACCAAGTTTGTTATGAGGCAACATTCCTTTTACAGCATTTTCAATTATTTTTTCAGGTTTTGAACGACGCATATCCGCTAAGGAAGTTTCTTTTCCACCGCCAGGATAACCAGTATGTGTAAAGTATGTCTTATCTTTCTCTTTTTTACCTGTTACTTCTATCTTCTCTGCGTTTATAACGATAACACAGTCACCCATATCTAAGTGTGGGGTAAAATCGACTTTGTGCTTTCCTCTAAGAAGTTGAGCAATTTCAGATGCTAATCTACCAAGGATTTGTCCTTGTGCATCTGCTATCCACCAATTTTTTTGTATTTCAGATTTTTTTAATGATATTGTTTTCATATATTTTTTTTCGGTTAAAATAAAGCCACGAAAATTAGTCTATAGAGTTACACCATGTCAACTGATATTACTTGTTAATAACACCAACTTCTTTATAGATCTTATTTTTTGATATTGTATAATTGATTTTCCCAATCATTTTTTCTCCTATGTACGGAGAATTAACTGAACGTGATTTAATATTCTCCTTTTTAAAAACATATTCAAAGTTAGGGTCAATAACTGCCAATTCCACTTCAGCACCTATTTTAAAGAGATCTTTCTCAAAGCCCATAATAGCTCTTGGCCTAACCGTTAGTAATCGTACAACATCTAATAAACTCATTCCATTATCTCTAATAAGCACTTTACTTACAGCTCCAAAACAAGACTCTAGACCAATCATTCCAAAAGAAGCTAGATCAAAAGTTGTTTCTTTATCTTCTATCGTATGTGGAGCATGATCTGTTGCGATACAATCAATTGTTCCATCTTTCACAGCCTTAATTAGATTTAGTCTATCTGATTCAGTTCTTATTGGAGGAGCAACTTTTAAATTTGTGTTGAAATCACGTAATGCCTCTTCATTAAAATATAAATGGTGAGGTGTAACTTCAGCTGTTACTTTATGATTTACTAACTTTACTTTTCTAATATGATCTAAAGACTTTGATGAGCTAACATGCGGAATGTGTAATCTAGCATTGGTATAAGATGCTAACTCTAAATCTCTATGAATCATAACAGATTCTGCTAAATCAAGATTTCCATCTAAACCTAATTGAGAAGAGACAACTCCATCATTCATTAAACCATTAGATCTAAGACATTCATCTTCTGCATGGTTAATAATAGGTAATTCAACTAGATTGGAATATTCAAGAGCAATCCTCATCATGGAACCATCCTGGACAGGTAGTCCGTCATCACTAAATGCAACGGCACCTTCTTTCTTCATCAATCCCATCTCTGTAATATCATCTCCTCCTTGATTCTTGGTGATAGCTCCTATAGGGTGAATATAGACAGCTAAATTTTCTGATTTTTTAGTTATAAAATTAATCGCTTCTGGAGAATCTAGTGGTGGGTTCGTATTTGGCATAACACAAACTCTCGTAAACCCACCAGCTAAAGCTGCTAACGTTCCAGTTTCCAACGTTTCTTTATCTTCTCTTCCGGGCTCTCTAAAATGTACATGAAGATCACAAAAACCATGAGTAATGACTTTCCCCGAACAATCTATTTTTTCAATTTCTCCATCAAAAAGAATTTTTCCAATTTGAGCTATTTTACCATTTTCTATTAAAATATCTCCAGAAAAGGTTTCTCCACTTAAGGGATCTAGCAAGGTTCCATTTTGAAGAACAACCCGTGAATTTAATTTTTGTACTGACATTATCTTTCTCCATCTGAGTTTTTACCACCGCATAACAAAAACAGAATAGACATTCTCGATGCAACTCCATTTAGAACTTGATCTAAAATTATTGCTTGGTCACCATCCGCTACATCGCCATCAATCTCAACACCTCGGTTCATCGGACCAGGGTGCATAACCACAATTTCTTTCTTGTGTAGGCTCAACTTTTTGGAAGTAATTCCAAACATTTCACGATATTCTCTTATAGAAGGAACAAGACTTTTTCCCATTCTCTCTCTTTGAATTCTAAGTACATTGACTGCATCAGCCCAATCTAGAGCCTCATTAATTTTATAGCTTACTTTCACACCTAATTCTTTTAAATGGACAGGGATAAGGTTTGAAGGACCACATAGCATAACTTCAGCACCCATTGTTGTAAGACCATAAATATTGCTCAAGGCAACCCGACTGTGCAGAATATCACCAACTATTGCTACCTTAAGTCCTTTAAGCTTACCAAACTTTTCATGTAAGCTCATCATATCTAAAATAGCTTGCGTTGGATGCTCATGTGTTCCATCACCTGCATTTATTACTACAGAATCTATAAAATTAGTTAAGTGATTAGCTGCTCCCGGTGTAGGGTGCCTCATTACAACCGCATCAATTTTCATTGACTCTATATTCTGTGCAGTATCTTTAAAGCTTTCACCTTTTTTAAGGCTACTAGATGACGCAGAGAAATTAACAGTGTCAGCACTTAATCTTTTCTGAGCTAATTCAAAACTTATCTTTGTCCTTGTGGAATTTTCAAAAAATAGGTTTACAATTGTTACTCCTTGAAGGGAAGGTACTTTTTTAATTGGTCTATCCAGGACGGTTTTAAAATTATAAGCGGTATCTATAATAGTTTTTAAATCTTTGGCTGGATATTCTTTTAAACCTAGCAAATGTTTATTTTTTAACATATTTAACTTTTTATTAAGGTTACGCATTCTTTATCATCAATCTCATGAAGAAACACATTAACATGCTCTCCTTCATGAGTTGGTATATTTTTTCCAATAAAATCTGCTTTAATTGGTAATTCTCTGTGCCCTCGGTCTACTAAGACAGCGACCTGAACCTTTAAAGCTCTTCCAAAACTATTTAGTTCCTCTAAAGCTGCTCTAATGGTACGTCCTGTATAAAGTACATCATCAATAAGAATCACTATTTTACCATCAAGGTTAAAAGGTATATCTGAACCTTTTACTTCAGGAACACTTAGTCTTTCTCTATAATCATCTCGGTGAAAAGTGATATCAATAGCACCTGTTTTCAATTCAATTCCATTTATGCTTTTAATTTTATTTTTCAATCTTTTTGCTATAGGAACACCTCTTTTATGAATTCCAATTAGAACAATTTCTTCACTATTTTTAGTATTTTCTAATATTTCATGACTTAATCGGTTCAATGTTTTTTCAACAGAAACTGAGTCTATTATTATTTTTTCTTTCAATATTCATCTCCCATAAAAAAACCTCCGGCAAAGTATTGAACTCTTCAGGAGGTCTAAATTTGCCTTTTATGCCTCACTGGACAGAATTAAAGGTAATATTAACAACCGAAATTATCAGTTTGGCATAAGAATACAATACAATATTTCTGGTAAATCTTTAGTTTTCAAATCATCCATTTTTACAATCAAATCAATTTTTTCTTTAGCAAACCATTGTGCCTGTTTTTTTGCAAATTGTCTTGTCTCAATTATAATAGATTCTTCTAATTCACTTTTATTAATTTCATCTTTGAAAAATTTTATTATCTGATTATAACCAATAGAATTTAATGCTGGAAATTCTATTTTTAGATCCTTTTGATTTTTAAATAACATCTTTGCTTCATCAAGCCATCCATTTGAAATCATATATTTTGCTCTAGCAACTATCCTTCCATTCAAAGTGCTTCTTGTCCAGTCTAGGTATATTGTGAAAAGCTTTAATTGATTATTTTTCTTTTGATTTTTATAATGTTCTGTTGGGGGTTTTCCAGTTATTTGATAAATCTCTAACGCCCTAATCAATCTCTGCTTATTATTAATATGAACTATCTCTGAGTACTGTGGATCGATAATCTGTAATTTTTCCATTAAAGTTTCTGGACTTTTTTCATAGTTATTTTCAAGGCTTTTTCTAATTTCGATATTAGTGCTACTCTCTTCAAATAAGCCCATAGTTATAGCTCTGTAATATAGTCCCGCACCGCCACAAATTAGTGGAACTTTACCTTTATTTTCTATTTCATGAATTTTTTCATGAATTTTTTTTGCGTACTGGCCAGCTGAAATTCTAACCCAAGGATCCAAGCATCCAATGAGGTGATGAATAACGCCACCTCTTTCTTGTGTACTTGGTTGAGCAGTCCCAATTTTCATTCCCTTGTATATCTGCCTTGAATCTAGACCTATTATTTCTCCATTAATTTTTTTTGCAACTTCAATTGCTAAGCTAGTTTTACCACTTGCGGTGGGACCAACTATTGTAAAATAATTATTATTGAGTAACATTCTCACTTTTCCATGGAAGATCACCTAGATCAACATTCCCACCTGAGATCACTAGTCCAACTTTTTTATTTTTAAAAAGACTTTTATTTTTAAAAATAACTGCAAGTGTTATTGCACATGAGGGCTCCATTATAATTTTTAAACATTCCCAAGAAAGGCGCATTGCATTAATTATATCTTTATCTCTAACCCTAATGATAGAGTCTATATTTTCTTTAATTATTGGAAAAGTTTTCAATCCTAGTTTAGCTCTCAAGCCATCACAAATAGTATCAGTGATTACATTATCTTCAATTTTTCCACTAATAAGAGATCTATAAGCATCATCAGCACCATAAGGCTCAGCTCCATAAACTTTAATTTTTTTTTTAATTTGTTTAGAAGTTGATAAAGATCCACTTAAAAGCCCTCCTCCACTTACTGGCACTATGATAATATCTAAGTCAGTTTCCTGTTCTAGTAACTCCAATACTACTGTTGCTTGTCCTGCAATAATCCGATCATCATCGTAAGGGTGCACAAGTGCTTTATTTGTATTTGACAATATATCTTTTAAGGTTTCATCTCGTGAAGCTTGATCGGGTTCACACCAAATTATATTTCCACCATTCCTTAAAACATTTTCAACTTTTACTTTAGCAGTGTTTCTTGGCATAACTATAGTTGAAGAGTAACCTAATTTAGTTGCTATAGAAGAAACAGCAGCACCATGATTCCCTGATGAGGCAGTAACAATGCCTTCCTTTAATTCTGGTTTTTTAAGCTGAAGAATGGTATTCGCTGCGCCTCTAATTTTAAATGAACCTGATTTTTGAAAATTTTCACATTTAAAAAAAAGTGAAGCACCAGATAAAACATTAATTCTAGCACTTGTTAAAACAGCCGTATTATGTATAAAAGGTTTTATCCTTTTATGAGCTGAATAAATATTATCTAAAGATATCAAGTACGATTAAGAGATTACTATTTTCAGTTTTAATGACGTTCAAAACGCCCATCTAATTCATCTAAAGACATTTGAACAATAATTGGACGTCCATGAGGGCAATAATAAGGATGCTTTGTTGCAAATAACCTATTTACTAGTTCTTGCATTTCTTCTTTCATTAGAGAATCGCCAGCTTTGATTGCAGCTTTACAAGCAAACATAGCCGCTAAACCTTCTTGAAATGAGCTATATTGTTTTCGTTCTTTTAAAAAATTATCTAAGATCTCGCGTATTACATCTTTCTCATTCCCTAATGCCATTTCTGATGGAATAGCTTCAATTTTTATTGAAGAATCTCCTTCTTTTTTAATTTTAAAACCAATTTTTTCAAGATATGGTAAGACATCTAATAGTGCATCAAAATCATCGGGCGAGAAACCTAATATTTCAGGAAAAAGCATTGTCTGAGAAGCCATTGAAGTAGATTCAAAAGCTTTTATTGCTTCTTCGTATAAAATGCGTTCATGTGCTACATGTTGATCAATTATAACTAAACCACTATTAATTTCAGAAAGAATATATTTTTTATGAATTTGCCATATATTTTCAGTTGCAATTTCTTCGGTTTTATTTATTGGGGTTTCAGCTAACTTAGTTGCATAGTTTTTTGCTCTTTCTAAATTTGTATATACTGGATAAACGGAATCAGATACTTTGAGAGAAAAGTTCTCTTGATCTGGGTTTACCTGAACTGATTCATTTCTATTTGCAAACCAATTATTAGAGGTATCTTTAAAATTAAATTTGGTATTATCACTTCTATAAAAACTAGTATCAAACTCAGGAGTAGTATTTAATATATTATTTAATGCATCCGTTACACCAGATTTCAAAATATTAAACAATCTCCATTCATCTTTAAATCGGACTTCTGTCTTCATTGGATGAACATTTACATCAACTTGATCAAGTGGTATCTCTAAATTTATTATAAAAAAAGGATATTCACCCCGCTTAACTAAGGATTCATAAGCATTATAGACAGCTCTATTAAGAAGTCTGTCTTTTATAAAACGCCGATTAAGAAATAAGTATTGTTCTCCTGGACGCGTGCGCACGAGGTTTAAATTTCCAGCAAATCCAGAAAAAGAATAATCTCCTTTTACAACATTGATTGGAAGTAAATTTCTAGAGTAAGTTGGATCTAGTAAATTATCAATTCGTTCTTCTAAAGTTTCTGAATTTAAATGAAAGATAGTTCTATTATCAGCAATCAACTTAAAAGTAGCCTCTGGGAATGACAATCCGTAGCGTCTCACAACATCAACAACTTTTCTCAATTCTGTTCTAGGTGTTTTTAGAAACTTTCTCCTAGCTGGAGTATTATAAAATAAATTTTTAATTGTTATTTCAGTACCATTTATACTGGCAGCTGGTATAACATCTTTTACCTTTCCATTGACTATTTTTAACTCAGCGCCTATATCATTTCCACAACTAGAAATAATATTCATTTCAGAAACAGATGAAATACTGGAGAGAGCCTCTCCTCTAAAACCAAGTGTTTTAATGGCAAATAGATTCTCTAATGTAGAGATTTTGCTTGTATGATATCTTAGAATTGAAAACTTTAATTGATCTGGTGGTATACCAGAACCATTATCTCTTATTTGTATTAAAGCTTGGCCACCTTTCTCAACAACAACCAAAATATCATTAGATCCCGCATCTAAGCTATTTTCGATTAATTCTTTTACTATTGAAGATGGTCCTTCTACTACTTCTCCTGCTGAAATTTTATTTCTTAAATCTTCGGATAAAGGTTTAATCATTTTATTTAGATCCAGAAATAATTTTTAATGTATTCTCGAAACTTTTTACCTTTAACGCTTCTGATTCTTCTATCAAATCCTTAACCTGTTTTGATTTTTTTGAAGAAAAGTTGCCATCACTAATTTCATTAATATTAATGAGTACATTCAAACATGCACCTCTTAAACCTGCAACTGAGACCTCGACTGCAACTGCTGCATCAGTAACAGAGTTTGGATTTCCAATTTTAATTAACCTTCCCGCTAAAATGGCGACATCTAAACATAACCTTGCAGTTTCTAATGGCACCTTAGCTGCATATTTATTGGCATTTTCAATTTTCAAATCTTTGTTTATTTTATCTTCATTACTTTCTGTTATCAACCTATTTGCACTCATCACATTATTAAAAGCATTTGTATCTTCATCAATCAAAAAAGTTAATTGTTTTAAAAGTAACTGTGCATCTTCTCCGATTTGGTCCATTTCGGGTTTTTTATCAATCATTCCTTTTTTTTCATGCGATAGAGCTGCAACCATCGATGATAAGGAAGATCCTAATGCCCCAGCAAGGGCAGAGACACTCCCGCCTCCTGGAGCGGGGCTGTTTCTTGAAAGTTCATTTAAAAAATTTAGATCAACTAAAGAATTAATATTACTTGAGACTGCATAATCAATTATTTTTTCATTTGGCTTAAATTCAGTGACGTCGTTCAGACCTAAAGATTGGACAGCGCATTCAATAATATCTTTCTCTGGAACACCAATGCTTCGACCTTGTTTTTTTAAATAATATTTTCCCGCACTTAACATAGCCTCTAGGGGGACAAGGCCAACCAGTTCACTTCCAGTAATCCTTACACCCCTCTCATTTGCTAATTTATTTGCTTGGTCAAAGACACTATGGATCGACGAGTTCTTATAATTATTAAAATTAATTGAAATTTGGGCTCTTTTATATTCATCTACATACCACCCAATAGCTTTGACGTCTTTAAAAAGACCTAATACCTTTACAGGTTTTCCATCTTCTGTTCTTATGATCTCACCATCTAACAAATTTCTAGATTTTGGATTTGGAATACGCTTACTTCTACCTGCCTCCCTTAGCTCGAAGGCTATGTCTGTTGCTAAGCGATGATCTTTCGTATTTAAATTTATATTATAGGCTATTAGAAAATCTCTGCATCCTATTATAACAGCGCCAGCTTTAGTATGGATTTTAGATGGACCATAATCAGGCTTCCAATCAGTCTTTAAAATTTTTTCTGATAGGCCTTCATATTCACCAGCTCTTATATTGGGAAGTTTAATTCTTTCTTTTGATTTTGCTGATTTCTCATAAAGATAAACAGGTATATTTAACTCTTTTCCAACTTTCTCTGCCAAAATATTTGTGAGTTTAATACACTCATCAATTGATACGTCTTGTATTGGAATAAACGGACAAACATCAGTTGCACCTAATCTGGGGTGCGTACCAGTATGTATCGTCATATCCAAGACTTCAGAGGCGCACTTAATTCCTCTAAAAGCTGCCTCTATAACAACTTCAGGTTCTCCAACCATTGTGACTACAGTTCTATTCGTATCTTTACCTGGGTCAACATCTAAAACAACTATTCCTTTGACAGATTTAATGGATTCAATAATTTTATTTATTTTAGAGTCATCTCTCCCTTCTGAAAAATTTGGTACACATTCAATGAGTCTAGCCATGGTTAATTAAGAGTTATCTGTTTAAGGTAATTGATTATAAAAACAATCGAAATAAACATAAATATTGTTCTCCATAATGAATGTTGTTTAAATCTATTTTTAGGGAAAATTCTTTTGAAATACGACATAATTACATACTTGTTCCAACGAAAAGAAACATAAAGAAATTTACAAATGGTTCCATTATCATCCATAAAATTGAAAATCCAGTTACGTAGCTAAACAAAATAAGTCCGAAAAGGACTTGTGGTCCATAGGACTGAATTTTCCAAGCAAGAGTTGGATTTCTTTTCATTAAATAACTGGAGAAAATTTGAGAACCATCCAAAGGAGCTACAGGTATTAGGTTGAAAATAGCTAACGAGATATTAATTCTTGTAAAATATATTAAAATTAAAAATAATGAGTCATTCAATAACTGAATATTATTTAAAAATCGAAGGCTTAGTCCAGCAACCAATGCCAAAAGTAAATTGGATAGCGGACCCGCTGCTGCAATTTTCATCATATCTGTTCTTGGATTTTGTAATTTTCTACCATCAACCGGAACGGGCTTTGCCCAACCAAAGCCAACAAATAAAATCATCAAAGATCCTATCGGGTCAAGGTGAGCAAAGGGGTTAAGTGTCAACCTACCTAAACTTTCAGTAGTTTTGTCTCCACATTTTGATGCCATCCAAGCATGCGCAAATTCATGGAATGATAATGCAAACATAAGTGTTGGAATTAAAAGAACAAGAGCTTCAGTAGAAAGACTAAAAAGAATTATTAACTCCTAGGGTGATGTGTCTTATATACTTCTTTGAGTAAATGTTTATCTAAGTGTGTATATATTTGAGTAGTTGATATATCACTATGCCCTAATAATACTTGCACAAATCGAAGGTCTGCTCCCCCATCTAATAAGTGTGTTGCAAATGAATGCCTCAGTGTATGTGGTGACACTTTTTTTGATATTCCAGAGAGCAGAACATATTTTTTCAGTATATTGTTTATCATTGCTCTTGTTAGCTTCTTCCCGTTTTTGCTTAAAAATAAATTATCTACCAATTCTTTTTTTAATAGTACTGGTCTGCTATGAATTAAGTACTTATTAATACACTCTTTTGCTTTATTTGATATTGGGACAAGTCTTTCCTTAGAACCTTTACCTAAAATACGAATTAGTTCATCATCTAAAAAGAGGTTTGAAATGCTTAGGTCACACAACTCGGAAACTCTTAAACCACAAGAATATAAAGTCTCAATGATTGCCTTATCTCTATAAAAAAATTGCGAGGATTGTTTAACAGAAGAAATAATAGAACTAATTTCAGTTTCATCTAAAGTTTCTGGAAGTTTTTTAGATACTTTTGGATTAAGAACAGTTAATGTTGGATTTTGACTAACGATCTCTTCCGAAAATAAAAATTTATGAAAAGACCTTATTGAAGAGAACATTCTAGCTATGCTAGCTGTTGAAAATTTTTGATCATATAGTAAATGAATATATTCACTTATATTTTTTTGCTTAATATTTTTTATATCTTTTATTTTGCTCTTATCTATAAAGTTTAGATACTTAATGTTGTCACTTTTATAAGCAAGTAATGTTTTTTCTGATAAGTTTTTTTCAACCTTAAGCATTATTAAATATTCTTTAAGGTAGGTTTTCAATTTATTTTAGCAAATCTTTTTCTAACATACTGCAGATAATTTGCCCTATCATTATATGGCTCTCTTGTATTCTTTGAGTATCTTTACTCGGCACATTAATTGTTACATCTGCTATACCTTCCAATTTTCCGGATCTTTCTCCAGTCAAAACAATTGTTTTTAATTCCTTAAATTTAGCTTGTTTAATTGCAGAGACAATATTCTCTGAATTTCCGCTTGTGGAAATCCCAACTAATACATCACCCGGTAGACCAAGCCCTTGTACCTGTCTAGAGAAGATAGATTCAAAGTCTGTATCATTTGACCATGCTGTTAAAAATGAGGAGTCTGTCGCTAGAGAAATCGAAGGAATTGGCTTTCTGTCATGGTCTGACATACCACCCATTAACTCTGTTGCTAAATGCTGTGCATCTGCAGCACTTCCTCCATTCCCACACCACAAAATTTTTCCTTTATTTTTTATTGAAGTAATCATTAGGTTAACTGCCTCTTCAATGTTAGTAAGTGATGTGTTTAAAAGATTTGTTTTAACCTCTATACTCTCCAATATTTGGTTTTTAATTAAGCTAATCATTTTTTTTCCAATGTACCGCATCTGCAATTTCACTCATAAGACTTGAATCCTTTTCTGTTATTGTGCCAGTCACTATAATTGACCCTCCTGCTTTAACTAATTCTGACGCTGTTTCAGGTGACTTTATACCACCACCTATAATTATTGGAATATTGATAACTTCTCTTACCGCGGTAACAACATCTATAGTAACCGGTGATTGAGCTCCGCTTCCAGATTCTAGATATATTGCTTCCATACCTAAATATTGTCCCGCTAAAGCATGTGCAATAATTATATCTATTTTATTTGTGGGAATTGGTCTAGTTCCACTCATAAACTCTACAGTAGTGCAAGCTCCTCCATCAAGAAGTATATATCCTGTTGCAATAGTTTCAATACCTAAGTCTTTTACAACTGGAGCAGCTATAACCTGCTCCCCGATTAAGTAGTGTGAATTTCTACCGGAGATTACGGACATGAAAAGCATCGCGTCATAATGCTTACTTAGTTGTCCCACTCCTCCGGGAAATAAGATTAAAGGTATTTCAGATTTTTTTTTTATATTTGCGACTCTATTGTTGCTTTCACTATCCATCATCAAACTACCTCCAACAAAAAAAGCATCTACATTTGATTTATTACCAACTTTAATATTTTGATCAAGTGAATTGAAATTTTTTTTATCAGGATCGATCAAAACAACATAAGCAGATCCTCTTTGCTTGATAGTTTGATTTAAATTTGAAAAAACAGACATTTAGCTAATAAAATCTTCATATTCTTCTGAGTTGATTAAACCTGCACGGTCATTAATATTTTCTGGGCAAATTTTGACCAGCCACCCTTTCCCATATGGATCAGAGTTTACGCTCTCAGGTGCATCTTCTAAACTTTCGTTAATTTTAGTTATAGCTCCTGAAATTGGAAGATATAATTCAGATACTGTCTTTACTGCTTCAACTTCACCAAAAAACATCTCCTGAATTAAATTTTTCACCAACATCTGGAAATTCAATAAAAATAACATCACCTAATTGGCCCTGTGCATAATCTGTTATTCCAATTGTTACTTCATTATCTTTGAACTCTGCCCACTCATGTTCTCTTGTGTATAGTAAATTTTTAGGTATTTTCATCTTGCCTTTGCTCTTTTTTATGTTTTTTTATTTTTAAAAGTAAATGTTTCCAAAAAGCTAGTGTCAAAATCTCCTGATTTAAATTTATCATTTTTCATAATTGCCATTTGGTAAGGAATTGTGGTTTTTGGTCCGTCTATAATAGTTTCTTCAAGGGCTCTCTGCATTCTAATGATGGCACGTTTTCTATTTTTTGCATGAACAATAATTTTCCCAATCATTGAATCATATTGAGATGGGATTACATAACCAGCATAAGCATGAGAATCTACTCTTACCCCTTTTCCTCCGGGCATATGGAAGCTAGTGATTTTACCAGGAAAAGGAAGAAAGTTATTTGAAGGGTCCTCTGCATTAATTCGGCATTCGATGGAGTGACCTCTCAATTTAAAACCTTTCGAATCAATAGGGCACTTTTCACCAGCATGCATTTTAATCTGTTGCTTTATTAGATCAACTCCAGTAACCATTTCAGTTACTGGGTGTTCAACTTGTATTCTTGTATTCATTTCCATAAAGTAAAAATTTTTGTTTTTATCCATTAAAAATTCTACTGTCCCAACACCTACATAGTTCACAGACTTCGCACCTTTTACAGCCGCTTCCCCAATCGCTATTCGTGTTTTTTCATCTACAAATGGTGAAGGAGATTCTTCGATTAGCTTTTGGTGCCTTCTCTGGATAGAACATTCTCGTTCCCCTAAATGTATACAGTTCCCAAAAGAATCAGATAAAACTTGCACTTCTATATGCCTTGGATTTTCAATAAATTTTTCAATGTAAATATCACCATTACCAAATGCAGTCAATGATTCTTGATTCGCCGATTTGTATGAAGAAACAACATCCTCAGGCGATTCTACAAACCTCATACCTCTGCCTCCACCTCCAGCAGATGCTTTAAGCATTATTGGATATCCCATTTCATTGGCTTTTGACAATGCTTCTTCTGGGCCATCCAGAATACCATCTCCACCTGGTACAACGGGAACTCCAGCAGCTTTCATTGTCATCTTTGCCTTCGCTTTATTTCCCATAGAATCAATTATTTCAGGGCTTGGTCCAAGAAAGCTAAAACCATTTTCTTTACAAATTTTTGAAAACTGTGCTGATTCAGATAAAAAACCGTAACCAGGGTGAATGGCATCAGATCCAGTTATCTCTGCAGCTGCAATGATCCGAGGAATATTAAGATAACTATCCTTGCTCATTGGAGGACCAATGCAAACAGCCTCATCGGCAAATTTTACATGTAGAGATAATTCATCGGCGGTTGAATAAACAGCTACTGTTTTAATATTTAACTCATGGCATGCGCGAATGACCCTCAGTGCAATTTCACCTCTATTAGCAATTAGTACTTTTTTATACATATACTTAAATAGGCTTTATTTTAAATAAAGGCTGATTATATTCAATAGGATCGCTATTTTGAATTAAAACTTCAGATACCATTCCATCAATTTCTGATTCAATCTCATTCATAATTTTCATTGCTTCAATAATACATAAAGTTTGTCCTTTTACAACTTTAGATCCAATTGTGACAAATGGCGGATCATCAGGGGTTGGGGCAGAGTAAAAGGTTCCGGGCATAGGAGACAATAGTTCCTCGCCTTCAGTTACACTTTTAATCTTTTCATCTATCGAGGAAGTTTCTTGGTTTGTCGAGTGCACGGGTACGCTTTGAACTTGTTCAATATTGGAGTTGGTATTATTGCTCATAATAGTACTAGAGGACTTAACAACTCTAAACTTTTTCCACCAAAAACTAACTTCAATTTCATTTACATTTGAATTTTCAAGAATGTATATAATCTCTTTTAATTTATCCTGCCACATAATGGTTCTCCTCTATAAAATTAATCTTTTGAACGCTCGACATAATCGCCGGTACGCGTATCTATTCTTAGCTTATCTCCTTCATTAATAAATAAAGGTACATTAAGAACATATCCTGTTTCTAAGGTTGCCGGTTTGGATGCTCCCGTAGCAGTATTTCCCTTAAACCCAGGTTCAGTTTCAGTAACTTCGAGAGTTATGTGCGAAGGAAGTCGGATATCTAAAACCTCACTACCATCAAATAACAAATCAACATTTACTCCAGCAATTAAATAGTTTTTTCCATCACCAACAGATGAGTTTGGTACATTTAATTGCTCAAAGTTCTCATTATCCATAAATATATATGATTCACCATCAACATATAAAAATTGCATCGCTTTTGATTCTACTCGTATAATTTGAATTTTATGGCCAGCATTAAATGTTTCATCAATAATTTTGCCCGTTTGGATGTCTTTTAACTTAGTTCGAACAAATGCATTTCCCTTTCCTGGTTTCACATGCTGGAATTCTACTACTTTCATACGTTTATTTTTGTGAAGCATCACTGCTCCATTTCTTATGTCTGAAGTATTCGCCATCAAAGCCTCAATAATTAATTAATTAATTCTATAAGAACTTACGTCTATGAAATTCAGGATCAAATGAGTTGAAATAAAAGAGGAATTTTAAATTTCATTAATCCAACTTAATATTGATTTCATATCACTATTCATTTTTTCAACCGAATATAGTTCTTTAGCATATTTTACTTTATCTGCTTCTTGAAGAAAATTGATCCAAAATTCTAATTGAATTTCATCAATGTGAATTAGATCTTTATTTTCAGAAATTTCACCTGTAGTCATTTCTAGAGTTCTTATAAAATAAGTATCTTCTATGTACTGCCTTGTTATATGTGAAAGATCAGCGTAAAAATCTTTAGTAAGTCCATCAGTATTAAGATTGTTTAATCTTTCTAATGCGATGTTTTTAGGATTTTTATTCTCTATGTACTTATTTTTAATATAAATTGATTTTTCTCGTCTTTTGATAATTAAAATAAAAGTAATTAAAGAAAAAATAAGAACTAAACTAAAAAAAAATAACCTAAAAGGGAAAACACTCTTAATTGGAATAGGTGCCTTGAGAGGCCTAAAATCTTTTATTGAGGTATCTGCTAAAATAGAATTAACTGTGAAAGATAGTCTCTTTGTTGAAATATTTATATTTTTCGTACTATCTCTTTTGATAATATTGACTTGATAATTGGGTGTCAAATAAGTGCCTTTATCCCATGCTATTAACTCAAAAAATGTTCCGGTTACAATATCCTTTTCTTTAAAAAATCCTTGATTTTTTATCATAATAGAATCTGATTCATAGTCAATTAGAGGGTACCTAACTTGCTCTATTGAATCTCCTTCAACTTTTACACTCCAAATAAGAACATCACCAATCAATGCATTACTTTTATCTAATTTTTCTTTGACATTAAAATTATTTGAGAAGGCTAAAGATATAAATAACATATGTATATATATCATATATTATGACCGTTTCTCCCTCATTCTGAAGAAAGCAAGAAGAGGGTCAATATAATCTTGTTCTGTCGAAATCGAGATTAAGTCAAATCCAATATTTTTTGCACTTTTTATAAAATTATCTTTATCTGACAACAATTTTTCTTGTAACTGCAACTTTAAAAAATGGTTAGATGTATCAATCCAAAATGAATCATTAGTTTCAGCATCTTTAACTTTAATAACACCAGCATCAGGTAATTTATATTCTGCTGCGTCATATAAATGTATACCTATTAAGTCATGTTTCCGATTCACAACTTTTAGAGAATCCCAATAGCTCTCATCAATAAAATCTGAGATAAAAAACACAACACTCTTTCTGGTTGAGATCTTCAGCAAATAATCAAATGCAGTTTTAATTGATGTTCTTTTATGTTTAGGCTTGCTGTTTAACAGTTCTTGGATTACCCTAAGTATGTGACTTTTTCCTTTCTTCGGAATTAAATATTTTTCAATGATATCTGAAAATAAGAGCAGGCCAACTTTATCATTATTTTTAATTGCTGAAAAACCTAATACAGCGGCAATTTCTGCTCCTATCTCTTGCTTAAGCTTTTCATTAGACCCGAACTGTCCAGATGCAGATATATCTACTATTAAATAAACGGTCAATTCTCTTTCTTCTTCAAAAACCTTAATAAAAGGAGAGTTTGATCTAGCTGTCACATTCCAGTCTATTAGCCTTATATCATCTCCGGGTTGATATTCGCGAACTTCTGAAAATGTCATACCCCTTCCTTTAAAAGCAGAATGATATTGACCCCCAAAAAGTTCATTGACTAGTCCTCGAGTTCTTAGCTCGATCCGTTTAACTTTTCGAAGGATTTCGCTTGGAATCATATTCTATTTAGGGAACCTCGACTACTTCAAATAATCTTTGAATGACGTCCTCTGCAGTCATTTCTTCAGCCTCTGCTTCATAAGTAAGGATAATTCTATGCCTCAAAACATCAGAGCCTATATACCTTATATCTTCTGGGGTGATAAAGCCTCTGCGATTTACAAAAGCCCTTGCCTTTGCCGCTCTTATAAGATTAATGGTTGCCCTTGGAGAAGCCCCGACATCAATAAGTCTAGATAAATCATTTAATTTATAATTCTCAGGGTTGCGAGTCGCAAAAACTAAATTGAGAACATAATCTTCAACTTTTTCGTCTACGTAAATATTTTCAATTACTTCCTGTGCTTGTAATATTTTATTTGGTTTTATGATAGCATCAACTTTTTCAACTTGTTTTGAGGTAGTGTTTTGTCTCAGAACTAACCTCTCAGAGTCAAGGCTTGGATAATCAACTAATAGTTTAAACATAAACCTATCAACTTGAGCTTCGGGAAGAGGGTAAGTTCCCTCTTGTTCAACAGGATTCTGGGTAGCCATTACTAAAAACGGGGATTTTAATTTAAATGTATTTTCGCCAATCGTAATCTGTCTTTCTTGCATAGCCTCCAAAAGAGCGCTTTGGACTTTGGCCGGAGACCTATTGATTTCATCTGCTAAAATTATATTTGAAAAAATAGGTCCTTTCCTTGTCTCAAACTCACCAGTTTTCTGATTATAAATTAGTGTACCCAACAAGTCAGCAGGTAACATGTCTGGGGTGAATTGAATTCTTTGAAATTTAGTATCAATAAGCCCTGACAAAGTTTTCACCATCATGGTTTTTGCTAGGCCTGGTACACCTTCTAATAAAATATGGCCATTTGCAAGCATTGATACTATAATTTTATTAACTAACTCTTCTTGCCCCAGAATAACTTTATTCATGGATAGAAGTAAATCATCAACAAAGCTCGAGGATTCAGAAATTTTTTGATTAATCTGATTTAAACTAAAATCTGTCATAATATTTTCCTAAGTCGTAATATGTTTTAGGGCCGGTATCTCTTCAATACTTTTTCCTAGAAACTCTAATTCAAACTTAACAGACGGATACAACTCATGATTTGGAAATTGTTCCATAAAGGCTTTGTATTCAACTTCAGCACTTCTATTATCTTTTAGAATATTTGCGTATATGTAGCCAATCATGAATAATGCATGAGGTTCCTGAGAAGAGCCACTATAGGTCTCAAGAACCTTTCTATATTCTTGAATCGCAGTTGAAAAATCTCTGAAATCATTCATATAAACATCGCCAAGCATATATTGTGCTTTTGGAGTCAATTCATGAACTGGATATTTATCGGTCATATACATTAGATGGTCAACTGCTTCTTTTAACATTTTTCTTTTTCTTAAAGATTCAGCTTTATTTATTATATACTCAGGAAACTGATCGATTTCCGACTGAGCTTGTTCTCCCTGTATTGAGTTATTATAGTTTAAAGCTGTATTTTGTAATTGAATAAAGCCATTATTTAAATCATTCTTCCAGTTAAGATAAATTGAAGCAATTTTATACTGAGCCTTAGAAGCTAAACTGTCTTTAGGATAGTTTTTAACTATTTTATCCAGATTAACTATAGCCTGGTCTATGTTATCGATTTCTAGATTTTCGTTTGATAGTTCAAATAATTGATTTGGCGTTTTAGAGCAACTGATTGCC
The DNA here is from genome assembly GCA_028101095.1 of Fidelibacterota bacterium. Classification (GTDB taxonomy): domain Bacteria; phylum Fidelibacterota; class Marinisomatia; order Marinisomatales; family UBA1611; genus JAOLAV01. Next base: position 5,141 of record JAOHKG010000013.1, on the reverse strand, counting down.
GTTATCATTAGAGCTACTGATAAAATAAATTTATTTTTCATTATTTTCCTTATCTTTCTTTTAAATATTATTGTTAAAATTAATTTAGTTTTTATTCTAGGTAAAGGATTTGATACTGTTTAAAATTATATAATTTTTATATTTACTTACTCTAAAAATTATTAAAACAAGCTCTGCACACCTAGCTGAATCTTCCTTCTTCCTTTGTTATTAATTTGGAACGCATAATCTAATCGAGCAGGCCCAAGTGGTGTTTTCACAGTTAGACCTAAACCAGCATCCCACATCATATTATCGAAAGCTATATTATGAAAATTATCTTCAAGTAATCCGCCATCAGAAAAAACTGTAAAACCATAGTTTTTATAAAAAAGGCTTCTTAGTTCAATATTAGACATTATTCGTATTACTTTTCCTGTTGGATTACTATTAGATTCTTTAAAACGTAGCACATCCCATGCTCTCATAGAAGTACTACCACCCAAGTAAAATTTTTCATATGAATAATCAGTATTTTTATTATTCCAGCCCCATATTTTTCCTGTTTGAACCCTAATTGCAAAGACTGAGCTATTCCAAATTGGAAAGTAAACCTGGTTTGTTAAATCTATTTTACGATACTGTCTTTCACCTCCAAAACCTGCTAATTTGAAAACACCACGAAACAAGTATCCTTTTGTTGTGTATAGTGGCATGTTTTTTTTATCGATATTAAGCTTAAAAGAAATTGTTTTTTCTTCCAATATATTTAGTTCGTTATCACTAAAGGATTCCCACACAGCTTTAATTTCACCAAAAGACCTATCTTTAAAATCTACTCTTTGTGATAAATCAGCTCCAAAGCGGTTTATATCACCATCATATTTATTTGCATTATATAAAATAAAACTTTCATAGTAAGCTGTTATTGTGGTTGGAAACCGAATATTGAAAAACCAATTTCCAGATAAACTTACATCATATCTAATACGAGGTGTTAAAAAATCAGCGCTTACTGGTACCCCAGCTAAAAGTTTTGTGGAAAATTGTTTTGGAGTATTAAAAAAAGATCTATTTCTCCATTCAATAGTTCCACTTAAGGCTGGTAATTCAGGAGCTCCTTCCGAGAAACTAATTGGATCATATCCTCCAGATGAGTTCCATTCACGCTGTTTATATCTCCGAAAATCAAGAACTAAGTTCACAAGAGAATCAGATTCAGAAACCTTCACGGGAATAATATTAACATTAGAAAAGACCCCCATTTCACGAAGCCTCTTAGATGTTTTGTCTACTATATTCTTAGAATAAAGATCTCCACTTTTAAATAAAATCTCACGATAGATTAAAGAGCTATCAATATTTCCTATTTTTTCTAAGAATAAATTTTTTATAGATATATTTTTTCCTTCCTCAATAATAATATTAACCAGAACAGAATCAATTATATTATCCTTAACTTTTATTGAAAAAAATAGTTTAGACATATTATGGTAAATATTTTCCAATTGATAAATGTTATCATTAACACCAACTGGATTATATGGCTGGCCTTCAAAAAGCCCTAAAATCTGTTTTATTTCTGTATCTGTAACTAATTGGTTCCCAGATAATTTTATATCTGATAAGAAATATTGCTTTCCCTCAATAATTTCAAAAATAATGTCTACAGAACCATTAGTATCATTAAAAACATCGATCACGTCAACATCAAGAAACCCCTTAGAATGATAGTAGTTTTTAATCGTTAAAGCATCTAATTTTAAAAGTCTTGGATTAAAATTTGGTCTTTTAAAAAAAATATTTGGAGGCTTTTGTCTTAAAATAGATAATAAAGCTTGATCTGAAATATTTTTATTTCCTTTAATATCTATTTTCCTAATCTTTCTATTTTCTTCAGCCAGTAGACACATAAGTAAGAAACATACAGAAATTGTAAAACTTTTCAGCTTCATATGTTATTATTAGTAAGCATATCTATATCTATATTTAAGATTTAAATTACCTTCTCTATCCATATTACCAACAACAGAAAAATGCCTACTCAGTTTGTATTCTACACCAATCTGCGATTGATCTTGGTTAAGCGAGAATGAACGCTTATATGATAAGTTTAAGTATGTTTTATCTCCAATTTTTCTTTTTGCTGTTAACTCAAAATCTTCATCAGCTCCCTGCAGTAATGATGCTGCACCTTTAATATCTATATCATCAACATAATTCATCATACCGATATTTGATTCTTTTAAATTCTTTTCTAGTTGGTTTTCTAGTAATGAGCCAAGAATTGAAACAGTTTGATTTCCAAATCCTGTTGAAGTCATTTCTTGATCTTCAAAGCGCTTTCCCCAAGTTAGTAGCTCTAAAATATCACTTTCAGAAAAACCACTTCTTGATTCTAGAACTATATCTAAATCTTCTATGCCACCCGTTATTCTAAGATTAATTCTTTCATCTTCAATAAAAGTATATGCATTAACATCAACAAAAGGATTGAATCCTTTATTATCAAAACTTACAACGCCTTGCAGATCGCTAAAGTTATCTTTATATGAAAAAACGCTACCATTCTCAACTATAATTTGCCCTCCAAAATCAATTTCTTGATGTCCTTTTTGAGATAAATTTATTTCACCTAATAGTTCTGCATCAATTTGAGAATTTTGAAAAAAAGCTGAAGATCTAAGTGGGATATTTAAGTTGTAAGACATAACAACACCATTATCATCTAATGCTGTTCCAATTTCTTCGGTATTAAACTCATAAAATATTTCAGCATCTATTGATTCTATTTTCCCTACTATTTCTACAGTATCCCTCCCACTAATATTTAGATCTAGATTAGCTAAACCAGAAATATCGATAGATAAAAGCTCATATGATACATCTTTTGCTTTAATTGATAAATTGTATTTCGGTTTAAAAAATTGACTTATATCAATGGAACCAACTATTTGAGTATTTGGCTTTTTTTGTTCGATATAATTAGATCTCGGATTATAAACTAACGCAAACATTTCATCTACTTTTAAAATATTTTTATCGATTACAGCTTTTCCATTTAAGGCCTTAATTGGATCGGTTAATTGCATGGAATACATTAGACCATTCTCTATAGATAGCTTACCATTTCGTTGAATATCTTTTGGAAAACCGGACAAAGATAGAGTCATAGAAAAATTACCAATAACTGAATCTAGATCAGAGATATAAGGTGTTAAAAATGGAAGTTTTTTCATTTTAGAATCAATATGAAAATCTAAAATATCATCACTAAAAAGCTGTCCTAAGTTTTTAGACCCTAAATTCAAGTCAAAAGGAATACTTCCGCTTGAATTAATTTCACCATCTGAGGAAATAGAATTAAATCTATCAACATAAAGCTTGTTGTTATTATAACTCCCTTTTAAAGCAACTTTACCTAAATTAACTAAATCAAAATACATATTATTAACGTTTAAGCTATAATCATAATAGCTCTTTTGAAGACTACCATTAATTAAAAATTCACCAGATGCTTGACCTTCTAATTGAAAAAAATTAGGGCTGAATAGATTTATAAATTTCAACGGGAAATTTGAAAAGTTTGACACAATCGAAATTGAAGGAATCCTTCCTTTTGTACTTGTAAATGGGTAAATACCACTAAGGTTAAAACCTACTTCATCCTTCTTTGTCATAGAAATATCGTCTATGTGCAACACATTGTTTCTTAGCAAACAAGATATAATCATCTCATTAAATTTTTGTTCCATATAAGAACCATTTTTCAAAGAGATATCTATATCTAAATCAGTATTTATTACATTTGAATTAACATATACTTCTCCAAAAACAAGGCCAGAGACTTTTAAACGATTGTCATCTATAAATTGGGTCAAAACGTTCGCATCAAAATTAGACATTTTAAAATGACCCTCAATTCCTTTTTTCTTTTTTAGAATACCCTCAAGCATTCCATCATTAATATGAAACTCAAATGGTAAACTTTCAAATGTAGAATCACTCAAGGAAAAAACAACATCTTTCGAGTTTACTAGATAATTATTTTGATAAGCGATTTGTAATCTTTCAATTTTATAATCTTTTAAATTTTTAATGCTTCCCGATGCTTGAAAGAAATCCTTACCAGATTTAAAGTGACAATTATCAAGTATAATTTCATCTTTATTAAAAATAGCTCCTAAAGTTCCACTCTCAAACGAGTATTCCCTCCAAGTACCTTCTCCAGCTTTTACATCTAAAAACCCTGAAAAGGTATCATCATCAATTTGTACTTTAGAAACCAATTCTAATGATTCTAAAAGAAAACCTTCTATCTTCACATTTTCGCAGAGTAATTCAGATGATGCGGTGGGACTATCAAACTTTCCATTTATATTCAATTTTCCAGTAGCTGAACCAGAAATAAAATCTCCTGGTAAAAAATTATTAACAAGTTCAATATTTGCTTTTTCTAAAATTGTAAGTAATGAGACTTCGTTATTTCTAAAATCACCTTTGCCCTCAATGGTCAAGTAATTATCCTCTACAAAAAGTAATACAGGATCAATAGTAGTAAGAATACTATCTTTATAACTGATTTGTCCATTAATAGAAATTTCGCCTTGATGAAATAATTTTTCCTCGAGAACCTCTAGAGTTAAATCAATTTGATCTAAAGTTGAGTAATTTTCTAGGCTTGCATCTAAGATTAATAATCCGGAGAGGTCTGTTTCTTTTTGCCCATTCATCCACCTACTAAGATCTAGGTTAGATAGATTAATATAACAATTAACTCTCTCTCTGTCTTCTAATAAACCATTTATAGTTAATTCAGAGTTTTCACCGTTTAATTTTAAGTTTTTTAAAAACCATGTTTTATTATCTTTTGAAACTAAAAATTTTCCATTCGTATTTAAACCAAGTTCATTTTTTAGGCTAATATTTCCAGAAAAATAGTTCAGGTCTGTTTCTAAATCTAGTTTTACCTTAAATTTTGAAAACTTATTTTTCATTGGTATCTTATCAAAAAGATCTTCTGGTATAGAAAATTCAACCAGCTCTAATTCTCCCTTCATTATTAAAGTATTTTTATTAAAAACAAACCCTCCATTAACAGGTAAGTTAAAGGCCTTACCATTAAAATGATTTAATGAGATATTTAGGGAGTCTTCATGAAT
>JAOHKG010000012.1 GCA_028101095.1 Fidelibacterota bacterium | reverse complement strand
CTTTTGATTCTTTACATCTCTGAAGTAATACTCTCAATGATTAATCGACCCAGACGTTTTCTTTCCCATATTTTCCTCTTAAAGTTTTGATAAAAGAGCTCTCGGTTGTTACCATAATATTGTGGGCGATTATTTTAAGTGGCTTTGAAGACCCTTGGTTTGGCAAATGAAATATCAGACGACAATTACCTTCGTTTCTTCTAGATAAATGCATTAATTCTTCAACGTCTTCACCTTCTACTTCACCCGATGGGAAGTTGATATTTAATCTTTGAGATAGCCTTTCTCTTACTTGGTCTACAGGGATAATTTCTTCAGAAATTATTTTTAAATCGGAAAAATCGGAACTATCAGAGAGCTTTCCTTTAATAAATACGACACTTCCTTCTTCAATTAGGCTACCATACGATTTAAAACAATCACTAAAAGAAATTACTTCAGCATGTCCACCTAAACAGTCCATATCAAAAAAAGCCATTTCTCTATTCCTTCGATCAAATCGACGGACAATCCTAGTTATCATGCCTCCAACTACAACTGTATCCTTTTTACTTAAGTCTTGTTGATCTTCAAATGTAACTGAAGTGAACTCTTCCAATTCTTCAGAATGCTCTAATAAAGGATGACCCGACACATAAAATCCAAGAACTTCTTTCTCCTTAGAGAGCGCATCTTTTTCTGGCCACTCGGGTAACTCTTTCAATGTTGGGATTTTTATTAAGTCATCCTCAAGGCCAGCACTTCCAAACATATCTACTTGGTTTCGGTTTGATTCATTTTGCATTTGCTGGCCATATTTAATCGCATCATCAACAGCAGAAAATTTTTGAAATCTATTTCCTTCAATACTATCTAACGCTCCAGCCATTACTAGACTTTCTATTACTCGCTTATTTACTTTTTGCTGATCTACTCTAGAACATAAATCAAATATAGATTCGTATGGTCCGTTTTCTTTTCGTTCAAAAATAATTGTCTCTAGAGCTTTTGAACCAACATTTTTAATAGCATTTAAACCATACGATATTGTAGTTTTATTAATTGGTCTAAAATCTTCATATGATATATTAATATTTGGAGGGACAACTTCGGTCTTCATTTTCTTACATTCATTAATTAGAATAACTACTCTATCAATTATTCTCATTTCACTTGTAAGGTTAGCACTCATAAATTCTGCCGTATGGTGAACTTTTAGCCATGCGGTTTGGTAAGCTACATAAGCATATGCTGTTGAATGACTTTTATTGAAACCATATTGGGCAAATTTTTCAATCAAAGCAAAAATTTCTTCTGCTTTTTTCTTTTTTATGTTCTTTTTTTCCGCTCCATCAATAAACTTAATTGCCAACTCGTCCATTAAAGACTTTATCTTTTTACCCATTGCCCTTCTCATAATATCAGCTTCAGCAAGAGTAAATCCAGCAACCTCATTTGCTATTTGCATAACTTGCTCTTGGTAAACGATGATACCATAAGTTTCATTTAATATTGGCTCCATAATAGTGTGTGGATAAGATATATTTTTAGTACCATGCTTACGAGATATAAAACTGTCTATATTTTCCATTGGACCAGGCCTATATAAAGCATTCATCGCTATTAAATCTTCAATAACCGTTGGTTTTAATTTTTTCAAAAATTCTCTCATTCCCGAAGATTCAAATTGAAAAACACCTATTGTATTTCCTTTTTCGAATAGCTTGTATACAGATTTATCATCCATTGGTATCTTTTCAATATCAAGAGTCCCACCTTTTTCTTGAATAAGTTTTACCGCTTTATCAATTACAGTTAAATTCCTAAGACCTAAAAAATCCAATTTAAGCAGGCCTATTTCTTCTAGGCCTTTCATATCATATTGACTTGTTACGTCATTCGTAGATGATTTATATAATGGTACATAATCGGTCAATTCACCCGGGGAAATAACAACGCCTGCTGCATGTATAGAAGCATGTCTGTGCATTCCTTCTAAGACTTTAGAGTGAGACATTAACTCCTTAAAATCACCCTCTGCCATTTTTGCGAGTTCGGGACTTTTCTTTAGAGCTTTTTCAAGAGTTATATTTAATTCATTTGGAATTGCTTTAGCAATCTTATCGACTTCCCCAAAGTTGTAGCCCATTACACGACCAACATCACGTACAACTTGCTTGGCTTTCATTTTACCAAAAGTAATTATTTGAGTTACTGACTTTTCTCCGTATTGATCTTTAATATAGTCAATAACTTCCCCTCTTCGCTCAATACAAAAATCAATATCAATATCAGGCATACTAATTCGTTCTGGATTTAAAAACCGTTCAAAAAGAAGGTTATGTTTTAAAGGATCAATACTTGTTATTCCCAGCGCATAGGAGACAATACTACCTGCTGCAGAACCTCTTCCAGGACCAACTGGAATGCTAGAATTTTTAGCATATTGAACAAAATCAGCAGTAATTAAAAAATAACCAGCAAAACCCATATTCTTTATTACCAAAAGTTCATGATCTATTCTTTTTTGAATGATAGGAGACAACTCACCATACAAAGATTCTGCTCCTGCTTTAGTTAATAGTCTTAAATAATCATCCGGGTCTTGTGTAGGAGCTCCAGCAGGTATGGGGAAGTTTGGTAAATGATATTCTCCCATAGGTATTTTTAGATCTATACTATCAGATATCAAACGTGTATTCTCTATTGCGTTTGGAAAACCTTTGAATAATTTGTGCATTTCATCTTGAGATTTAAAATAAAATTCGGGCGTGGCATATCGTAAACGGTTCGGATCACTTCTTTCTTTACCAGTCCCCAAACAAATGTGAATATCATGTGCTTCCCAATGTTCTTTTCTTGAATAGTGTGCATCATTAGTGCAAACAAGAGGTAGGTCTAATTCTTCAGCCAATTTTTTCATATTCTTTAAATTAGCTTCTTCCTCTGGAATACCGTGATTTTGAATTTCTAAATAGTATCTACCCGGAAATATTTCTGAAAAAGTAATAGCCGCTTTTTTAGCGCCTTCATAATCACCTTTAAGCATCCTCTCCGGAACCTCACCTTTTAAGCAAGCAGACATACAAATTAAGCCCTCATTGTACTTTCTTAGTAGATCTATGTCCACACGAGGCCTATAATAAAACCCTTCTAAATAACCTGCTGTTACAAGCTTCATTAAATTTTTATAACCAGTATAATTTTGAGCTAAAAGAATAAGATGATTATTTCCCCATCCATATTCTGTTGTTGTCTTTTTTTCAAATCTGCTTCCAACAGCCACATAGATTTCACAGCCAACTATAGGCTTAATTCCTGCTTTTTTAGCAGCTTTATAATAAGGCAGTACACTAAACATGTTGCCATGTTCAGTTAAAGCAACAGAGTCCATATTTAAATCATCAATAGTGTTAATCAATTGGCCAACCTGTTGAGCACCATCTAGCAAGCTGTAATCAGAGTGATTATGAAGATGAACAAATTCAGATTTCATAAAGTAGATCCCGTGTAAATAGCTATTAAACCAAAAAAAGTGCTAATCTTTAAAATTTTAGCAGCTTTTTTAGCAGAAGTAATTCCTGGATTTTTAACCATCAAAAATACAATGAATCCCAAAGGAATCTCAACTCCTACAATTAAAAAAAATAAATACCATTCATTATATATCCCAATGACATACGGAACTATAAAAACTAAACCTGAAATAAAACAAGTTGTTAGAACAAAATTTTTGGTTATTCCTAAACCATAATAAATAGGGAAAGTCTTTAGCCCTAAAACCTGATCCCCTTCAATGTCAGCAATATCTTTTATTAATTCCCTTAAGAAAGATAATAAAAAACATAAAATCATAGGAATAATCATTGGCGAAAACGAATTAAATGCTGCGCCACAAAAAATAAAAGAGAGGCCTATTGTAAAAGCAACTGCAAGATTACCGATTAGCGGTAGTTTTTTTAAATATGTTGTATAAAGTACCATTATTGGCATTGCAATAAAAATGCCTATGATTTTAGCATTGTCATTTAATTGCATGCATAAAAGAGAACCCATAATAAAGAAAGATAATGCCATATAAAAAGCAACTGATTTTTTTACATCTCCAATTGGAATTGGCCTCGAAGGCCTATTTATTAAGTCAATTTTATAATCTATAAAATCATTTAAAGTATTTGCACCAGAGGTAAATAGCATAACGATTAAAGCGAGAGTAGATACAAGGATTATACTATTATCAGGTTGAATAATTCTTGATGCTATTATAATAGATATACCGCTTATTAGTACATTTATAGGCCTGAGGATAATTATATGTGATATAAATTTGCGAACAAACATTTTTTTACACTTTTACTATGAGAACTCTATTATCCCCATTATAGTCTTTTTTTAATGTTGTCAAATATCCATGTTGTGAAAAAATTCTAGAAACTTTTTCTGGGTGATTTTTTATTCCAACTTCCAGAATAACGTAACCACCAATTTTTACTAATTTGGAAGTCATCTCAGCGAATTTTTTATAGAATTTATATCCATCTTGATTATCTGTTAGAGCAATAATAGGCTCATAATTTTTAACATTTTTTTCAAGACCTGCTATCTCATCTTTTCCAATATAAGGAGGATTAGAGATAAATAAATCAAATGGTATTTTGGGGCTTGATTCAAAAATGTCCATTTTTGAAAGATTAATATTTTTTGCTTTGAGCTTTGTTTTATTTTGGTTTGCTACTTTTAGAGCTTTTTGAGAAATATCAATAGCATGTATCTCAGCATCAGGTCTTTCTAAACCTAAAGTTATTGCTATGCAGCCCGAACCAACACCAACCTCAAATATTTTTGGTGTGTCTATTTTCTTTATTTTATCAAGAGCTATATCTATCAGCCTTTCTGTTTCAGGTCTTGGAATGAGAACCGAACTATTTACGGTAAAATCTCTTCCATAAAAATTACATCTATTCGTTATATATTGTAGTGGTTCTTGCTTAATTCTTCTTTTTATCCATTTGTGTAAAATCTTTAATTGATTTTTTATCAACGGCTCTTCAAACCTGAGATAAATATCAATTCGATTACAATCTAGAAGGGAGCATAAGAACCATTCAATTTCAGACCTAGGATTTTCGAAATTTTTTTCTTTAAAATAACCTTCTGCCCATTGAATTATATCAATGATACGCCAAACTTTAGGCATTGGTTATCACTTAAAAATTTTTAATATAAACAAACTGAGCATTAGGCAATATCAGCAGCCATAATTTCTTGTTGCTCAGCCATTTTTAATTCTTCTATTATTTCGGTTATATCTCCATCTAATATTTCACCTAATCGATAAGATGTAAAATTAATACGATGATCTGTTACGCGTCCTTGTGAAAAATTATACGTTCTTATTTTTGCAGATCTATCTCCTGTAGATACTAAACTTTTTCTCTGAGCGGCTCTTTTTGATGCAGCTTTTTCTTCCTCTGCTGCAAGCATTCGAGACTTAAGAACTTTTAAGGCTGCAGCTCGATTTTTATGCTGAGAAGATTCATCTTGGCATGTGACAACTAAACCGGTTGGCAAATGAGTGATTCGAATAGCAGATTCTGTCTTATTTACATGCTGCCCTCCTGCTCCACTTGCTCGATATGTATCAATTTTTAAATCTGCTTCATTGATATTTACGTCTACATCTTTAGCTTCAGGGAGAACAGCAATAGTGGCTGCAGAGGTATGAACTCTTCCGCTGGTCTCGGTTTTTGGAACCCGTTGAACCCTATGAACTCCACTTTCATATTTGAGAAGTCCAAAAGCACCCTCACCTTTAATTGAAAGGATAACTTCTTTAAAACCCCCAATTCCAGTTCCAGAAGAATCTAAAACTTTAAAGGTCCAGTTTTTTCTTTCCGAATATCGTGTATATATTCTATATAAATCTGAGGCAAATAATGCTGCCTCGTCTCCTCCTGTTCCAGCTCGAATTTCTAATATTAAATTTTTACTATCATTTGGATTTTTGGGCAATAATAGAACTTTTAATTCCTCTTCTATTAATTTTAACTCTTGCTCTAATTCAAGAATTTCCTCTTCAGCTATTTGCTTTAATTCTTCATCATTACCTTCTAACATTTCTTTATCATCTAGGATTAAATCATATATCTGAATATATTTTTTGCTAACTCCAACTAATTCATCCATTGAGCTATGTTCTTTTGCTATACTAGTTAATTTTTCTTGGTTTCCAAAAATTTCAGGATCAGCCATTTGTTCAGCAAGAAGAGAATGTTTTTTTATTATTGCATTTAGTTTTTCTTTCAAACTATTGCCTTATCTTTAAAAATATTTTTAAAAAGATTTGAGAAAATTATATAATATAGAAAGACTATTTAGATATCATAAATAGATAGTTAAATATGTAGGCTTAAATTTATTAACGGCCGTATTTTTTATTGAATTTTTCGATTCTTCCTGCTGTATCAACTAAATTTTGTTTTCCAGTAAAAAATGGATGTGATTTATTTGAAATTTCAATCTTGCACAAAGGATATTCATTTCCGTCATCCCACTTAATAGTATCTTTGGTTTCCACAGTTGAACGAGTTAAAAAAGTATGATCACATGAAGTGTCTTTAAACACAACTAATCTATAATTTTTTGGATGTCCTTCTTTCTTCATTACTTACTCCTTGCTTTTCAATTTTTTTAAGGCCGTCTCAACTTTTTCAATACCTTTTTTAATTATTTCTGTACTAGTTGCATACGAAAACCTGATATGTCCAGGAGATCCAAAACCGTCACCTGGTACGGTTACTACTTTTGCAGAGTCAAGAATATACTCAGAAATATCAAAAGTATCTTTCAATAACTTCTCTTGTGAAGACATGCCTAGATAATAACTAAAATCTGGAAAAACATAGAATGCACCTCCAGGTACACGGCATGTCACTCCTTCAATTTGATTTAATAGGTGCACTATTAAATCACGTCTCTCTTTAAATGCTCTTTTCATATCTTCAACACAAGCCTGATCTCCAAGCAGAGCTTCAATACTCGCTTTTTGACCTATTGAATTCGCACAAGAAGTCGCTTGTCCTTGTATCTTTGACATTGCTTTTATTATATCTCTTGGACCTGCTGAATAACCAATTCTCCACCCTGTCATTGCATAAGTTTTTGAAAGGCTAATGCAAGTGACAACTTCTGCTCCTATATCATTATCTTGGTTTAGTTTTTCTGTACTTGTAAAAGTTCCATCATAGACTAACCGCTCATAGCATTCATCAGATATAATAACCCAATTATATTTTTTTGCAATTTTTAATAATCTAATAATAGATTCATTGCTCCAAATACCACCCGTTGGATTTGAGGGCGAGTTTATAATAACACCTTTAATATTTGAATTGTGTTTTCTTTTTAAATCTTCAAAATCAGGTTCAAAGTTTTTTTCAGCTAGAGTATCTACAAGCAAAGGTTCAGCATCTGCTAACCTAACAAACTCGGGAAAAGAAACCCAATAGGGTCTGAATACGATTACCTCATCTCCCTTATCAAACAAAGCTTGGCATGCATTGTAAAGACTTTGCTTTTCACCATTTGATACTAAAATATCGGCAGGGTGATAAGAAAGGCCATTTTCCCTTTTAAGCTTTTCACATATTGCTTCTCTAAGTTCTATCATACCCGGCCCAGCAGTATATTTTGTAAAACCATCATCCATTGCTTTTTTTCCAGCTTTAATTATAGCCGCTGGTGTGTTAAAATCAGGTTCTCCAACTGAAAAATTAATAACATCTAGGCCTTTTGATTTCATTTCTGCTGCAATTGTGGCCATTTGCAACGTGAACGAGGGCTTTACTTTATGTACTCTATTTGCAAGTTTAGTCATTAAAATTTATGTTGTTTTTTATGATGTTTTTCTGTGTTGAATTTTTGATCATCTACTTCATCAAAAACATCAGGTTTTAAATTAATATTCTCTTCTTCTATGTCAAATTCTTCTGAGAAGATCTTTTTTGTCTTTTTAAAGTTGCGCTTTTTATTTTTGTTTGGTTTATTATTATTTTTTTGAGATTCAACTTTACCCTCGATTATATTTTTTCTTTTTTGCCTAGGTTTACGAGGTTTCCTCTTTTTTCTTTTTGGTTTTGGTATATTTAAAGTTGATATGGTTTCGAGGTCGTCTTGTTCTTCAATAACAAGAGGTTTTTCAGACAATACTTCTTTAGATTTTTTTTCATTGAAAGAAAGTTTGTCTTGATTAAACACACCAAATATTGTTCCGAATCCCCTTGTTATACCATTTCCTACTCCAATATAACTAGGAAGGATAAAATTTGTTTCAAATGAACCCAGAAATGCGCCCCATTTGTTGTCATCGACAGGTTTAGGAGAAGAGCTAGTTAATGAAACTCTTGTGAAGATATCGTCAGAAAGCTTTACACCAAGTTCATTTGATAAAAAAATAATGTTTTGACCAATTAATTTATTAAGAAATGATGGTTTTTCTTGGTTACCTAAAAACCTATACTTTCCACCTGTCATATGGTTTAAAGCTACCCATGGAGTAACAAACTCATATTTAAGTAATTTTTCAGAAGGAATAAACTGATTTTCAGATTCCTCTATATCAAAGGATTCAATTTCAAATGTAATATTTCCAAAATCGAATGCTTTAAATTTTTCAGATATTTTTAAGACAGGTTCAACGCCTTCATTGATGCCTATAATAAAGATTTGCTCATTTAAAATTTTAACTTGCACGCGAGGATACAAAAATTTATCTCTCAAAGAACCATTGAGCATGGGAACTATGCTTTCATCAGGAAACTGTCGCATAAAAACACCTTTAACCTGGTAAGGTGTTTTTCTAACGGGCTTATCTGTTTTAACCCTAATTACAATTGATTTTATAGCAGGAAAACTATCACTCATATATATAAAATTATCCGATAATTTATTGACTCATTGTGTCAAGAAACTCCGCGTTTGATTTCGTTCTCTTCATTCTATCTTGCATGAATTCCATTGCTTCTTCAACTTTCATATCATTTAACAATTTTCGTAAAATCCACATTCGACCTAATGTTTTACGATCATGTAATAATTCTTCTTTTCGTGTCCCTGAACGAATTATATCAAAAGCAGGGTACATCCTCCTATCGCTAAGGCGTCTATCTAAAGCTAGCTCCATATTACCCGTTCCCTTAAACTCTTCAAAAATCACCTCATCAGCACGACTACCAGTGTCAATAAGAGCTGTTGAAATAATAGTAAGGCTTCCTGCTTCTTCTGTATTTCTAGCTGCGCCAAAAAATTGCTTTGGCTTTTTTAACGCATTAAAATCGACTCCTCCAGATAAAATCTTGCCACTGTGTGGAGTTACAGCGTTATGTGCTCTCGCAAGCCGAGTTATGCTATCAAGAAGGATTACAACATCATCACCATATTCAACCATTCTTTTTGCTTTTTGCAAGACCATATCTGCCACAGAGACATGTCTCTCTGGTGGCTCATCAAATGTAGAGCTAATTACTTCAGCATCAACGTTTCTTTTCATATCAGTAACTTCTTCAGGTCTTTCATCAATTAACAGAACTATTCTTTTTGTCTCCGGATGGTTTTTACTTATTGCGTTTGCCAAGGTTTGAAGTAAAACAGTCTTACCTGTTTTTGGTTGAGCAACAATCAGACCTCTCTGTCCCTTACCAACAGGACACATTAAATCCATTATTCTCATAGACAAATCTTTTGGATCTGTTTCTAATTTAAATTTCTCTTCAGGATAAAGAGGTGTAAAATTACCGAATAAAATTATTTTCTTTAAATCTTCAAGCGGCTTATCATTTACAGTAAGTACTTTTAATAGAGCATAAAACCTTTCTTTTGACTTTGGGGGCCTTATTTCGCCTGAGATTAAGTGCCCTGTTTTCAAAGAAAATCTTTTTATTTGAGAAGGACTAACATAAATATCGTCTGGACCTGGTAAATAGTTAAAATCAGGAGACCTAAGAAACCCATAACCATCTTGCATGACCTCTAAAACACCTCTTGCAGAAAAAGAACCCTCTTTTTTGGCGTTAGCTTCTAAAATTTTTACAGTTAGCTCCTGCTTGTTAAGTCCGGTAACACCACCCTCGACCTTTAGCTCTTCAGCCAACTCAGTTAATTTTCTGATACCTAATGATTGTAACTCGTTCAAATCCATATATTTTTTCTACCTATATAGTAATTTTGGAAAATTTTAAAAATAATTCCCGTGGAAAGATTGGGAACATTAGAATCTACATTAAATTAATGCCCTGTCAAATAATAAATCAAACTCCTTGTAAATTTCCTCTGCAAGATAATGTGTTCCAAAAATAATTCCTATTCCATTATTTTTAGTAAGCTTTTTTAGCTCATAAACCCCCTGCTTTACGGAGCTTACCGGTTGATTAGACAATCCATTTTTATTTAATATTTGGCTTAATTTCAATTCAGGTACTAGCAAACCTTTTTTATCACTTGTAACTAATAAACCTTTGAAACTTTGCATTAATGTTCTAATAACTAAGTGCAAATCTTTATCTCCTTTTATAGCAAATAAGCCATAGAGATATTTATCAGGGTAAAGCTCTGTAAAAAAATTTACCATTGCTTTAATTCCTGAAAGATTATGTGCAACATCATAGAAAATATCTGGACTAAGTTTTTCAAGCCTTCCCGCCCAGCGAAGCTGGCTAAAACTATCATTTATGCTATAATTAGATATTCCAGGTTCAATCACCTTCAAAGCCGTAATAGCAAGTGAAGCATTTTGAGCCTGATGCCTACCAAGCAATGCAGTTTTATATTTAGTTTCTCCTAGATTGAAATAAGTATTTGAAGAGCTCGCCTTTATATTTTGAGGGGAATTTGCAATATACATCTCTGCCTTTTTTTGTGTTGCGGTCTCATTTAAAACATTCATAACTGTTTTGTTTTGTTCAAAAGTAATTAAGGGGACACCTTTTTTTACTATACCAGCTTTTTCAAAAGAAATGGCTTCAATAGTATCTCCTAAGATTTCCATATGGTCCATTGCAACTGAAGTAATAATAGTTAACAAAGGATTTATAATGTTTGTAGAATCTAGTCGGCCTCCTAATCCAGTTTCAATTATTGCAATATCTACTTTTTTTAAATTAAAGTGACTTAAAGCCATTGCAGTAGTTGTTTCAAAAAAGGTAGATTTTATTTCATTGATATTAGTCCAACTTTTTTTTAAAAAAGATTCGATTTCTTGATTAGTTATTGGAATCCCATTAACTCTTATTCGTTCATTAAATCTGACAAGGTGAGGAGAAGTATAAAGTCCAACTTTTTTACCAAGTCCCCTTAATACGCATTCTATATGAGCGCTTGTTGACCCTTTACCATTTGTTCCGGCAATATGTATAAGAGTTAAGTTTCTTTGAGGGTTTCCTAATGTAGAGAGAAGCTTTTCTGTATGTTCTAAACCCATTTTGACACCAAGACGCTCCAGTGAAAACAGTGATTCTAAAGTTTCTGAAATACTAGACCAACTCAATATGACTTGTCCCAACTAATTTCACTTTTAAGAACTTTTTAGCATGTTTGTCAAAAGCTTCAGGCTCATCAGTGACAAAACAATTAAATGATCCAACTTTCTTATTTGTTTTTAAGTTTTTATCTGATATAAAAGTTTTTACTTCATATCCAACGGCATCTCCAGAGTCTATTAAATTAATTTTATCACCAAAAAACTCTTGAATTAGGTCCTTCAAAAGTGGATAATGAGTACAACCTAGAATAATAGTATCAAGTTCCAAATTTTTAATATCCGTAAGATACATTTTTATAATTTGAGTAGGTATATCTCCTTTAGTTAAACCTTCTTCAACTAAAGGAACAAATAAGGGACATGCAAGACTAATAACCTTAGATTTTGAACTCTGCTTTTTTATTTGCAAACCATATTCATCTGACTTTATTGTTGCAACAGTACCTAAAACTGCAAATTTATGATTTTTTGTAATACTTATAGCACGGTTAACCCCAGATTCTATTACTCCAATTATAGGTACGGGAAAGTTTTCTTTTAATGTTTTAAGAGCGATTGCGGATACTGTATTACAAGCAACAACTATTATTTTACAATTTTCATTTACTAGCCAAGAACAAATTTGGCTTGAATATTCATTGACTTTTTTTATACTTTTATTTCCATAAGGAACTCTTGCAGTATCACCTACGTAAATAAAATCTTCATCGGGTAACACTTCACGCAGAGCTTTGAACACAGTAAGTCCACCGAGCCCCGAATCAAAAATCCCAATAGGTCTGTTGTCCAAAAATCACTCTCCCGCTAGTAGTTTTTCTCTAGAAAGTTTAAATTGCTTAATAGCTTCATAAATAGATTCTGCAATTCTTTGTTTATGACTAGACTGCTTTAATTTTTTTTCTTCTGATGGATTAGAAAGGAAACCAACTTCGACTAAAACATTTGGCATGGAAGCACCTATTAAAACATAAAACCCTGCTTGTTTTACACCTCTATTTGGCGTGTTCAACCTTTTATCTAATTCCATTTGTATAATTGAAGCAAGGTCTTCGCTTTCTTTCATAAACGTGCTTTGCGCCATGGTTGCCATAATAAGGGCTTCCCCAGTTAAGTCTGCGTATTTATCCGTGAATTCCTCTAACTGTATCACAGAGTTCTCCCTTGAAGCTACCTCTATAGCATCCTCACTTTTACCAGGTCTTAGTAGAAAAGTTTCAAACCCTTGAATCTTTCTATTTTTATTTGCATTGGCATGAATACTCACAAATAATTTACCATTTGATTCATTTGCCATTTTTGTTCTTTGTAATAATGGAACAAATACATCTTCATCCCTAGTATAAAAAACTTTAATACCAGATTTTTCTAATAATTTACCTGTTCGTTTTGTTATATCTAAAACAACATCTTTTTCCTGTACACCGTATTTACCTATTGCACCTGGATCTTTACCTCCATGACCCGCATCAAGTACAACGGTGTCTAAACGCCATCTTTTTTTTACATCATTAATATGTTCTGTTACTTTTCCAAGCGGAGTTCTCAAAGTTAAAACTATTTCACTTGGATCTAAGCTTTGATACCATTCATGACTTAATACTTCCCCTCCTAATTTAAAAGCAACTTGTGCAGTTTTTCCAATTTGATCAGACTCCACTTGACGCACAATTCCTCTTGTCAAAGCTGTATTAATTGTAAAAGTATCTACTGTTGCGCCTGCTACTGTTAAATAAAGCCATCCATGCTTATTTATAAAAGAACTGATATTCCTATTTGAAAAAGCTTTTTTTGTTTCCAATTTTATAATCGTACCATTTGACTTGGTCTCAATATGAACTGCTGAAATATTGAATTTTATTACATCTATATCTAATAATTCTTTTTTAGAGTCAAAATTTATTCCGGGAAGCATAGTTGTTTTTAAGATATTGATAAAACCATCAGCAGGCACATATAAATCTTTTGAAATTACTTTCGCATGCTGAGACATTTGATAAGGGACATCATCGATTATAACAAAACTACTATTCCCAGATACTTTTATTTTGTGTCCGTATATATATATGACAAGCTTTTTTCTCTCTTCATTTTCATAAATTTTAGAAGAAAAAGACTTAGCTAAGTCTTTAATGGATAAGTATAGTGGGGCTACCCCAGAAAGTGTTTCAATATCTGATTCAGTACCATTACTACGATTAAAAACATGTATTTCTCCAAAAATAATATTTAAAAGAAATAGAAGATAAATGAACCTATGAGGTCTCAAACTAGGTTAGATATTTTAACGTATTTATAGATTTATAATATATAATAAGTTGGGTAAATCATTTTGAAAATGATTTTAAATCACAATAAAATGTAAGCTACATTTAAAATATCCATTAAATATAGCTTACATTTATTCTGAATTACTTTTTTTCATACCACGTGACAAGTATCATCAGTGCAAGGATTCCAGCGAAACCCGCATCTCCAAATTGAGACATAATACGTCCTAGTCCAGCAATGACTCCAAAAAAATCATCAAATAAAACGCCTACAATGATACCTATAACAACTAGTGTCTTAGCTAAATCAGTTATCTGGCCAAGCCACTCATTTACAGTTTTTAAGCCTTTAAGCATAGTTTCCTCCTGTTTTCAGGAAATAGGTAATGTTTAACACCGCCTTTATTAGATATCGTGTTATTATCCTAAAAAAGATAAGAAAACCAGTAATGCCAGAAGACCCGCAAAACCACCATCTAGAAAAGTATTAACAAGATCTACTATCCCACCTATTGGGTCAAATCCAGTAGAATAAACAATATTTACAAAAACAAACAGCACTATTAAGGCTTTTATTACGCCCACGACTCCACTAGCTGCATTTGATACGGTTGAGTTGACATCAGCCATGCTGGTACCTCCTTGGTTTGGTTCTTCAGATCTGATTAATGCTTTGTGCAATTAATCTATATTTAACTGAATTTACATATAAAGAGCATAGTAGCAATATTTATTTATGCCTTGTTTTTTATCTCGCTTATAAATTTAATTGCTTCTTTATAGACGAAAATCGGCTTAATAGAAAGCATACATTTTTCACAAAGCCTCCAATGAAACTTTTTATGAGAACAGCTTGTTTTTGGTTTAATTATTTTTGATTTTGAACCAGTTGGGCATGTCAACTCGGGATCTTGAGAGCCAAAAATTGAAATTGATGGAATACCATTATAAGCCGCCAAATGACCTGACATAGAATCAGGTGCGATAATCAGCTTCTGAGCTTTGATCCATTCACTAAACTCGACGAGAGAGCCTTTAAATATTTTAATTTTAATGTTATTACTATTTATTTTTTCTAATAAATCGTTCGATGCCGCTATCTTAACAATAGAAAGATCATAGTCCGTAGTTAAAAGTTTAATTAATTCAAACCAATACTCTTCTGACCAAGCTCTCTTAATATCCGAAGTACCAGGATGAATAACAATAGTCCCACCAAGCTGTATACTTTTATTAGGTTGAGGTATCTCAATGCAACCAACTTTTTTTACTAGATGAAAGGCTCTTTCTTGCTGATGCATTTTTATATTAATGCTTTGAGGGTTTGTAAAAAAAAATTTTCCCCCAGTAAATGAATAACCATAGCTTTTTTTAGGCTTTGTAATCCAAAGAAAAAAGCTATTTCTTATATCTCCTTTGAAATCAAAAGCTAAATCTATATTTCTAGATTTTATATCTTTCGAAAAAAAAGAGTATAAAGATTTCCATTTTTTTATAGACCAACTCCATGTTGTCCAAGGTGCCTCTATTCCAATTATTGTATCGGCCAGGCTTAGATGCTTTGCAAGCTGCTCTATTTGCTTATTACAAATTAAAATTATGCTAGCTTCAGGAAATTTAGCTCTTAAAGACCTCAATATTGGTTCAATTAAGAGGACGTCACCAATGCGATGATATTCATTAACAAGTATCACCTTAACATTTATTTCATCAAGTTTGTATAACGGGCGGAAATAGTTTGCAAGTTTAAAATAAGGTGCGATTATAAAACTTATTAAATACCCAATCGCTATATAATAAAAGCTATATAATTCTCGACCCATTACTAGAAGCCAATAGTATTATAATATGAATATAGTTTTTTTGAGACGTTTTCAATATCATGATATTTTTCGACCCATTTTTTACCATTAATTCCAAAACTATTTATTTTATTTCGGTCCAGAGCTAATTCTTTTAATTTTTCAAAAAGTGTATCTTTATTAACATTTACAAAAGGGTGATCCGGTATAAAATTATTATATTTATCATTAATCTCTGTTAGAGTGCAAATACCCATTGAAAGAGACTCAACTGAGTTCATTCCATAGCCCCACCCTCCTCGATCTCCAACTTGATCAATAAAAATATCTGCCTTATTTTTTTTTTCTAAGGCTACTTTATGTGAATAACCTTCTATTAAATCGAATTTAATAAGCCCGTCTTTTTCTAATTTTTTACATGCTTGGATAATATAAATTGAACCTTTGTAAAGCCGGTTAGTTGGAGCGTGGGCGACTCTAATTTTTTTTTTACTTAACTCTCTAATCTTAAATAACTTAGTATTATAAGGTAAAAATAAATAATTTATTTTAGGGTGCTTTTCTAAAAGATCGACTTCATTTGTAATATTCAAGGATGCAACCTTATCAATAAAAGGCATGATCCCTCTATTTCTCAAATCTTCACCATGATAATGACAAATAATCTTTTTCCCTCTTTTTTCTAATTCTTTTACAAAAAATTCATTCTTTAAGAAATCAATACCACTTTCAAAATGATAAATATCGAAGTTATATAAATCATGTTTTTTAATTGCTCTTAGAATAATTGGTTTCCATATAATATCCTTAATTTTTAAAAACAAACCATCTAAAAAGCCTTCTTTTCCCCAAACAGGAGGATATCCTTTTTTTTCTTTATAATATCCATCAGTTCCACGATAAAGTTTAAAAAAGATGTTTCTTATTTTTGACATAAATGGTAGAGTAAAATTAAATGGTAGATTTAAACATATATCTTCTTCAAATTTTTTAGGAGATCTAAAAAAGGTAACAGTTCTACAAATATTCCCTTTTTCTTGATGTTTTTTTCTCCAGAGTGTTAAGGTTCCAACTGTGTTTTCAGGAGAAATATATAGAATTTTCAAAATCAACTAAAAATAGATAAATAACGATTTTCTATTTTTTCCCAATTATATTTTTTATTAATCATTTTTAAATTTTTCTTTATCTTAGAGTTTGCATCTTCATTATTTATTGACTCTAAAATATTTAGCGCCAAAGATCTCGGGCTTGATGGCTTTGCCCAAAAAACAGTGTCTTCTATAAAATTTCTAATAGGTGGCAAATCTGTTGCTACAATTGCAAGCCCTGATGCCATCATTTCAAATAGCTTAGTGGGCGTGTTTTTAATTGTTAATAAATTTTCCCTAAAAGGGATAACTCCTATAGAACTACTGCTCAAAACTTTCCATACTTCTTCGTGCGGTATTTGTTTTTTTATAATTATATTTTTTTCTAGAGAATGAATTGAAATTAACGATTTAACTTCTTTTTTATATTCAGCAATCCTAAAAGAGCCCAACAGAGTAAGTTTCGCCTGCGGAACTTTTTCTATAACTTCCTTCATCGCTAATATTAAGTCCGTTTTTCCTCTTTCAGGCGCTAAGTGCCCATGATAAATAATCATTGGGTCTGTATTAAATTTATTAGAGGCAGTACTAATAAATTTTTTCCCTGGAAAATTTTCAATAACAACTTTTTCATTTCTTTTATTTTTATATGCATCTTTATCAATGGTCGGGTTCGCTAAAATAATTGAATCTACATATTTCAAATAGTGGTCCTCCCTCACCTTACGAAAAAAAATAGCAACTTCTTTTATTAAGAAATTTCTTTTAGAAAAAGTCCTGTATAAGGATTCCATGTCTTCATGAACATCGTAGATCGTATTCAAGGATTTTTCATATCGCTTCATGAACTTAATTAACGGAAGCAAATTTGTTTCATGCACCTGTAGATATTCTAAACTTTTATTTATTTTAATTATCTTTTTTACTTTCGATAAAAATATAGATAGGCTCACATTGAAATTTTTATGAAGAATTAATTTAGTTGATAAATTAATTGTCGACTTTGATCTGGTTAGATATAAAACTTTTCTATTATTTCTAACTAACGATTTTATCTGTCTCTGATATATCCTTTCATCATCTGGAAAATGGCTACTAGAAACAATACAAATCATAAAAATTTATTTTTTGAAGAATTGCAAGAACTGATTTTTAAAAATTTCACGTTCCTCATTTTCCGTTGCAAAAAGAAACCAAATAAAAGGAAAAAGGAGCGAGAACACCATTTTATACATTACAATATCAAACCTAATTTGGACTAGTAAAAGTGCTAGTATTGGAAACATTATTCCTCTCCAATTATATGGAATAGAATAGACAGTTTGAACTTTTAAATAGATAGATAGACTCATAGAAAAAAATGCTAAAACCACTCCAATTGCCGCTCCATAAATTCCAAATATCGGTATTATTATAATACTAGACAGGACTAGTACACTCGCTCCAATAATTCTAAAAAAGGGTATCCAACCAGTTATCTCTTTTATGTAAACGCCTGGTAACTGTATGACATAAGTTCCAAAGAAAAAATATCCGAGTAGAATTAAACTTACTATTGATTCACAGTCCCAAAATTCAACTCCAATCAAAGTAGCTCCAAAAATTGTAAACTTCATAAGATCAGATATCCAAAGACTGACTAAAAAACAAATATACCCCATCACTCCTAAGAAAATAGTTGTTATGATTTTAAATTCTTTTTTAGCATTTTTGTTCTTTCCTCTTTTTAAAAAAAATGGTGTCCACCCCATATTAAAACCCATAACAGCTGTGAGACCCAACATTCCCATTTTTTTACCCGCTGAATAAAGTCCAACTTCTGCAGTACCTAACAACCATTCAATAAGATACCTATCTGATAACTCCATAATCATCGTGAAAATTCCCGCGGGGAGAAAAGGTAATGAGAAGCGAAGAACTTTCAATAATATACTTTTTTTAAAAAACCTTATTTTTGTGATTCTAAAAATAATTGGAAGAGATAATATTGAAACTAAACCTGACGCAATAATATTGGCTTTTAAAACCCCGTCTACCCCTTTGTTAAGGTGAACAACAAAATATATATTTAAAGCCATTGTAACTGTCACGTTTATTAAACTGAAAGAAATAAACGTAATAGCTTTTTCTTCAGACCGGAGAATTAACATTGGTAAGTTCCAGAAAGCATCTAAAAACAGTATCATTATAAGGAATAGCATCCAGTCAGGCCTGTTTACACCCAAAACAAATTCGGCTATATCATACCTTAGTAGATAAAGAATAAGGCTAAATAAAATACTTGTAATCAGCTGAGTGATTATAATCACAGAAGTGTATTGACTCTGTTCTTCACCTTTGCTTTGAATAGAAAACTTCATCAAAGCCGTATCCATACCGTACCTGTACAAGATTATAACAAAACCCATAAATGCATAAGCTAAAGAGATTGCACCATATTCTTCTTGAGTAAAGGTGTGAGTATATAGAGGCAAAAGTAAAAAGGTAACTAGCCGAGCCATTATATGTCCTAGGCCATAAATTAGGGTTTGTTTTCCGAGGTCTCTTATTGCCATAAAACTATAAAGCTATTTCAAAAGTGTCTCTAAAAATACCACTAGCTCCAAAATTTTCTTTAAATCTTCCTAAGCCCATATTAGGTACACCATCAACTGTAAAGATACCAAAATCATAAATTTTATAATTTGATTTTATTGCCCATTCAAACATAGAAAAAAATAATAGGTTTAAGGGGCTTAAATCATTGTATTCTTGGTTATGGCTTATATAAAAAGCTAGAACTACATGTTCATTTACAACAAAATTCACTACTCCGGCAACCATCTCACCTTTATAAAAAGAACTAAATAATTTTATTTTTTCAGGAAAAATTTTAAAAAGTTCAATTAATTCTTCCAATGTATGAGTCGGCGTTACTCCATGTCGGATATTCAAGTTTTGTTCTAATATTTTATAAAAGCTTTTAATATCTGTATTTAGTCTACAGGTAAGCCCTTTTTTGATTCCTTTTTTAATTGCTCTTTTGTGTGATGGTCTGAATTTTTTAAGCGTTTCATCAATAGTATTTTCCAAATATAGAATACTTGTAACATCTCGCTTTAAGTAGTAAAAATTATTTTTTAAAAATGCGAAATCGATATAGTTAGATAATCTATACTGGTACAAATTTGGAGGGGTAGTTACTCTAATATTATCAAAGTTTTTACTTTTACAATACTGCAACAAACATTCAACCAAACTCATAGAGTCTGAAATTGAGAGATCCTCAGGTATTACAAAAGATCCTAATGTTGATCCTGGATGAGAAATAAGATATGATTTATTATCAATCATTTTCTGAGCGGCTGGGAAAACAGCAAAAAGATTTTTTTTTTTGTAAAATAATAAGCTGTGGTCTTGAAATCTAGATTTTGGATGATAGTTTAAGAACGTTCTAAGGTGAAATATCGTACCATTATTTTTTTCAGGAACAAAAGAATCCCACTCTTCTTTATTTTTACTATTATATCGTAGAACTTCAAACATTTAACTAATTTCCTTATACATTAACGAAGTTCATCTAAACTATATAAACTAAGTTAATACTATTAGTGAGTATTTTTACTCAAATCTAATTTATATATAGCATTTAAAGGAGTATTTAATGAGTTCTAGTATTGAAAAAATTTATGCGAGGCAAATTTTAGATTCGCGAGGAAACCCAACTGTTGAAGTAGATGCTTTCCTTAAGTCCGGAATTATGGGGCGTGCTTCTGTACCATCTGGAGCATCAACAGGAGAACACGAGGCGATTGAATTACGAGATGGTAATAAAAATTTATTTTTAGGGAAGAGTGTATTAAAAGCCGTAAAAAATATAAATACTAAAATCGCTAACGTACTGAAGAATCAAGACTCCTTAAATCAAAAAAACATTGATGAAATTTTAATTAATCTTGATGGTACAGAAAACAAATCTGTTTTAGGGGCAAACAGTATTTTAGGAGCATCAATGGCAATTGCACATGCTGCTGCAAAATATAAAAAAATGCCACTTTATAGGTCCATTGGAAATGAGAACTCTAACTTAATGCCTATGCCTATGATGAATATAATTAATGGTGGTAGCCATGCTGATAACTCTGTAGACATTCAAGAATTTATGATAATGCCCTTTGGTGCCAGAAACTTTTCAGAAGCACTGCAAATGGGAACCGAAATTTTCCATCATCTAAAAGATGTATTAAAAAAGAAAGGTATGGCAACTTCAGTTGGGGATGAAGGTGGATTTGCACCAAATCTAAAATCAAATGAGGAAGCTCTTGAAGTAATCGATAAAGCAATATTAAAATCCGGATTACAATCAGGAAAAGATGTATTCTTTGCACTTGACGTTGCTGCAAGCGAATTATTTAATAATAACAAATACCATCTTTCTTCAGAAGGAAAATCACTTACTTCAGAAGAGATGGTTCAATACTTAATATCATTATCCCAAAATTATCCTATTATATCTATTGAAGATGGATTAGATGAAAATGATTGGAGAGGATGGACAAGCTTAACAAAAGAATTGGGTAATAAAGTCCAAATTGTTGGCGATGATCTAACCGTAACAAACATTAATAGATTAAAAAAAGCAATTGATGAAAAAAGCATGAATGCTATATTAATTAAGCTCAATCAGATTGGAACCGTTTCGGAGACACTTCAAGCAATTAATATGGCAAAAAAATCTAATTTTGGCGCAATTATTTCTCATAGGTCAGGCGAAACCGAAGATACAACAATTGCAGATCTTTCTGTTGCCATGGGAATGGGTCAGATCAAGACAGGTTCTGCATCTCGGACAGATCGTGTTTGTAAGTATAATCAACTATTAAGAATTGAAGAAGAATTAGGATCGAAGGCAAAATTAGCAGGGATTGAAATTTTAAATTTAAACCGATAAAAAATGAAATTTAAAAAAAAAACCAGATCTAATCGCTTTCAAGATAACTATATCCAAAAAAAAATAATTCAAGGGATTCTTTTTTTAATAAGCTTCGTACTAATTTCAATTTTTATTTTTGGTGACCATGGAATTTTTCAATTATATAAATTAGAAAAAGAAAAAAGAGAAATTAAAGAGTACATCTCTAATCTTCGGGAGGAGAAAGAGAGACAGAATGTTGAAAAAAATCGCTTAGAAAACGACTTGAACTATATTGAAAAATTAGCTCGTGAAAAATATTTAATGTCAAAACCTGGCGAAAAAGTTTTTAGAATTATTCCAAAGGAAGAATAGACTCTAACTATTTTTTTTTATATATTTTTGAGTTATAAATGCATCTAAATATATTTCAACTCTTCTATTTGCTGCACGTGCATCTTGCTTTTCTTTAAAATTTAATTGCGGTTGAATATCCACAATTGGTCTAAACTCTCCATAACCCATTGCTGAAAAATATTTTTCAGGCATTAGGGCATTCTTATTCATTATTTTAACTAAGTTTAAAGATCTCGCAGCTGATAATTCCCAGTTACTCGGATAGACAGATCCTCTTGGAAGCTTTGCATCATCTGTATGCCCTTCACATCTTACTTCTACATTTAATTCTAGTCCCCTTTTATTAATTATGTCAAGGAGCGAATTATATTCGTCTTTATTTTGAATATTTATTAAGTCCGATCTATTTAAAATATTACCCATTTTATCAATGATTGGAAAATATTTCATATCTATTTCTGATGAAGCTGATTTAAACAAGTTTCCTCTAAGGGTTATTTTAATTCCTTTTGTTTCTCGTTCCACCATTATTTCGTCAGATTTTAAGTCCTTAATCATTTCTTCATACGTTTGATCTAAAAGCTTATCTATAATAACGTTTATGCTTTTTTCTGCATCATTAAGCATTACTAATAAGAGCACAAAAAATGTTAATAGTAATGTTACAACATCAGCGAATGTCAATGCCCAGGCTGTTGACTTCGCTTGTCTTTCATCAATACTTATAGCTTTTTTTTGGTAACTCATCGGTTAATACGGCTGTGATTATATTAGTTAAGATTCTTTATATCTGAATTGTGAAGGTATAAAGGTCATCAATTTTTCTCTGATCAGAATAGGATGTTCTCTTGCATGAATACTAATAATTCCTTCTACAACAATACTTTTAAGCATCATTTCATTTTCGGATAATCGCTTAAGCTTGCCCCCGATTGGAAGAAATATCATATTTGCAAAAAACACCCCATAAAATGTGGTAATCAGAGCTAAACCCATACCAGCTAATAACTCAGCAAATCGCTCAGCAACATCAAGAGATTCACTTGCATCGCCACCGCCACTTGAAAAATTATTCATCATTACAATAAGTCCAAGGACTGTACCCAACATACCAAATGCTGGAGCATAAGAAGCCATATATAAAAATAATTCTTGTCCTGCAATATGACGACTTGAAATATTATTCAATTCTAAATTAAGAAAGGTTCTCAAGCGTGAAGACTCTCTTTCATTAATTGCTAATTCAATTCCATTTTTAAAAAAACCTTCTCTCATTTTAGGCAAATCTGCTTCTAGTGATAAGAGTCCATCTTTTTTTGCTTTTTGAGCTTTTATTACAATTTCTTCTATTATAGAATCATAGTCCGCATCATCAGCTCTAAATACATTACTTAAAATTTTCGGTAGATTTTTAAGAGCCTTCAAAGGAAGATTAACCATTGTTGCAGCAAAAGTTCCCCCAACTACAATCAAAATTGAATTTAGATTAAAGAACCAATATAAGCTTCCTCCACTCTGATTTATACCAATAAAAATTATTGAGATACCAGCAGCGAGACCAAGTAAAGTCCCAAAATCTGTAGATTTTTTAATATTATCCATTTATAAAAACTAATCCTTTTTTTTATTTTGAGATAAAGACTGACTGCCTTTATATAACCGCTCTTGTTCGTCTCCGGATAGACTATCAAAACCTTCATTATTAATTTTATCAAGAATAGAGTCTATGTCTTTCTTCATATCATTTTCTTTGATCACCGTTTGATGATCTTTCTGAATTTTATACTCTATTGTTTTTTTTCTTAATAAAAATAATAAATTATTTAGTCGAAATGGTTTTTTCAAGGTTAGATATCCTATCACCATCCCTGCTATATGCGTAACATGACTAATCTGTGAGACATCTGTGAAAGAGGAGAAAAAAGCTATTAGCCCAATACCAAGTACGAACCACCTCGATTTTATAGGGATGATCCCATAAAGATATATTGTTCTATTTGGGTACGTAAGTCCGTATGCTAGTAAAACACCATAGACAGCCCCACTTGCACCAACAATTGGAGTTACTGAACTTAAGCCAAAAAGCATTGTTATAATTCCAGAACCTACCCCCGTTGTAAAATAAAATTTATAGAAGTGATTTTTACCCCACAAGCGTTCAAGCTCACTTCCAAACATCCAAAGAACAAACATATTTATCAGAACATGCCAAATACCACCATGAAGAAAAAGATAAGTAATGGGTTGCCATATCATAAATTCTGACCAGACTAGTTTTGGTACCAACCCGAATAATGGAAAAAATAAAGTTTCAGCTTTTGATATTGTTTGAAGAATAAAAACACCAAAATTAATAGAAACTAAGACCTTTATTGCATCTGGAAATAACGATGGCTTAGTAGAAAAATTACCGGGAGTTGATTGAAATTGATATCTCATTGAAGGCTATAATATACATAATCAACTACAATAGAAATAGTTAAGGAAGTTTCTAAATAGATAATATTTTTCTAGTTGTATCCATTGATTTAATTTTTTCCATTCCTTCACAATGATAACAAAGTAAACTCCATAAATAATCACTTATTATAGATCTATCTTTTGGAGTCACTATCTCATTTGGTAATTTTGAAATATTTCCGGATAGTAAACTTGCTAAAATAGTCCCACTATTAGGGCCTTTATTGGGGTCGGGGATTATCAAACCAGGAACTTCTGTTTTTTCTAAGGTTGGCCTAAAACCTAAATTTGTCAATAGCGCGCACTCGTAAAACCAAAATAAAAGATTTGGATCTCCTTTTTGTATATTAAAACATCTTAATACGTCTTTTAAAGTATCAAAAAGATTAGGAAAAGGATCTTCTAAGGATAGTGCCTTCTCTGTCATATCCAAAATAGTCATCGAAAATGTAATAGAGCGTAAATCTTCTAAAATTTTTGACCAGAATTCTCTGAAATTAACTTTTGAAACGGTTTGAAGTTCATTTTTTGATTTATGATTATATATTATATCAATATAACTCATAGGTTGAAAATGGGAAAACTTGGATGATTTTTTACTTCTTGCGCCTCTAACAATAAAACTTACCTTACCTTTCTCCTTTGTGAAACATCTTGTGATTAGAGATGTCTCCCCATATGGAAAAGATTTTAAAACAATCGCAGGAGTGTTAATTATCACTAAATATTATTTCTTAATAAGCCTTTGCAAAAATAACTTCATGTTTTGCCGGTGATGTTGAATATATACATTTTAGATCTTTTGGTTTTTCATCTAGTGGTATGCATCTTATTGTAGCTTTTGTTTCTTCTTTGATCTTTGCTTCTGTGCTCGCTTTTCCATCCCATCCACAACGAACAAAACCTCCTTGTTTAATTATTGTTTTTAACTCATCATATTTATTTATTACATGAGTGTTTTTTTCTCTGAATTGAAGAGCTTGAGAAAATAAGTTTTCTTGAATATTAATGAGAAGTTCTGGTACTTTTTTTATTGCCTCTACTTTCGATAAGAAAACTTTTTCGCCACTATCTCTTCTAGCCAAGACAACATTATTTTTTTCAATGTCTCGAGGTCCGACTTCAAGCCTTAGAGGAACACCTTTCATCTCCCAGTTATTAAATTTAAAACCGGGAGTATTATCTGTCCAGTCTTCATGTACCCTAATTTCATGATTTTTCCAATCTTCAACTAAATCTTGGATATAATCTTTAATTAATTGTTCTTGTTCAATCGTTTTATAAATTGGAATAATAACAAGTTGAATAGGTGCAATTTTTGGAGGCAGTCTTAATCCTTTATCATCTCCATGTGTCAAAATAATCGCTCCTACTAGCCTTGTACTTACGCCCCAACTTGTTGCCCATACAAGTTCTTCACGATTATCTTTTGTTTGAAACTTTACATCAAATGCTTTTGCAAAATTTTGGCCTAAGTCGTGAGAAGTTCCGGCTTGTAGGGCTTTTTTATCTCCCATCATAGCTTCAATACAATATGTTCTTTCAGCTCCTGCAAATTTTTCGGCTTCTGTCTTTATTCCGGTTATTACAGGTATTGCTAAATATTCTTCAGCTAACTTTTGATACAGTCCTAATATATCCAATGTCTCTTTTTCAGCCTCTTCTTTTGTAGCATGAGCTGTGTGACCTTCTTGCCACAAAAATTCAGAAGTTCTCAAAAATAATCGAGTTCGCATCTCCCAGCGAACAACATTTGCCCATTGATTAATTAAAATAGGCAAATCCCTGTAAGACTGTATCCATTTTTTATACATGGACCAAATTATTGTTTCAGATGTTGGCCGGACTATTAATTCCTCTTCTAATTTAGATTCAGGATCAACTACTACTCCATTTTTTTCATCTGATTTTAATCTGGTATGGGTAACAATAGCACATTCTTTAGCAAATCCTTCAACATGTTCTGCTTCACGAGCTAAGAAGGACTTAGGTATAAATAATGGAAAATAGGCGTTTACATGGCCAGTCTCTTTAATCATTTTATCAAACGATTCTTTTATATTTTCCCAAAGTTGAAAGCCATATGGTTTAATAACCATTGTACCTTTTACAGGACCATAATCAGCCAAATCAGCTTTATTAACTATTTGAGTATACCAACTTGAAAAACCTTCTTCTCTCTTGGGTAAACCTTTTCTCATCTTTATAAATTCCTATTCTGAATTATACCTAAAATTACTTGTGCTCTAAGGTCGCACCAAGCCAGATTTATTTAGAACATTAAACTTTGATTACGTTAGTTTATCATGTGATTAAACTATGTAAAACTATAATTATTATTCCTTTATTTTTAATAATAAGCTGCGAGAAAAATACGATGATTCTTTATACAAACTGTAATGTCTATGGTCGTCCAGATATTAAGTCAATTTTATGTAATAATGGTAAAATCGTCCAACTTTTACCTAGTAATAATATTAATGCTGGAAAAAAAATAAATCTGAATGGCGGTTGGGTGTATCCAGGGTTTACTGATTCACATATGCATCTAACTGGATTGGGGTTCTCCCTTGAATCAATTGATTTAGTTGGAGAAACTTCTAAAGAAGAAGCCCTCCAAAAAATAACAGAAGAAATAAAAAATACCCCAAAAGGAACTTGGATAATTGGAAGAGGTTGGGACCAAAATAAATGGAAAGGAAAATCTTATCCAACCGCAAAAGATTTAGATTTAATTTCGAATGAGCATCCAATGGTGTTTAGGAGAATTGATGGTCATGCCATTTGGACAAATACAATCGCTATGGATATCGCCACGATTGATGATAAAACCGAAGAAGTCAACGGTGGTATTATTTTAAGGGATAGTTCTAATATTCCTTCAGGAATATTCATTGATAATGCCCTTGCTTTAATTGAGAACCATATCCCCCAAAAGTCAAAATCTGATATTCATCGACAAATATTAAAAGCTCAAAAATTACTCAACAAATTTGGGATTACATCTATCCATGATGCTGGAACATCTAAGCAAGAAATAGAGGTTCTTAAGAAAATGCTTGAAAATGATGAACTTTCTATTCGTGTTTTTACAATGATTAATAATGATCCAAAAGAATATGAAAGTTTTTTAAAAACCGGTCCTGAGAAAGATAATCCTTTTATAAAAATTCAGGCAATAAAAATTTATTTAGATGGTGCTTTAGGTTCAAGAGGAGCAGCATTACTTGAACCATATTCTGACGCACCAAATGAAAAGGGTCTTTTGCTTCTTGAATCATCCGAACATAAAAAACTAGTTGCAAAATTTAATAAAGCAAACTTTCAAGTAAATACTCATGGTATTGGAGACAGAGCTATAAAAATCATTTTAGATAACTATCAAGAAGTTGCAAATTCAAATCTTAGAAACCGAATTGAACATTCTCAGGTTGTACACAATAAAGATCTTCCTCGATTTAAAGAATTAAATATAATCCCCGCAATTCAAGCTACGCACTGCACTAGTGATATGAGATGGACCGAAGAACGTCTAGGAAAAAGTAGAATTCATCAAGCATACCCCTGGAGATCCTTTATAGATTTAAACATTCCGGTTTCTGGAGGTTCCGATGCCCCTATTGAAACACCTGACCCTCTAGAAGGAATCTATGCATCTGTTACAAGACAAGATAAAAATGGTTTCCCTGAAGGCGGATGGTATTCAGATCAAAAAATGACTCTAGATGAAGCAATTAAATCCTATACAGAATGGGCATCATATGCCTCTCATGAAGAGAAAGTAAAAGGTAAGATTAAAGAAGGTTTCTACGCAGATTTCACGGTTTTAGATCAAGAGTTAAGTTCTAACGATCCAAGAATGATTTTAGAGACCACTGTTCTTTTTACAATTTTAAATGGGAATATAGTATACCAAAATGATGGAAAATAAAGAACTAAAATACCTAACTGGTTTGAACAGAGTAAAAAATCGGTACGAATCTGGTTACTTTTTTGTAGAGGGTAAGCGATTAGTTGAGTCTGCAATATCATACAATGCAAATATTAAAAATATCTATGCAACAGAGTCTTTTTTAGAAGAAAATAATTCACTAAAAGATCTAATTGAAAAAAAGAATCATACAATAAACACAATTCTTAGAAAACAACTTGAAAAAATATCATTTACAAAAAACCCTTCAGGTATAGGAGCACTATGTAAAATTTCTGAATATTCTTTAGATAGTTCTAAAAATGGCAAATGGTTATACCTTGATGAGATTTCAGATCCCGGAAACTTGGGAACGCTATTGAGATCTGCCGCATATTTTAATTTTACAAATATTGCATTATCAGAAAACTGTGTAGATCCTTATAACCCAAAAGTTGTTCGTTCAGCGATGGGAGCACATTTTAAAATCGAATTATATTTAAAAGTTGAGTTGAACAACTTTCAAAATAATTACTGTGTTTTTGGCGCTGATCAAAATGGTGATAATTATAAAGATATTCAATATCCAAAAAATTTGATTTTGGTATTAGGTAATGAAGCCCATGGGTTAAGTAAAAAAACAGTAGCTAGTTTAGATAATATTATTTCTATTAAAAAAACAGGTTTTGGAGAGTCTCTCAATGTTGGATCGGCTGGTTCGATAATAATGAGTCATTTGAGTGAAATCTGAAAATAAAAATAATTTATAACTATCTTGTTTTGGTAATTTTAAATAGTCTATTTAATAAAAAATTAGAGATTTAAAAATGCTTTATTATGAATAATACACTTAGTATTAAATCTGCTGTTCTTGTAGTCATTGCATCTATAATATCTGCTTTTTTAGCTGGGGCGGTTGTGCTTGGTTTGGGTTTATCAAACCCTGACGGTCCTCAAAAAACATATACTTTTTTATCATTTATTATAGGACAAAGCTTCATGCTTGTTCCTTTAATTTGGTTTTTAATTTCTAAGAAACAACCTATTTTAAAAACCCTTAGAATAAGATTCGTTCCCGTCTCTACAATATATTACACAGTTCTACTTTCTCTTGGTATTATAATTCTCTCAGATGAATTAGACAAAATCATTCAAATGTTTATAGATGCTCCTGAATATGTAATAGATTTAAATGGTTTGCTAAAGCCTGAATCTCTTTTGGGATATTTTCTGTTATTTACAGCTGTAGTCGTTATTGCTCCACTCGGAGAAGAATTGCTATTTAGAGGTTTTTTTCAACAAATTTTAGAAAAACATTGGAAAGATGTCACCAGAGCAGTTTTAATGACAGCAATCATCTTTTCTTTTATTCATATGAACCCTTTTTGGTTCGTTCAGATTTATATTCTTGGTATTATTTTGGGGTTTCTCGCTTGGAAGACAAAATCTGTATTACCATCCCTCATTCTCCATAGTTTAAACAATCTCGTTGCATTAATCCTTTCGTTCACAATAGATGCTGAACATACATTTTATATTTGGAATGGACATATAGCCCCCTGGATTTTATTAATTGCGGTCATCTTTGTTGTTTCTGGTTTTAAAGCAATAAATAGAGATTACTCTAATTGAAAAAAGAAATATTTAAACATGAGATTAAAATTCTCAAAGATACTTTTGGCCGTTTATTGCGTAGAAATGCCGAAACAAATCTTATTAAACTAATTAAAAAAACTCACCCTGCAGATTTAGCAATCGTATTTAGGTATTTCACTGATGATGAACAAATTCAAGTTTTCAACCTGATGACAAACAGCGATCACACGATTGAATTTTTAATTGAATTAGATGATACTCTTATTGCAAACCTTTTAAATGTTGAAGAGCCTGAAAGGATTGTTGATTTATTAGAGAATGCGTCAACAAATGATCAAAGTTATATCCTCGGAATTCTAGAAGATAGTCAGTCTCAGGCAGTGATTGATTT
>JAOHKG010000011.1 GCA_028101095.1 Fidelibacterota bacterium | reverse complement strand
CACACCACTTGGGACTTTAAATCCATTTTTGTTTAAAGAATTCCAATTAACAGTATAGAAACCAGATTCTTTTATCTCAGAGAAAAGTTTGATTATTAATTGTCCACTTAAATTATATATCGATAGATCATAAAATTCACGGTTAAGAATTTCAATTTTTATGTTAGTTGATGGGTTAAAGGGGTTTGGATAATTTTGCATTAGAGAAAATTTAACAGGGACGGCTTCCTTTAAAGTTGATAAAACTTGATCACAGCCAAGTAAATGAGACCCAATAACGCCACCAGAATCTGACATGGTTAAACAGCTAGATGATTCCTGCAGGTTGTACTGAGAAACATCAATATCGCAAAATATAGGATCCACATTATAATTACTCCCTCCATCTGTCAATATAACCGAACTCATTTCACTCAATACATCAATACCTTCTTGGATATTTGAGAATGAAATTTCTAAAGAAGTCACACCGCTTTCACCAGGAGAATAGAATAATGATTCAGAATTTGACCATAGTATAGAATTTGAGATTACAACATCTGAACTATTCATAGAGATAGCCGAACCAACTCCCGCTGAGTTTCCAGCGAACGTAATTTGGTCTAGTCTTGAAGTAGCTTGATTAACAACAATTGCACCTCCATAATCATATCCATTATTATCCTCAAACGATGTCCAACTAACATTGCTTATTCCTCCATTTTGATATAATGCACCACCTTCAATAAAAGACTCATTTTTAGTTATTATTGAATATATAACATTGAAATTTGAATTCTGAGTATAGATCCCACCTCCCCAATATGCAACATTTTCTGAGAGCAATAAATTAGTAAAAAACAGGTGAACCACCAGAAACATAGATTCCACCACCGAGGTTTGCGCCATTATTTCTCACAACGACATTATTGAATTCAGCGTCAGAATCAGAGAGATAGAGACCTCCTCCAATTTCAGCATTATTATCTTCAATAATTAAATTTTCAAACTTTGGTGAACAGTTAGAGACTACTAATCCTCCTCCATTAGGCTCAGATCCGCCCTTAAATGACAGACCTCTTATTTCAGCATTATTGTTTGAAGGTCCATCTAGGACAAAACAACTTCCACCAACAAGGCTCGAACCAAAACTCGTTTCTTGAACTAGTTGCATATCATCTGAAAAATATGCCATTGATTCAAGAACTAGATTTTTATATTGGAAATCTATTTCTTCCGTGTAGACACCTTCATTTAACCTAATTGTATCGCCATCAACAGAGATTGCAATAGCTCGCTGAATCGTTGAAAATGGGGCTGTAAGACTTCCATCATTTTCGTCGTTTCCCGATGCATCGATGTACCAAACAGGTCCTGCATTTATTGGACCACAACCAGGAGCAAAGCATCCGACAAGCGCCCCTTCTTCTCCACCATAAAGACAAGGAGAGTTTTCCCTAATGTAGTAGTCTCCTGAGGGTGCATTACAAAAATATGGCTCTTCATCAAAATTTCCGTTTCCCCAAATAAGCAAACCATTATCATTCTGTATTATTCCATCTTGCAGATCTTGAACTAAGCTATAATTTATTGTGACTTCAACCTCTTCACCATTCGACCTAAAATATATCTGACTAGACCCATTTCCCCAAATTATTGAATTTTGAAAACTTAAGTCCGTTTCATCTCTTATGTAAAGACCTTCACCATATAAACCTGCTGAATTATTAGAGATAGTTGTATTTGTAAAATCGACAGAAGAATTGTTCCGTATATACCCACCTCCACCTGATGAAGAAATATTGTCAGCAATTAATAAAAAACTAAATGATGGGTCAGCATTATTAATGTAAAGTCCACCTCCAAGTCCATCTGCCTCATTACCAACTACTTCAATATTGGTTCCCAACAGGTCAGCATTATCTTTAAGTGATATTCCACCTCCAGAATTGTTTGCAATATTATTTATAAAGACAACATCTTCCATCTCGGGAGAAGATTCATTACGGAGATAACATCCACCACCAAATTCAGCAGTATTTTCTTGAAAAACACAATTGTAAAATTTAGGCTCAGATCCCTCCCTTGCATATAAGCCACCGCCTACATCATCTGTAGCATTACCCGTTATTAAACATCTAAAAAAAACAGGTGAAGCATTATAACAGAATAGACCTCCACCGCCGCCTTGATCTGCGGTATTGTTTTGAATAATACAATCTTTTACTGTAGGAGAGCTATTTTCAAAATAAATTCCACCCCCATAAGTAAAAAAAGAACCATTATCATCGGGATCTTCACTATTCCCAACTCCGTTTTGGAGGGTAAACCCTTGAAGGATAGAAGAAGCTGATTCATTATTTTTAAAAGTGGCAGCGCTTGCATTTGATCCAGCATCAATTACAGTTAAAGCAATTAGCGATGAATCAGCATTTATATAGTATTCAGAACTAACTAATATTTGTTTTCCTAAAAAATCTATATTTTCTGAGTATGTACCAGGAGACACAATTAAGGAGTCCCCATTACTTGCAGCATCAATAGCCAGTTGTATTGAGTTATAATCTCCAGGGATAAGGATTGTTTCAGAAAAAGCACCTGAAAAAAGGAATAGCGATACTATAAATGTATATTTCATTTTTACCATATTTTTTTATTTTTGAAATTTAAGTTAGAAATAGAACTTAATTCAGGATGAAATCTGCAACTATTCGTATTAATTTCAGCCCCGTATTTAAAAACGTACATTAAAAAGAAAACGAAAATGATTGTATTTATACCTAAAGAAAAATCACGAAATGAAACACGCGTCTCTGCAACTCCAGACACAGTAAAAGATTTAATAAAAGCAGGTTTAGAAGTTCATATTGAATCAAATGCAGGTATAGAGTCCTTTATTTCAAATGAAGACTACAAAAATAAAGGTGGGGTCATTGTTGAGGATCCCTTAAAAGCATATGCAGAAGCAGACATAGTATTGAAAGTCATTGCTCCATCACTTGATGAAATCAAAAAGATGAAAAGTGAGTCATGTATTATATCCTTCTGCCAGACAACTCGAGAATTGGAATATGTCAAAACAATTAAAGAAAAATCAATAACAGGTTTTTCAATGCACCTTATTCCAAGAACAACGTTAGCTCAAAAAATGGACGCCTTATCGTCCCAAGCAAATATCGCAGGATATAAATCTGTTTTATTGGCAGCAACCAAATTAGGCGTATACATGCCATTATTAATGACTGCAGCAGGAACAATTAGACCTGCAAAAGTTTTAATTATCGGAGCCGGAGTCGCTGGACTCCAAGCAATTGCAACTGCAAAAAGACTTGGATCACAGGTTGAGGCATTTGATGTCCGCCCAGTAGTCAGAGAACAAGTAGAGTCTCTTGGTGCTAAATTTATTGAAGTAGAATCTGATTCAGATGATGGTATAGGCGAAGGTGGATATGCGAAGGAGACATCTGAGGAATACAAACAAAAGCAACAAGAACTAATGCATTTACATGTTTCTAAGGCTGATGTAGTAATAACTACGGCGCTTATTCCTGGACGTCCTGCTCCCGTACTAATTCCGGTAGTAATGGTTGAGTCAATGAAACCTGGATCTATCATTATGGATCTAGCTGCTGAAAATGGTGGTAATTGTGAGCTAACTAAGAAAGATGAAGTAATTAAGCACAACCAAGTTACTATTGATGGAACATCAAATATTCCGGGGACAATGCCAGTCCACGCAAGTGAACTCTATGCTAAGAATATTACTTCTTTTTTAAATTATATGATTAAAGACGGTGCCTTAAACTTAGATTTGGAAGATGAGATAATTTCGGGAGCTATGTTTGCACACAGGGGCAAGATAACAAATAAACAAACATCTACAGCCTTAGAGGAATTATAAATTATGGATATAAATATTCTTACAGTTTTTATTTTAGCAATTTTTGTTGGTGTTGAAATAATTACAAAAGTACCTCCGACACTCCACACACCATTAATGAGTGGATCCAATGCAATCTCTGGAATTGCTGTAGTTGGGGCTATTATATCTACAGAATTAAATGGTGGAGTAGGTAGCTACCTAGGACTCTTAGCCGTAATTTTTGCAACTGTCAACGTTGTAGGCGGATTCATGGTCACAGATAGAATGTTAAAAATGTTTAAAAGAAAATAAAGGAAGACCATGCTCTTATCAAACCTATCATATGTTCTTGCTTCAGTATTATTTATACTTGGAATAAAAAAATTAAGTCATCCCAAAACAGCTCGAGAAGGAAATTTTATTGCCGCTTTAGGTATGCTGATAGCAATAGTAGCTACATTATTATCTAATGGTCAAATTGATTTAAAGCTCATATTTATAGGTATGATAATTGGATCCATTATTGGAGCTCTGTTCGCAACTAAAGTAGAAATGACTCAAATGCCTCAAATGGTTGCTATTTTCAATGGATTTGGAGGTGGCGCCTCAGCTCTGGTTGCCGCAGCAGAATTCTTAAAAGGTGGAGAAATTAGTGTTTTTACTATTTCAACTATAAGCATTTCAGTTTTTATTGGTACTCTTACATTAACTGGGAGTTTCATTGCCTTTGGAAAGTTACAAGGTTTTATCAGTGGGCAGCCTATTGTATTTCCAGGACAGCAATTACTTAATGCTCTTCTAGCAATTACATTGCTGGCAGTTGGTATATTATTATCTATCTCTTCTCCTACTGAAATAGAATATTTCTATTACCTAATCGCAATTTCAGCAATTCTTGGAATAACTCTTACTATTCCTATTGGTGGAGCTGATATGCCAGTGGTAGTTTCATTATTAAATTCATATTCTGGAGTAGCCGCTGCTGCGACAGGTTTTGTTTTAATGAATAACGGTTTGATTATTTCAGGGGCTTTAGTTGGAGCATCTGGACTTATTCTAACAAGTATTATGTGTAAAGGTATGAATCGCAGCCTTGCAAATGTGATATTTGGTGCAGTAGGATTAAAACAAGAATCTTCAAGTAGTGCTTCTGGAAAAGAGGTAGCAATAAAAAGCTATTCTACTGAAGAAGCAGCAATGATTTTTGACGCTGCTGAAAAAATTATCATTGTTCCAGGCTATGGTCTGGCTGTTGCACAAGCACAACATTCTGCTCGTGAGGTTGCAGAATACTTAGAAGCACAAGGCAAGCAAGTTTTATATGCAATACACCCAGTTGCAGGAAGAATGCCTGGACATATGAATGTTTTATTAGCGGAAGCAAATATTCCTTATGAGCAGCTTAAAGATCTAGATGAAATAAATTCAGAGTTTGAAGATTGTGATGTTGCATTGGTACTTGGTGCAAATGATGTCGTTAATCCTGCTGCAAGACATGATACTACATCTCCTATTTTTGGAATGCCAATTTTAGATGTGGATAAATCAAGAACTGTAATTATCAATAAAAGAACAATGAATACAGGTTTTGCAGGTATTCAAAATGAATTATTTGGCTATGATAATTCAATCATGGTTTTTGGAGATGCTAAAGATATGTTACAGCAACTGCTTAAAGACCTTAAAGATCTATAAATTGCTTTATCAGCATTAATATTCCTAAGATTAGTAATATATAACCTGTTATTTTATCAATATAGATAGATCGTTTTTCTAAGGCATGTAGGACTTTAGTTCCAGCTAGTATGATTGCAACAAA
This sequence comes from Fidelibacterota bacterium, assembly GCA_028101095.1. Lineage (GTDB taxonomy): Bacteria > Fidelibacterota > Marinisomatia > Marinisomatales > UBA1611 > JAOLAV01. Next base: position 24,812 of record JAOHKG010000011.1, on the reverse strand, counting down.
TACATACCATGTAATATCAATAGCACCGGCAACTGTAGCCATTATTATTTTATCTACTAAGGTTAAATCATCGGCCATGAATTGACTAAAGACTGCAGTGAAAAACATCAGAATTTTAGGGTTGAAAAATGAGATCATAAACCCTTCAAAAAAGCCTTTACTCGTTTCTTTTTTATCAAATTTAATCAGCTCTCTTTTCGATCGGTTAAAGATCATTTTACTGCCTAAAAAAATTAAAAAGAAAGAACCCATTATCTGTAGCATGATAAAAAGTTCTTTGTTATCAGTAATTAAAGATGAAATACCCAGCACTGATATAAAAGCATATATACCTAAGCCTAAACCATGACCAATACCAGTTAATACACCTTTTTTACGACCCCCTTGAATAGTATTTTTTATAACTACAGCTAAACTTGGACCTGGAGAGATAGCTCCGAGAACACAAATAACAGATATGGCAAAAATAGATTTAAAATCCATTAATAATTATTTAAGATTATAAATAAGTTATTTAGTTTTATTTGTTGGGTGTATTGAGATATTATATTTCCCACTTTCTAATTTTGAATCAGCATAATTAACGAAATCAATGCTGAAAGCATTTTTTGTTGAATTCCACCATTCTGAAGCTCCACCATTAGCAAGCAATGAAATAATTGAATATTCAAACCCCTCTATCCTAATTGAATCAATAGAACCATATTCTTTTTGAACATAGATAGCTTCAAATCTTCTAATTGCAACTAGCATCCAAAAGTGAAATCTCAATTTCTCCACTGGGTTTAAATCATCTTGATTATCTTTTGCTTTAATTAGAATTGAAGCAAGCTCATTATTACTTGAGATAGCATTAGCAGTCATGCTCATATCCATACTACTTTGTTGAAAGGTCTGAGATCTTAAGGCATTTGTGTTTTGCTTTAATTGAAGGGCTAAATAACCTAAGGTTAACACAGTTGCTAATGCAGCAATTAATTCACCAAGGTTTCCTAGGTCTTGCAGAGACATATATTTTATTCCTACTTTAATTTAAAACTAAATTAGTAAAAATATAAATAAAAATTATGTTTTTAACCACTCTATATCAATTTTCCAATTTTTAAAAGCTTTGTTTTCTGAACCATTCTATTTATTGATTTTTCAGAATTAAATGTAAGAACCTTATCCAATGGTATCCAGTCTACATCATGAGATTCTTCGCTAATGATAATGTCTGTCTCCAAAGGATCAGCCTCAAATAAAAAGCGAATATCGTAATGCTTATGAGATGGCTGATCTATTTGCTGTGGTATAGTATGAATATCAAGGTCGAAAATATTCTTACTTAGACCTATAATTTCTTGAATTCCGGATTCTTCTCTAGCTTCACGCAATGCAACCTTAAACAAATCATTTTCTCCGTTTGAGTGCCCTCCAAGTTGCAACCACATACCCAGCTTCCTATGGTGTGTCATTAAGACATGATCTTTAAAGGGATTCACAACCCATGCAGATCCAGTAAAATGACCTTTGAAATTATTTTCATCTATAGAGCCACTGTTTTCTAAAAAGTCCAAGACCTCATCTGTTGTGACCTCCTCCGAATGGTTAATCCTGTAAGCTTCTAGAAGTTTTTTTAATGGAACCATAAATATATGACTTTTAATGAAGTGGGTATAAACTTAAAAAAACCTGCTACTTTAAAAAGATCATTTTCTCCGTTGATGTAAAGTTTCCAGATTGAATTTTATATAAATATATTCCCGCTGCAACTTTATCGCCATTATTATTTGTTCCGTCCCATACTACATTATATTTACCAGGAGTATGCCTTTGATTAACTAAAGACTTAATCTCAGAACCTTTAATATCACTTATTATTATACTTACATTATTATGGTAGGGGATATCATAATTGATTTTTGTTTTTGGGTTAAATGGATTTGGATAGTTTTGATGTAATTTAAATTGAATCGGTAAGGATAAATCGTTTTGATCATTTAACCATTCTACAGAAACCGAAATTGTATCTGAATATTCACTTTGCACCCCAGAGTAATAGGATACACGGTAAAACATATCAATATCATAAATCAATTCAGTATCTTCAAAATAATTCGTATTTGTAATTTGAATTTGTATGGAATCTGTATTCGTAAAGTCTTGATTCACAGATCTTTCAATAGCATAATATTCAACTTCTACATCACTGATAGGATTCCATGTTAATATAACTGAATTCATCTGAGGGTAAACTACAAAGCCCGTAATTGCTGGTAATACCCCGCCTTCTAATGCTCCAATGTCTGGAGCAGAGCCATCATAATCTGTCAAATTATCTATACTAAAAGCACCCATATTACTACTCCCAGCATCAATGCATGGTGAACCTGGATTTAGTCTAAAATCTAAATTCTCAGAATTATAAAACAATGGATCTTCATCAATATTTTCAGTTCCTTGATTTCCAATATTTTCGATATTACTAAAGGATGAAAAAACTGCACTATTGTATGCTAGAACTTCAGCTCCATAAAAATTTGCATTTCCACGAATAATAGTATTAATAATTCTTGTAACTCCAGAGAAGGCTACATCCACGCCACCAGAACCATTTACAGTATTTCCATTGGGGTTATCTATGATAGTACAATTGATGATTTCACTACTTCCTCCATTAATATTTATACCACCACAATAATTTGAAGATTGATTATTTACAATTGTGTTACGGTAAAAAGTTGCTCCATCTGGTGGGCCCCAAAGTCCAGGTTTTCCATAACCTACAGCTGCACCGTCAATTGAGGTATTACCCTCGAAAAAACAATTATTAAATATTGGATAAGATCCTACTAAATTTTGATTTGTCAACCAATTCCACTCATTAAAAATAAAAGCACCTCCACCATCGCCATTTGAAGCTGAATTATTTGTAATTGTACAATTTTCAAAAACAGGAGTAGTAGTTCCAATAGATAGAGCTCCGCCTCCCTTATCGTTGGCTACATTATCATCAAAAGTAACATTTATTAATGTTGGAGAAGCATTATCAACAAACTCAATCCCTCCGCCCTGATAGGAAGCTGTATTTCCACTAATTAAAGAGTTACTCATTGTCCACGTATTAAATGATCCTGTAGTAAAAATTCCACCCCCAATGAGCGCTGTATTATTTGATATCACAGCATTTTCAATTGTTCCATTGATTAGACCAGCAAGCATAACTCCACCACCATAAGCCATATTACCAAATCCAAAATTATAACCTAATAATACATTATTAGAAGATTCTATATTCTCCATATCCATCATCGAGCAATAAACAAATATTCCTCCTCCATTAAATGTTGCAATATTATTTCTGGATATAACATTATTCATTGTTGCACCGTTAATTCGCCAAAAAGAAATACCTCCTCCATTATGAGAATGATTATCTTCAACGATTAAATTTTCAATAATTGCCTGATTTTCTCTTATGTCGTTATTGTCTTCATTATCCATGTCATTAGCGGTAACGAGTAATCCACCACCACCAGAGCATCCATGTCCTTCTGAATAACCACCTGTTAATGTGAAATTTGCAACTTTAACATTCTCACATTCAGGAATTATCATTACGGCTGATTCTTTCAGTTGATTTGCTTGAGCATCTAAAATTGTAGTTTCCCTATCACTTCCAATTAAATGAACATTATCAGGTAAAACAATAGGAAATATTTCTCCGTTATTTAGTGGAGAATAGAGACCTTCCTCCACAAATATGGTAGTAGTTGTTCCACTCTCATTTTTTACAAAAGAAAGTGCTTTTTTTATGGTTTTTAATGGCTCTAGCTCCGTACCTAAATTATTATCATCGCCTATTTGGCTTGAAACATATATAGTATTATTTTCAATGCAATTTCCAGAAATATTTAACTGAATATAGTCGGCATTATCATCAATGGATTTTAAAACAAATTCGTTTACACTTGAGGTTTCACAGTCTATATTTTCAAATACACTTCCACTAACATTGATAGCACCATCAAATCCATGACAATAAAAAGTTTCTCCATTTCCACTACTATTCCCTTCAAAATAATTATTTTTAATATTTAAAGTATCGGGAATAGTTCTATATAAATTATTAGTACGACTTAAAGATGATCTATCCTCGTCAAACTCAACATCTTCGTCATCATATAAGCTGATGGCACCTCCATCAGCTACAGAATTAATAGTGGTGTTTAATCCTGAAGATAGAGACTGACCATTATTAATAAATCTATTGTAAGTTATAGTAGGATAGGCTTTGAATAATAAAATTGCTCCACCTGATCTTGAATTTATATCAATATCACATGCAGTTGTTTTCATGTTTGTTCCCATTCCATCTTGGAATGTGAGGCCTAAAATTGTTGGATTTATATTACCACCTTCTATAACTAAGCAACTACCATAATTAGAGCTCATCGGCTCTTCTGATGCGCTTATAATCGTTTGATGGATAGTAATATTTTCTAACCAATTTTCATCCAAATCATCCATAATTGCATTACTTGCTAAAGTAATTTCTTTATCCAAATATAATGTTTCGTAATAAGTCCCTTCTGAAACTAAAACTGTATCACCGTTGTTTGATGCGTTTATTCCTGATTGTATCGTTGGAAAATCACTAGGAATATTTATAGTTGTTGAAAAAACAATTGATAAAAAAAGAAAAGTTACTAGTAATATTTTCATCTAATTCGCCCCCCCATTATTTTATGATCCCTGCCTACGTATTTATTTTGTATTTTTCCAATAAAGTACCTTTAATATACATAATATGTTTGTAAAGAGTATTATTTACAATTGTTTTAATTGATAAAAAAACTTATCATTAGATTTAATTGGATATATATTTTACTTGATTTTTTCAGTGACTTTATAAATTAATTCTTGAATTTTTTCGTAACACTTAGGAAGAGATATATTACTTGAGGCTAATGGTTCATCAACTATATTCCAATATATTATATTTATTTCTTTAACATTAGAGTTCGATTCAACCATTGGTTTGTGCTCTTTTTCATCCATACAAATTATCATATTATAATTTTTTAGATCAATATCATCTACATGAATTGAAAACTCCTCTGCTCTAATTGGATCAATATTTAATCTATCAAGCTCGTCTAAAGCTGGTTTATAAATTTTTCTTGTTTTGTAGGAACCAACCATCAATCCAGCAGAAAAAGCACGAGTAGACAAATTATTTTTAATAGCAAAATAGTTGAATACTTCTTCACTAAAGCGACTTCTGTATATATTTGCGGTACAAACAAATAATATTTTATACATAGAATAGCACGATTATTCTAAATTATTTTTTAAATCAATAGATATTGGAATTTGGCCATAATAAAAAGACTCTGGATCTCCATATTCATTAAGAGATTTCTCTAGTATACTTATATCTCTTTTTACTATACCTCTAAAAATTATTTTATCCATGTATTTAACAATAACAGGTTTATTCATATTAATTAAATCATCATTCAATTGAATGATAAATTTAGAGACTGAGGTTTTTTCAATACTAATGGTTTGATCTAATATACTAGCAGTTATTTCAGAATAACTTTCAGAATTTTCTACTTTTAACCAATAAAATCTGTTTCGGGTAACATCATCTTGTTTCCATACCACTTTTGTTGGATATGGATTTCGTGAATAATTAGAGAGCCATGGTATAGCTGTCGTATCGAGCCCATCCATCCAATGTCCTTTATCTTCATATATTTCAACATGATGATTATAGCCTTCAGGATCATTTTTTTCTAATATTTTCAATCTATTTTTCCATTCTAGTGCAACGCCATTACGATTATAAGCTGAATCTTTACCACCCATAAATATTGTAAATCCAATATTACGTAAGTTTAATGGGCTCGCATCATTAGGATGTCCTGCCATCATTGCAGCTGCGGCAAACCTATCTGCCATTCTTGGAGCCAGTTGATAAACCCCATCACCACCTGCAGAATAGCCCATAAGATAAATTTTATTAGGGTTTATATCGTGAAATACAATCATGTTTTGAATTAATCTATTTAGAAAAAGATCGACATGATCTTGATGCCACATATTCCATGTGTTCGTCGGGGATCGGGGTGTTAGTAATATACCATTTTTCAGTTTGTATAACGTTTTGTGTCTTTCCCATGCATTCTCATTCACCGAATCCGGAGTACCTCCTCCTCCATGAAGAGAGAAATATAATTCCCATCCTTCCAATGGCTTTGATCCAAAATATTTTATATCAAACTTAACTTTATATTTATCAATTTCAATTTCAGAGTTATCCATTTCGTTTTGTCTTTCTTTTAAAAGTTTGTTGGAATATTGATCAAATAAACGTTTTTTACTTTTTTCAATATCTAACTTTGTTATTTTCTTGATTGCTCTTTCAGTGTTGGAGGATTGGTCTTTTTTTTGTTTCGAGCATGATGAAATAATCAACAATAGTAAAAATTGAACAATAATTAAATTTTCTTTAAACCTGTACTTCAATTGTGATACCTTACGATGATTATATCGTTATCAATAATTTCAGAAAAATAAAAATGAGATAAATAACTTCTGTCAATTATTTTAAAAATGTCTCATGCTTTTTTTATCTTACGATATTTTTTCCAGTGATCTTTGGGTTTAATATTTTTAGCTTTTTCACCAAGAATAACAATTTCAAATTTGTGTAGCACTTTTAAAAAAGACATAATAAAACCTCTTATTTTACACTGAGAATATACATTAAAAGAACACTGGCTATTTTTATTCCTTGTTTGATTTAACCATCTTTCTCTTTTTTCTATCCGATTTTTTAATCATCTTTCTTTTAATTAAATCATTCTCAATTATTGATAGCAGATATTCGTTTGTGGAGACACTTCCTTTTGAGGCCTTCTTTACTAGTTTCCAAATCTTATCGGGTACTCGAATAGACCTGAAATTCGATGGCTCCTCTTGTAGTTTTATACTTTTATTATCTTTGATCATTTAAATAACTTCTAACTATGAATTTATATTATATAATTTAATTAAAATGTTACAATTTAGGTTTAATTGGATAAAAAAAGATAGAACCCTTCCAAGGTGGAAACTAATAGGACTACTTTTCATTGCAGCTTCTTTTGGTTTTACTCTTGCACTTTCAGTTCAAGATGGAAACTACCTCAATGTAGTTCTTGTCGTTCTTTGCGGTCTTTTATTTACAAAAAATAAATAGTTAATAAAATGAAGCAATCTATTCTGCTTATATTTGATTTTTTTAGATATTCATTAAAAGAACTATTTAAAATATTTTCTTTTGGATGTTTATCAGTAATAATATTTATTATTTTTGGAATCTTATTTTTGTATTTAATCTTAACTGGAAAATATGATCCAAGTTCTATTATAATAAAATGGTTTTTATAAGATGAGAATAGACAAGTTACTTTGTATAAATTTAAAAAGTATTTCACCATACTTCTTTCACTTAAATTAAGAAAATAAATACGAAGGAATAGTCATAATGGGGATATTTGATAACGTAAAAAGCATTGATAAGAAAATGTCAAAAATTTTTGTGTCATTTTCAATCTTATTTTTCGTGTTTGTATTTGGATAGAAATATGGATCTGGTGAGACCATATTTTTTTCATTAATGCAGGATATCAGCGTTTTATTTATATTGTTAAATCAAGGTGTTACTATTAGCTACTTAACATGGTATAAAGATTATATAAATAAAAATATATTACGTATTACTTAAATAGATCTTCAAGTTTCTATTTTTACTTCAGATACAAGATATATTTTCCATTCTTTCCAATTTGTGAAAAGACCTTTTATTCCTTTCACTCTATCTGTTTGAAAATAATATAGATTCCTTGTATTTCTAATTATTTCGCCATTTATATTCCGACGTATAGATGTAGCATCTAAACTATAAACTTTAGATTTTTTGCCACCCGAAATTGGAACTACATCCATGTGTTCGATTTCAATATGTATGTTCTTATTTTTTGGAGAATTTTTCCACTTTTTAAAAAATGAATCAAGTTCTTTAGGATTTTTAAAAACAATTGGTGAATTTTCTCCAATATGGAATACGGGACCTGAGTTCCAAATATTTCTATCGAAGTAAAAAAATTGTGATATATTTTCAGCATCCTCATCATTCAACATTTTAATATAATTATTAAACGTTTTTTTCACTTCAGTAGAATAATCAATTTCAAGTGCTTTTTCATTTGATTTCAATCCATTTGACATAAAATCAAAAACTGAGATAGTTTTATTTTGTCCCCACAAAAGCCCTGTAATTATTAATAATAAGCTGTAATGTAATTTCATATGTTTAAAAAAATTTAGAATAAGTTATTTTAGGTTGTATCTTACAAATAGCATAATGATTATAAACCCTTTTAGATTAAAGAGTAAAACTAATTTATTTAAAATATAAATTCAAAATTCTTGCCTAATGAACCTTCAGTATTTTTAAATCTCATTGTGGGTGCAATAGAAAAACCTTTTGCAATATTATAATGAAATCTAAAAAAGAAAGCTTGGACTCTATCATTGGTATATGACATAAGTTCATTTTCTAGATCTAATCTAGCTAAAATATTTAATTACTAATCATTGCGAGCATATTAGTCACAAACAATATCTAAAAATTTAAAATTGAAAAAATATAAAATATTTTAGGATTCATTTTTATAAATTCGCATCCTCTATTTCAAAAAAAAGGCGTAAGAAAATGAAGAATAATATTCTTTCTTTAGGAATATTTTTAAAGTTTATTTTATTAATAGACATTGTACTAAGTACGGATTATAACTGGTATTCAAAATTTAGATACCGCATAAAGAATGATACGTCTGAAGATGTAATTAAAAATACAATTTCCTCCTCTTCTGAATTGCGTACTCGTCTAGGTTTAAAAATAACAAGTGATAATGCAATGGGACATTTTGTACTTCAGGACTCAAGAACTGTTGGAGAATCTAAAAATAATTCTGGAATCACAGGAGAGACCCTTCCTGTTTTTTTTCATCAAGCTTATTTTAATTTAAAATTAAAAAAGTATAGTTTAACCATTGGCCGTTTTGAGTTGGCGTTTGGAAATCAAAGAATAATTGCAAAAAACAACTGGAATAGCGTTGGTCGTTCTTTTGAAGGAGTCTTATTAAAAACCCATTACGAAATTCTAGATTTTAATTACCATGTATTTTCACTCCCACTGTATGAGCAAATTTCAAATCATCATGATAATTCAAAAGATAATTGGTTAAGTGGTGTCTATTTAAATAAATACTTTACAACTAAGCCAAGTAATAAACTTTCAGCAGAAGCTTATTATATGTTTTATCAGGATAGTACGGAAAAATATTCTTACAATATGTTTGGATCTAGAATAGAAATGAATTGGAATGCTTTACTGCTAGAATCTGAGTTTGCATTTCAATTAAATGATTCCATAAATGCCAATCTATTTTCCCTAAACATTGGTTTCCAACCCAAAAAATATAAGTTTTTTAATAGTATAGCAGTTGGATTTGAACAAGTCTCAGGAGATGACACAACTACCCTAGACAAAGAGGAAGGTTTTTCTAAATATTTTGGAGCACGTCATAAACACCATGGTTTTTATGATTATAAAGAACATAAAAAATACTTTGGGCATTTGCATGATGGACTAAATGAAATAAATATAAAAACAAACTTTAAATTAATGAATTATTCTTCTCTTTTAATTGCTTTTCACAATTTTAAGAGTAGCTATAAAAAAGAAAAGTATGGAAGTGAGATTGATTTTATTTTAAAGACCAGACACAATAAACAATTGTCTTCAGAATTAGGAGTTTGCCTGTATCAAGAAGAAAAAAATAAAAAGGATATTTTACCCTTTTTATATTTATCTCTAAATGTTAGCATATAAAGAAAGGGCACCATTTTGGTGCCCTTTCATAGCCCTTTGATCATTGTACCTCCCCTTGTGTAGTGACACAAGAATTTTATTTTAATAAAGTCATCTTCGATTGTGTTTTTGTGGATATACAGCATAATTGTGTTTATTTAAACTGTTCTATTTGTTTTTATTTTAATCTATCTTTAATCAAATGATTTATACTATAACGGATCAAATGCATTATTTATTAAAAGGTTTCATATTATATGTTTTTTCCATAAACCTCTTATTCGGAAACCTAATATCTAAGAATTTAGTTGAAGAAAAATGGATAAAAATTAGTCCGTTAAGAGAATTTTCTATCAGCGGTGTTGCTCCTTTCTATAATAACTTTATTATTGTGCATGATAACAAAAAAGCAAATCAAGCACGAATAAGCATGCTAGACCAAAAAAACAATTTAATTTTATTGGATTGGCCAGAAATAAAACTCCCTTTTGACTTAGAGGCTATACATTCAATCCCAGAAACTAAAAATGAGTTTTTAATCATGGAAAGCCGTGGCTATTGCTATAGAATTAGTATTAACTCGGAAACAAATATTGTAGAAATATTAAATAAGTTTAAACTTCCTAAATTGACAAAAAAAATGAACTTGGAGGGACTCGCTCTTCATAATTATTCAAATTCGAAAAAAGATCTGATTAAAATAATCTATGGTGATAGAGGATCTAATACTCGAGAATCCACACTTTTTGTTGGAGACTATGATTTAGAGAACAATTTGATTACTAATGTTAAACTTTTTCAATTTAGTTTAAAAGAACCTGTTTCTCATCGTCGAAACATTTCTGATCTGGCGATAGATCGAAACAATAATCTCTGGTGTTCTGCTACTTCAGACCCAAGTAATGATGGTCCTTTTGAGACAAGACTCTATGTTCTTGGTCAGCTAAATGGTAATGGGTATTTTAATATGAAAAAAAACCTTTTAGTTTCTCGTAGCATTGATAAACAAAAGATCGAAGCAATGATTTTTCATAAAAGTCGGCTTATCCTTATGACAGATAATGAAAAAAAAGGATCTGCTGTAAATTCATTTAACGTGATGAATTAATATTTTTTTAGTTTGATTCTATAATCGTTTCAGAAAGATCTATTAAGAAAAAACTCAGTTTAATAGCGTATCCGTTAATGGCTTTCTTCTAAAACTAAAACAAGTTAATCAAATGAGCCCCACTCTCAGTGAGTTATGTTTTCATTTAAATCTGGTACTAATTGTATCTTTTCATCTTTTTAAAATTCTACTAAATACCAATAAATTTTCTAAACTATCATTTTTCAATCTAATACAAATCTAACATACCAGTTTTAATTTTGATTGCATTAATTGTTTAATCAGCAATAAAATAATAAAACAGGTCACAAAAATATGTATAAAAATAATGTTATATTTCTTCTACTTACTTCATTTTCCATATCACAAGATAATTTGAATGATAGTGTAACAGAACAAAATAAAATATCATTTAATCTTCCTTCTGGTGTAAATATTGATGTTGCTGGAGAAGTTGAATTTGAATTTGTTGATGTTGAAGGAGCAGGTGGAGCAATTAATAGTACTGAATTTATTCAAAAAGTAGAAACTAGAAGCCCGCACGTTCGAATTGATAAAGCAGTTTTAAAATTTAAAATCTTATACTCCGATAATATTTCATTCAGATTTGGTCTTCGTTTTAATGATGACAATGCGTATGTTGATAAAAGCTACTTATTAATTGAAAAAAATAATACTAAATATGAAATAGGTAGCAACAGACCTGCTATTGCTTTGAAAAGAGGTATAGAAGGATATCCATTAATTGGAACAGCCTTTTGGAAGGGTCGTCAATATCACGTTGATATAGAAAAAAAATATCCTAATATGAATTTTGGAGCATCCTTAGCTCTAAAAAGACCACTTGGATATGATAGTCCTGCTGAAGATAAATCATATAGAATTCTAGTGTATGATAATATGCCAAATAAAACAAGAGATTGGGATGGTGTAACAATAGAGTCTGGTTTAAGGGCTAGTTTTAATTTGAATCCTATCAAAATTACAGGCTGGTATTATATAGGCAAGTTATATGATGACTATGATTGGCAAGGCGTTCTTATGAACGATTTTACAGATTATAGAATCGCTCAAGGAACTGTCTTACCCAAAAATGCAAATAGAGATCATTATTGGTTTGGTGGTCGTGCAGAGTTAAAGACTGCTCTTGGACTTTTCCGCGGTGAATATATTTATTCATTGGATGGCTATTTACCTCGGAGTGGATACTATGTTGAATTTGGAACACCATTTAAATTAATGGACTTGCCATTATATTGTTTATTTCGATACGGTGAATTAAACATTAACCCTGAGAGTAATATGTATGTAGATCAAAATTGGACAGCCGAACTTGACGATCCCCAAACATGGGATAGATCATTAATCACTCTTGCTGCCGTTTATGAGTTAACTACTTATTCTAAAATTAAATTTGAATATTATATAACTGGTGAGACAACTGGAGATACACAAGAATTAGCTGATTCGTACAATAACAATGCCGGCCGAGACTTTCAACCAGATATGAATGATAATCAACTACTTATTCAATTTGAATTAAATTTTTAACACAACAAAAAAAAAGGATACAATCAATATGAAAAATCAATCAAAACACCTCTCTTTTATTTGTGCTTTATCCATACTTTTTTTAGTAAGCTGTGAAGACACCAATAATGATGCAAATCTCGTTGAAGAACGCTTTGATATAACTAAAATTGAGGTTAAATCAACAGGTAGTGCAGATCAGTCTCAACCCGAAATCATTCGGTTCGTTTCTGACACTAAAGGGGTAGTAGTTAATTCAATGCAAAAAACTTTAGATTTTTTCACCATATCTGGAACTGGAATAACAATGACAAATGAGCAAGTTCAATTATCAAATTCTGAAGATGCAGACGCTTCTTCAGTTGATGTAAGTGTTGACGAAACTATAATTGCTGCTGTTGTTACGAAAGGAGCATGTACTCGAGGAGAACTTTATCTTGTAGATGTCGCTACAAACACAAAAAGTGGACCTTATGAGCTTGGTTATAATCCAGATGCGGTTGATATTTCAGCAGACAACAAGTACGTGGTGGTGGTGAATGAATTTGATTATGATGATGCTATTGATGGGTCTTGTGATGCCGTAAACTATCCTGGTGTAACTATTTATGATATCAGTGCCGGGCTAGGGAATGCTGTTTTAATCAAAGATATGAAAATTACCCATAGAGGTACCAATAATGATTTAGCAGAACCAGAAGGCGTAAAAATAGCACCTGATGGAGAGACAGTATTTATGACATTGCAAGAATCAAATGAAATCGGATGGTTTTCACTTTCCGACCCATCTATGATACCTGATACTTTACAATATAGGGCTACTCTAGTGGATGGTCATAAAGCAGATGGAATTTATGTAAGCGATGATCAATCTTTTATATGCACAGCTGGTGAAATTGGAGGACAAATTGGTATTATAATGCTAGATGGAGAAAACGGAACTCCTGGAACTCAATATTATGCAAACTTATCAGAGGACCTCCCTGCAACATGGGACTGGAGTGATGAACCAAAAGGTATAGAACCTGAAGAGATTACTGTTGTGGAAAAAGATGGGAAAATCTTTGCTTTAACAACCTTACAAGATCCAAGTGCTGTTGTTGTTTACAATATTACTGATCCTGCAAATCCGGTATATGATTCAGGAGCAATTACTGAGTTAAACGATTATACTCAAGAAGAAAATGGTGAAAGTGCTGGTGAAGCAGAGGGTCTACATTATAGGAATGGGTTTGTACTTGTTGCAAACACCAAAGATCCATCTGTGGCTCTCTTTAAAGCCTCATGGGTAGATTAATTATAAGCATTTAATTAAATAAAAAAAGGGAAACTAAAGTTTCCCTTTTTTTATTATACCCTCTAAAGATATAAATAATATAAAAAGTTATCTTGGCAAAGTTATGGTAAATCTTGTAACTCTATTATCTAGAGATTTAACCGAAACACCACCACCGTGAACAATTGCGATATGCTTAACTATTGCTAATCCTAATCCCGTTCCCCCTGCTTTTCTAGCTCTAGACTTATCAACTCTATAAAATCTTTGAAATATTCTCTTTTGGTACTTTTTATCTATGGGAATTCCAATGTTATCAACGTGTATCTGAATAGTAGAATCTTTTTCAACACTAATTTTTAAAGGACTTTTCTTGTCACCATATTTTATAGAGTTTTCTAAAAGATTTAGTAGAGCTTCTCTTAAAAGCTGAGAGTCTACTTTTACAGTTATATTTTCAGCGCAATTTATTAAAAGAGTGTTTCTGTTTTTTTCTACTAAATCATGAATATCATCTTCAAAATTTATCAATATTGATTTTAATTTTTGTGATTTCAATACTATTGTATTATCTTCTTCTTGAGATTCAATTTTAGATAGTTTTAGTAAGTCGTCAATAATTTCATTAAGTCTATTTGTATGATTAACAACTTTTTCTAAATATTTTTTTTCTTCATTACTAAGTTTAGCTTTAATCATCAATAATTCTAAAAAACCCATAATCGATGTGATAGGCGTTTTTAACTCATGACTTACATTAGCAACAAAATCTGATCGCAATTTCTCTAACTGCTTTTGGAATGTAATATCATTAATCAAAATTAAAACCCCTGTTTTCATTGTATTTCTGATAAGAGGGGACGCATTTAAAAGATAGTATCTTTTTTTATTAAGTTTAATGTAAATCTCTTTTTGAATATTTTCTTTTGGCCCAAAAGAGTCTTTAATAAAAGATATAATTTTTTTGTGTTTTAAAATATTTTCATAATTTTTTCCTTCAATGGTTATTGAAGAAATATTTAAATAATTTATAGCAATTTTATTAATAAAAATAATTCTACCTTTTTCATCTAATGCTATAATTCCACCATCTATGCTTGATAAAAGTGATTCTTTTTCATCTTTTTCCCGTTGGACACTTTTTATTTTAGAATCTACTTCCTTAGCCATTTTATTCAAGGATATTGACAAGGATGCTAATTCTCGAGTTTCTGGAACTGGCATAGGTTTAGGCAATTGAAAATTTGAAACAAATCTTTTAGCCTCCTTTCTCATTGATTCAATTGGATTTGTAAGTATTTTAGAAAAGTGATAACTGACATATAATAAAAAGATACCAATTAAAGTACCAATTATAATAATCTGATTTTGTAATTTTTCTATAATTGCTTCAATACTGTGCAGAGGCATGGAAACTCTTAAAAATAAATAACTATTTTTAATTGATATTTTTTGTGCGTAATACATAAAGTCTTTATTTATTGTTTGACTATACCTTCTTATCGTTCCAATGCCAATACTTGCAGCTTGTACTATTTCTGGTCTTAATAAATGATTGTCCATTTCTTTTGGATTTTTATCGGAATCACCCAATACATTCCCAGTACCGTCAATAATAGTGATTCTAGCACTAATGACTTCACCATATTTCTGACAGAACTTTTGGTATGAGATTTCTTCGGGAGAAATATTTGTTAAAATAGTTTTAAAAATTTGACTTTGATTTTCTAGAGACCTCTCTTTCTCATCATAATATGCATTTTTAATTACACTATTAACGATTAATAATAAAAGAAAAAGCCCTACTACTATGATGGGCATATATGTTAAAAAAAGTTGAAGAAATAATGGTCTACGTTTCATTTAAATGAAATCGATAACCTACACCGCGTATAGTTTCAATAAGTTTACCTTTAGAGCCCATTTTTTTTCTAAGTCCAACTATTTGAAAATCGACAGAGCGATCAGTTACCGAATAATTATTTCCTCTAATTTTATCAATGATTTGATATCTTGTAAAGACCCAACCTTGATGGGTAGCTAATAAAAAAAGAATCTGAAATTCTGTAAAAGTTAAGTCTAAAATATCTTTTCCAATTTTAACAGTTCTGGTTCTAGAAGTGATTTGAATATTTTCAATGATTATAGAATCACCTAATGATTTTTCTTCATTAGTATTTCGTCTTAATACAGATTTTATTCTAGCATTTAATACTTTTATGCTGAAGGGTTTGGTTATATAATCATCAGCTCCAATTTCAAGACCTTTAACGATGTCGTTTTCTTGGCTGAGTGCCGTTAGCATTATAATTTTAGTATGAAAGGTATCTTTTTCACTTTTTAAAAGCTTACATACATCAAGTCCATTTATTCCAGGTAGCATTAAATCTAGTAAGATTAAATCGGGTAAAGACTTTCTTGCCATTTTTAATCCACTTTCACCATCAAAGCTTTTAGAAACAGTATATTCGTTCTTTTCAAGGCTGATGACAAGTAGTTCATTTATATCAGGTTCATCTTCAATAATTAATATATGTGGTGTGGAATTTTTCACGTAAGAACTTAATACATCTTTATTAGTATTTATTGAAGAAGAAAGCCCTAAAAGAATCGAGGGCTTTTAGTTTTAAACATTTAGTCTCTTACCTACTTTAGAAAAAGCGTTTTCTTAGTAGAACGATATTCTCCCGCTTGGATGGTATAGATATACATTCCAGCAGATACGCCTTCCCCAATATCATTTGTAGCATCCCATTGTAGAGAGTGATAGCCTGCTGTTTGGTTAGCATTTGATAAAGACTTTATCTTTCTACCCATTACATCATAAATACTGATACTTACCAATGCATCCTCGGGTAATTCATATCTAATCTGCGTCGTTGGGTTAAATGGATTTGGATAGTTTTGATGTAATACATATTGTAGCGGTATTACATCTTTATCAGTTGATAATATTGCTTCACATTCCATATCAAGTGCTCCCATATTAGCACCATTTCTTCCTGTTCCAATACACGGGGAATTTTCTGTTAAAGTAAAATCACCACTATCGGGATTGCAAAATAATGGGTCTGAATCAATATTACCTACACCATTCCAACCACCTTGTATATCACTATAAGTGATTGTTGGTGTTCCGAATCCCTGAATTTGATTTGGATTATTGCCCCATATAATTGAATTAGTTAGTGTGGGATTGGTATTGGCCCCTACTAACAATCCACCACCAAAAGCTGTAGCAGTATTCCCACTAACTGTTAAATTTATTAATGTGGCATCAGTATCAAGGATAAATATCCCCCCACCATTTGATGCTGTATTATCAGTTACAGTAACATTTGTCAACGTCGCCTCTGAATTATTAATTATCATTCCACCACCATAAGAATCATTTCTATAGCAATCATTCCCAGTAACTATTACATCCGTCACTGATGCATTAGCTGAAAAAATCATTAATCCACCGCCATAATGTTCCGAAGTATTATCCTGAATAATAAGATTTGACAAAGTTGGGCCAGACACTCGCCAAATAGAAATTCCACTACCGGCAACTGAAGTATTATCTGTAACAATCAAATTCTCGAAGACTGCGTTAACAGGACTAACTGGTCCATCATAAACATATTCAAGATCAGGATGTGTTACAAGTATTCCACCACCGCCTATACATCCAGCACTTGCGGCATTACCACCTGTAATTGTAAAGTTTGCTACTTTAATATTTTCACATTCTTCCACTATTTTAATCACTCGGCTTTCTTTGTCAAAATCAGCTTCTGCATCTAATATTGAAGTTTCTCGACTGGTGCCAATCAAATGAACATAATCTGGAAGAATAATTGGAAATTGTTCACCCGTTGTTGATGGTGAAAACACACCATCTGCAACATAAATTGTGGTAATAGTAGCTGAGTTATCTTTTACTAAACTTAGAGCATGGCTAATATTCCTAAAAGGCTGAGATTCTGTTCCAGGGTTGTTATTATCCCCATCCATGGAAACATAAAATGAATTTTGTTCAATACAACTGCCTGAAATATCATTTTGGATGTATGCCGCTTTTTTTCCTTTTGATTTTAGTACAAACTCATTAACACTATTTGACTCACAATCGATATCATCAAAAATGCTGTAGCTTACATCTATAGAGCCCTCATAACCTCGGGAGTAAAAATTCTCACCATCTCTGCTGCTGTTATTCTCAAAATAGTTATTTTGAATATTGACCTCTTCCGGTATGTCTCGGCTTGAGTGACGGGTTCTTCTGGCACTGCTTCTGTCTTCATCAAATTCAACATCATTATCATCAAAGTGACCAATTGCACCACCATTTGAGATAGCTAATGAACCATTACCACCATCAGTTGGAACTCTACCATTATTAATAAATCGATTATACTTAATGGTTGGATAAGCTTTGTATATCAGAATTGCACCACCAGATCGTTCTGGGCGTTGGACAATTAATTCGCATGTATCATTTTCCACCATAGCAGTGCCAAAACCATCTTGAAAGGTGAAGCCTATAATTGAGGGTGCAATATTACCATCCCGAATAACCAAGCAACTTCCATAATCTGGATCTAAAGGTTCTAGGGTACCACTGATGATAGTCTCTTGAATATTTTCATTATTAATCCATTCGTTATTAAGGTCATCATTTAGCGCATGACTTGCGAGAACTATTTCTTTTTCAAGAATGAGATTTTCTGAATAAGTCCCCTGTGCAACAAGCACAGTGTCTCCATCAACCGAAGCATTAATACCTGCCTGAATGGTTACATAATCAGATGGTATGTTTATTGTAGTGGCGAAGAGGACAGAAAACAATCCACTCCCAAACTGTATTACTTTTTTCATTCTTTTGTCCTCTTATATGGTAATAAAATAAAAGCTTTTTCCAATAACGATAAAATACATAAATCATAGTGCCTTTGAAAATGTAAAGTTACCAAACTTAAAAGAAAAAAATAGAGACACCCTATCCATTAGCTTTTAGGCAAACAAAAAATCTCATGAATATGGGGGGTTAAAAAATATAATAATAATTTTACAAATGATTTTTATACATTTATATTGAATAAACTTTTGTTGGCTTCGACCTTCCTTTCAATGTTACTTCGCCACTAAGAGTACTTTGGCTATGTAATTTTTTTGTTAACGAAGTATAAACTTCATCTCCAAAAAGAATGTTTGTCCCAAATTCTTTATTTGCTCTCTCTAACCTTGCAGCTACATTAACAGTATCCCCGATTGTACTATACTGAATCATATCTACACTACCCACATTTCCTGCAATCACACTGCCAGTGTGAACACCAATTCGCATCTTAATTGAATCAATGCCATGATTCTTCCAATACCTTGAAGTATCATTTCCATCCCAAGATTTATTTAACTCTTTTAATTTTTCTCTCATCTCTATTGCACATTCGATTGCTTTATTTTCATGTCCCTTTAACTTATTGGGAGCTCCGAAAACGACCATGATAGAATCTCCAATATAATTTAATATTTGTCCATTAAATTCTCTTATAACTTTATGCATTTCACTAAAATATTCATTTAAAAATTCTAATGCAACTTCTGGAGCCATATTTTCAGTAATTGTAGAATAATCGCTTATATCATTGAATAAAATCGATACCCACCTATTTTCTCCCTCGAGCTCACCCTTTTGTGATATTATTTTGTCGCTCAATTCATCACCAAAATATCTTTTGAGTGTTTCATTCATTAGCTTTCTATTTTCTTCGATTGTTTTTGCTTTTAGAAAATTGGACCTGCTTTCTTTTTCAGATTTCCATTTGTTACTTACTAAAAGAATGTGTGGGAAGAAATACAAAAATATATATAATGTAAAACTGATAGAGTCGTAGTTCACAAGTAATGTTAACGAGGTTAAAAATGGGACAGATGATACTATTGTCGATTGTATGAAATTGAAGGGAAATATTGATATCCAAATTATAGACTGCATCAGCGGCATGAATGCAATATGTGGGAGATTAGATAATCTTTCAAAATCTAAATAATACATCAATGGCATAGAAATGATACCCATAAAAAAAAGAGCCTTTTCTAAGTATAACTTTTTAAGCCTCTCGCTCATTAAATATAAAAATATTATTAAAATAAATAATGTTGATGGAACTAAAATATTTTTTACGGCAAAAGTACCTCTTAGATACAAACTAAGTATCAATAATGACACTCCAATAAACATAATAATTAAAACATAAGAATAAAAGGACTTAACCTTACCCCATTTATCATCGAGATAATTTTTCTCTAAATCAGTATCTTTAAAAGTTGAAGTAATTAAATCAATTTTATTATTCATCTTAGTTAAATATACAAATAATTATCCTTCAATATGTGCGAGTCTATTAACAAAAATCCTCACGAATGTTGTAAGAATTTGGGTAATTTTAATTAATATGTATTTCCGCTTTCATATACATCCTAGCATAACCTGATATAAATACTCGATCACCATCATATTCACAAAATAGTTCTCCACCTCTTTTGGAAATTTGTTTTGAATTAAATTCTTTTTTACCAGTTCTTTCGAACCAGTAAGGAATCAATTTGGTATGTGCAGACCCTGTTACTGGGTCCTCTAAAATTGTATATTTTGGGAAAAATGCTCTAGAAACAAAATCATATTTTTCTCCTGGAGAGGTGATAATTACGCCCCTAGAATCAAGCCTTTTTAATTTTTGAAAATTTGGTTCAATAGAAATAATATCATTTTCATTTTCAAAAACTGCAATATAGTCTTCATTGAAATAACAAGCCTCAGGTTTAGCCCCTAAACCATTCTCTAGAAGTTTTGGAATGTTACATTTTATAGGGTTTTGAGATGGAAAATCCATCTTTATTAGATCACCATTTTTTTCTACATATAACTTACCGGATTGAGATTTAAATGAAATTTTATCGATTTTATAGTCAAGCAAATTGAATATGACATATGCTGAAGCCAGAGTGGCATGCCCGCATAACTTTACTTCTCTATTAGGTGTAAACCATCTTAAATCAAAACTTTCACCGGATTTACAAAAAAATGCAGTTTCAGATAAATTATTTTCTTGAGCAATAGATTGCATCTTTTTTTTTGGCAACCATTTATCCAAGGGGACTACCGCTGCAGGGTTTCCTTCAAATACTCTATTTGCAAATGCATCAACTTGGTATAAATCTAATTTCATTGAAATAAAACTATCATTATTATAAACAAAAACCTCGACGAATATGAGGCTCTAATCTTCTACATCACTCTTGGCTTTTCTTTTTCTTCTATTCATTTGGTTCAAATCAATTACTACATCCTCTTCACTTGAATCTGATTTAGTGCTCTTTTTTTCTTTTTTTGTTTGGGATAACGCAGCTCCGATAGCAATACCGATACCAATACCTAAACCTAAATTATCAGTTGCTAAACCTATTCCTACACCAATAGCCACTCCTGCAAAGAATTTTAATTCACCCCTCATAACCAAATTTACTTAAAATCTCACAAATAAAAAAAATAGACTTTCTTTGTTGGGAACTCTAGCTAAGGATGAACAAAGTCATATGTGGTAAATATATTAATCAAGAGTAAAGCTTTTTTAACTTTGATTTTAAATCATCAAAATTATTAAAAACATAACTTGAACAAGAAAATATCCAAGAACTAATATCTTCTAATGGTAGCTCATTTACTAGGTAAACAGGCTTTCTAAGCCAATAGGCCATAGTAATCTCACCATGAGTTCCACCACCTCTAAAAACTGATTCATCCCATTTTACAATGAGATAATCCGACTTATTAACTACAGCATCTAAATCAACTTTTATTATCTTTCTAATTATTTTTTTATATTCATCAGGATTAGTTTTTTTCATCCGTCTGAAATCACTGGTGTTCTGATGTTCAATAATACTTTTAGTTTCGATAACAGGGTTAAATACTTTATGATTAAGTTCAGTTTCTAACCATTCAGTGATACCCTGCCTCCAATCTGCTCCATCATTATGGGCATTTTCAATTGGTCCTGATAAATAAGCAATCATATTCATATCCTTTTACTAAATCTACATATCATCGCACAAACAAAAAACTTTCGACCTACTTTTGAATTACTCTGTGGGGAACTAGATTAGAACCAACAAAGTCTATTGCCACAATGGAATTTAAAGTTTAATTAGCAAAAAAGTACAAAAAGGACTTTAATTACTTTAGTAGAATCATCTTCTTTGTTTGACTAAAATCACCTGTCTGAATCTTATAAAGATAGACTCCTGCTGATACTGGTTCACCTTGGTTGTTGGTAGCATCCCATTGAATTGATTTAGAGCCAGAGCTTTGATTCTTGTTAATAAGGTTGTTTACCACATTTCCAAGCACATCATAAACCGTAATACCTACAAATGAATCTTCAGGTAAATCATATTCTAGCGTAGTGATTGGATTGAATGGATTAGGATAATTTTGAATTAGTTTAATAGTTTTAGGAATAATATTTTTTTCCTTAATATGCTTTAAATTGTTTTCTGAGTAAGCATTATGTAAAAAATGGTAGAGGTATAGGTGTCCAAAACCAACATACCAAATATTTTTTTTATTACTAATATATTCAAGATGATCCCATGTGAAATCTTCATTCCACTCAAGAATATTCGGATGTGTCATTAAATGATAAATACCATTTGATTCTATAACGCTGTCATATGTTCCATTTAATTCGTTAATATCAGTCGACCCCCAATAATACGATGACCCAACCTCTATGGATGCGCCAACAGGGTCAAATTTATTTAATTCATTATTCCAATTAGAAAAATAATTATCATCCCAATAAAATAATCGAGATATTAAATATTTTCCAACACTAGTCATTGTATCAATGGTATTATCGTATTCTCCATATGGTGCAACCCAAGCATAAATATATTCATTATCACCGGAAGAATTATACCCCGAGAGATCTAAATTATTAATTAAATCCTGTTTACTTCCTAATACTTCACCTTCTGTGTCAATATATGGAATATAAGGGTGAGTTCTTGAATGAGCGATAACTTCAACATATCCAATATCAAGTTGCTCTTGTATAGAACTCCAAGTGTTTGGATTTTGTATATTTGTTATCACTGCACAACTCAGCCATAAATTAAAGCTTCGCATATTTTCACAAGTTTGAATAAACTTTTCGTTACTCCAATCTGCCCAGTCATCAGCTGTTATTGTGACGACAGCTTTTCTATTGTCATAATATTGACTCATCCCTATGTAAGGTGTATTTATATCATTTTCATACGAATCTGTAATTTTAAAAAAAATTGAGTCAGAGATATTAGAAAAGGCAATCGATAGAAAGGCAATATTCTGATCATAATCAAATCTAATGGCTTCAATTCCATTGAAAAAATCTTGATCTGTTTTCGCTTCAATTAATTCCCAATTGTGTTGAGACTTAAATTTTTTATACGCTTTTAAATTTCCAATATTTTCTGGTATGGTAAGTTCATATGTAATTGGATAGGATAAGCCATAATCAATATGTGCCTGGTTCTCCACACTTATCATTACTATGTCCCTATCGTTAACAACTGATAGATTTGGAGAAGTCGCATAGCCATGACAAAAAAGTGAAAAAATTATGGCTAAGGTAATACCTGGCAGATTTTTATTCATTTTAAAATATACAAAAAAATAGCAATAAAATGTCTATAGAAATTATTCCGTATACCACCCCGCCCGTCATTAGGTGTGAGATTATAGACTTGGTTGAAAAACCGACTTTTTTTGAATTTCTTTGTGGGGAACGCAGATTAACGTTGTAACCTAAAATTCCATACGCCCATATGGGTGTGTCCTTCAATTTTGTGTCCTTTATTTGATAAAGAATGAATATCAGTGATCAGATATGAAACACAAAGCCCTATCCGAAGACAGGGCTTTATTAAGGAAAGTTTGGTATTTCTCGAGTGTCGGGGTAGAGAGATTCGAACTCCCGATCTCCTGCTCCCAAAGCAGGCGCGTTAACCGGACTACGCTATACCCCGAATTATTTTAATTATATCTGAAAAAGTTTTTTTTAAAGACTACTTTAACTTTTTCACCAATAATAGCATCTGTCAAATTAGACAAGTTTACATTGACTACAAACTGTTTACATTTAATTGTAAGCTGTTTATGCAGCCCTACTAAACAAATCTTAAGGATAGTTCCCTCACAAAGTAAGTCCTCATCTACAGCCAATTCATTTACAATTTTTAATTGCCCAGGCCTCACTGAGATGACTTTTTCATTTTTTTCGTTTAAAATGAAGTGTTTGTACTTTTTATCTAAATTTTCAAAAGGTATAAAATTACTCTGCCCAAAAAGTGATGCTATATGGCAACTTTTAGGGACATTAAATACTTCTAGAGGTGAACCAACCTGAGAGATCATACCGTCTTCGATTATAATAATCTTATCAGAAATAGCCAACGCATCTTCTGTATCATGAGAAACTATTAGAGTCGTTATTTTTAATTTTTTAAGAAGACTAACAATTTCAGTTCTTACATTTAATCTTAATTCCCTATCTAAATTACTTAGTGGTTCATCCATCAATAATAAAGAAGGGTTTATTGCAAGTGCTCTAACTAAAGCAACGCGTTGCTGTTGCCCTCCAGAAATTTGATGGGGAAACCTATCTTGAATTTGATCTATTTTTGTAATCTCTATTAAATTTTGAATTAAATCATAATTTTGACTGCTGTTCTTACCAAAATAAATATTATCTCTAACAATTAAATGAGGAAAAAGAGCATAACTTTGAAAAACTAGAGAGCAATTACGTTTTTCAGGAGGAATAAATATATTTGTATCATTAATTACTTTTCCATCAAGGATAATTTGACCTTTTTCAGGTATTTCTAAACCAGCAATCATTCTTAAGAGAGTAGTTTTACCACTTCCACTACTTCCTACAATAGTTGCTATT
>JAOHKG010000010.1 GCA_028101095.1 Fidelibacterota bacterium | reverse complement strand
TAATTACTTTAAAGTAAAATGAGCTGACCTTTATCCATTTATCATCAAAATAATCTTGTTCGAGTTCATTATTTTCAAAAGTAGATTTTAGAGCATTAATGTTGTGATTCATATTAGAACCTACGAACAATTATAGATAGTTTTTTGAACTATTAATTTTTCAAAATAATATGGGTATAATATTTTTTAAATCCTTAAGAAAATCTTCATAAAACTATTAATTTTCCTCACATTATTAAAAGGAATATGTAAATGATAAAATTTTTTATAAGCATCCTCGTTTTTTCAATATGTTACGGTACAGGGGATCTACAAGAACGAATGATACAGTTAAGTAAAGATCTACAAAAACAACTTAATTTTAAATCAATCTCTCAAATGAAAAAACAAAAAGAACTATCACCAAATAACACAGAACAAACATCTACTCGAGATGCAGATGATTTAATTGGTAGTTGGGAGGAGGTTGAAAGAAATTCGAATGCTTATATCACGGTTGGTCAAGATCAAAGTATTCAAGATGCCATGACATTAATGGGAATGAAAGAAGCCGAGGGAAGTTTGACTGCAACAACAGATGATTTTATAACAGAATTAAAATATATTTTGGATCTATCAAATATGGAAGGTGATGATAATGATGATGAAGATGATAGTACTTATTCTTATGGCCCAAGAATTGGTGCTCTATTAACAGATCTTGATCCAGGATCAGGAGGATCTGTTTACTTTGACGATACAGATACTGATGCGACTATTACTTTTGTTGACGTACCTAAATTTGATAATCTTGATCTTACTCATACTTTTCAAATTCAATTAATTTACGAGTCAAACAAGGTTGTCTTGAGTTATAAAGATCTTTCTCTATCCGGTTCCAATACTGGTGACGCTTATGGCGGTTTAGCCATTGGGATTTCTGATGGAAGTGGAGAATATGACGCAGTAGATTTTAGTACAATATCGGAAGAATCATATACTTACCCTGTTGAAGCCTATTCGATAGAGAACCAGTTGGATTTAGCATACACGAAAGTGACTTTTTCACCAAATGGTGATTTTTCAGAATATACTGTTTCACAAGAGTCTATTACTGATTTGCCTGGATTATATGGAAATGTTATTTCTGTTGAAGATGATGATTATGATTTTCAAGTACTATCTAATGAGTTTTTATTTTACGGCGAAGCTTATAGCCAGATTTATATAAATAATGATGGTAATATCGGTTTTGAGTCTGGTGATGAATATTGTGTTTGCTGGTTTTGCGATGATGGTGATGGGGATTGTGCGGCTGGGTATTTAGCTGGACAGGTTGGTGGAGTTGATAATCAGGATGATGATTCAGAAGTGTTGATTATGAATATGGATTTAATGGAATTTTTTGCGCTAACATTTGAAATGGACTTAAATCAAATTGATGTGGAAAATCCAACTGTCATAAGTGTCAATTCAACTAGAGAAGATGGGCACATTGATGATGTCAACGGAATTATATTTTCTGAATCCAGCATAGTAGAATTGGAGGCAGACTCCATGGAAACAATTGCAGCAACCTCCATTGATACGATAAATTCAGTTTTAACGATTACAAATTTGAACTTATATGATTCTACAGGTGCTGTATTTCTAACAGTAAATGGAAGTATCGGTCCTGGTTCAATTGAATTACAGGCAGGCATAGAAACATCTATTGATTTTTTATTTGAAGATGGGGACGGTGAAGGAGAGTTATCACTTACATTTTATGATGATTGGAGCGGAATCGATGTTGAACTGGATAGTTCATATGATAGTTATGGTTCAGTTGAGTATCTAGATACGTCTTACTTTAATTGGGCAGCCTCAACAGATTCTTTATTTTTATATTATTATGATGATACAATGAGTCTAGAATATATGATCAATCAAGATACGCTTTTTACACAAGGCTTCTTTGATCCATGTGCAGAGGATGGATATAATACCTATGAAGATTGTTTTAATGATATAGATCTACCCGGATTTGATGAATTGGTTGAAATTGATAATTTTCGCATTGGACAGGAGGTGAGTTTCACATCAGTAGTTTTCACATCTATTGAACCAAATGTTGGTGTGTTTCCTAATCAATTCAAACTATATCCTGCTTACCCTAATCCATTTAATCCTTTGACAACTATTCAATTTGATGTTGAGACTGTTTCGAGTAAATCAGTGCTAAATATTTATAATATTTCAGGAAAAAATGTTGCAACACTCATTAATGAAAGACTTAAAAGTGGTAGTTATGAGGTTCAGTGGGATGCTAGTAGTTTTTCCAGTGGTGTTTATTTTTCAGAACTTATTTCTGGAGGAAAACGTGTTAGTCAAAAAATGATTCTTTTAAAATAATAAATGTAAAAGTAAAAGGCCTCTAAAGCTTGGGGCTTTTTACTTTTAATCTGCTCCAACTGATAATTCACTAAATCGCAAAAAGAAATAGAGTCTCTCGCATGCCAACTATAGTTGCAGCTTGTCAAGTCCCAGCTTTAAAGGAAAATATTAACGCATCTCTTGATTGGATTGAAAGATTTTCAAAAAAGGCCGAACAAAAAAGCGCGTCCTTAGTTTGCTTTCCAGAATGTTTTTTGCAAGGTTACTTAACAAACGAGAATATCGCTAGGAAGAATGCGGTAAACTTGGATTCAGCTAGCTTTAAAAAAATGATTCATCGGCTGGAAAGCATTAATCCAATAATAGTCTTCGGCTTAATAGAAAGTGATGGAGAAAATATTTTCAATACTGCCGTGGTAGTTAAAAATGGAATGTTGCTTGGAAAGTATAGGAAAACCCACCTTTTAGATGGCGAAAGAATATTTGAAAGGGGTTCTGAATATCCTGTATTTCAAAATGGAAATATGAAATTTGGAATAAACATATGCTACGACACCCAATTTCCAGAATGTTCAATGAAAATTGCTAAGCAAGGCGCAACTCTAATTCTTTGCCCAGCAAACAATATGATGAAATATGAAATGGCAGAGAAATTTCGGTACCTACATAACAGTACGCGGATCGAACGAGCGAAAGAAACCAAACTTTGGATTATTTCTTCAGACGTAACGGGCGAAGTAGATGGATGGATTTCATATGGTCCAACCGCAGCTATAAATCCAATCGGACAGATTGTTGACCAGGTTCCGCTACTGGAAACAGGGATGATTACGGTTGAAATATTAGACACTTGACAAGAGTAGCACCATCCGCTAACAGCGACTTTGCGTTAGTGGGCGGGAAGCTGGAACTGGATTAATAATAAACTTGTCCAGAAAATTTTTTCACAAGCGATGTTTGGAATGGGAGGCATGATGATTGAGGTTCAAAAAAATCAGCACTTGTATTCCATGGTATTAGCTCATCGCAGCCCCCATAATAAGAATCTATAGTAATTTTTAGAGAGCCATTAGAATAAGTGTACTCTCCTACAAGACCTCTATCTACACTTATTGATTCTTGGTCTGCCCAAAAACATGGGCTACCTCCACATTCGGATTCAGAATTTTGAGTTGCTTCTTCAACGTAATAAATTTCACCATTACTTGTAAAATGATATCCATCATCATCAAGAATTAAACAATCATCAAATTCACATGCAAACCAAAACCCCTCTAAAGTATTAACTTGCTCTTTAATGCTTGGTTGAGTTCCGTAATAGTCTTCACATCCAATAATTCCAATAATTCCAATAATCCCCAATAAGGACATAATATTACAAAGATAGTTTTTTTTAATCATTTCAGAAATCCCTCCTACAAGATAAAACAAATCTAATGATTATATCGTAAAACTAAAATTAATTTTCTCCCTCAAAATATTCATATGACTCGGCACCTTTTGACATATTCCATAATTTTGAATCTTTATCAGAATTAACTCTAGATAAAATTTTATCAGAATCTGGATATTCACATATATCATATGGTTTTTTAGTACCAAGAGCTAAATATTTTAAATCCTCATTACTATTATTTATAATTTGATGAGCCACAGATCTATCGCCAATAGGACAAGAAATAATATCATTTTTTTTTAATAGAAATTTATCATTTCCAAACCTTAAAATTCCTTTTCCTTCTAAAATCATAAACATTTCTTCACTTACGTGATGATTATGAAAAGGCCATGATTTTTTTCCTGGTGGAATTATCGTGATATTATATCCTAGTTGTACAGCACCTATTTTCTGACCTACATCAGCATATTTAGACTCAAATGATCCATTATTATGCCCCTTAAAGTCAGTTAAATCTTCAATATTAATTATTGGTTTCATATTTTTTTCCTTTCACGAGATATTTTATGTTTAGATTTTAGTGAGGAAAATATTTTAATATAGATTAATTTATTCTATTGTATAATTGAATTGTCTTATATCCTTCAAGATTTTTATAATTGTATTTTTTCACCTAATTAATAAAAAAATGCTATCTTTCTTTAATCATTTTATTAGACCAATAAAAATGATTAATTCAATTTTTATCATTCTTTTTATTTCAGTATTTCAACATCTCTTGCGATGACAATAATAATAATCATAATTCAAACATAATACCTGAAGGAATAGATAGTTCAATAGTTACTGAAAATGGACTTTTAAAAGTATCTGGTAACAAAATAGTAAATAAAAACAATGATCCAGTAAGCTTTGCCGGCAATAGTTTTTTTTGGAGTAATGATAATTGGGGAGGAGAAAGATTTTATAATTCTTCTACGGTTAAATGGCTAAAGACAGACTGGAACTCTAAAATTGTCAGAGCAGCTATGGGGGTTGAAGATCCTGGCGGCTATCTCTACAATAAACAAGCAAATAAATTACGATTAAAGACTGTAGTTGAAGCTGCTATTGAAGAAGGTATTTATGTCATTATTGATTGGCATTCACACCATGCAGAAGATCATCTCGAAGAAGCAAAACTATTTTTTCAAGAAATGGCACAAACTTATGGGGAATCTGAAAATGTCATTTATGAAATTTATAATGAACCTCTCAATGTTTCATGGTCTGAAATAGTAAAGCCATATGCCATTCAAGTTATAAAAGCAATAAGAGCGATAGATCCAGATAATTTAATAATTGTGGGGTCTCCTGAATGGTCACAACGAGTAGATCTTGTGGCTGAAGATCCAATTACAACATTCCCAAATATTGCTTACAGCTTACATTTTTACACTATTTATCATCAAGATTGGCTTAGGGAGAGAGCTACAGCTGCAATTAATAATGGTATCCCTATTTTTGTGACAGAATGGGGCTCTGTAGGATATAGCATGATTGATTCAGAGGCAAACAAATGGATGAATTGGTGCAATACAAATAAAATTAGTCATGTAAACTGGGCTGTGAATGATAAAGATGAAGAATGGTCAATCGTAATACCTGGTGCAAGTATAACAGGCCAATGGCAAGAATCAGATCTTACCGAAGCTGGTAAACTTGCTAAAAATATAATTTCTAATTGGCCTGACTAAATTTTCTCCACCATATTATTATTCTTTTATTCGCCTTGCCTTATAGTGCTGAGCTAGTATAAATTAATGTGTTTTAAGGGATTGTTCTTAAAATCATGCTTTTGATTTTCAGAACTGAATTATATACTATTTTGGAGCTTAATTATGTCATTAATTGCTGTATATCTTGATAATATTTATACAGCAAAAATCAATGTTACGGCTGTCGATACCACATCCTCGAACTATTGGGAAAGGCTCTCATCCCAATTTGTATTTATTGACTTTTCCTATCGAGATACAAAGTAATGTCCACTCTCTAGAATGTTACCTGAAGATCAAGAAAAGCTGTTAAATGATATTCATTCAAAGGTCATCGAATATTTAAGCGATATTGACATTAAGCCAAATAAAACTGAAAAAGAAATAAGATCAGAGATAGATCTTTCCATTGGCAAAAGTTCTGATCTAAACCAAATCAAGGTTCTCTTTGATAAATATCTTGAGTATTCCACAAAAACAAATAGTCCGAAGTTTTTTAACCAATTGTTTTCAGGTTTTTCAACGACTGGTTATATTGGAGAGATTTTATCTACAATCACGAATAATTCTATGTACACATATGAAATGAGTCCTGTTGCAACCCTAATAGAAATTGAATTACTTAATAAAATGAGTGGCCTAATAGGATATGAAAATGGAGGTGGTACATTTGTCCCCGGTGGTAGTAGCGGAAATTTTCTAGCGATGTTGGCTGCGAGACACTATCGCATGCCGGCAGTTATGAACTCTGGATTATTTGGGGTTAGCCCTATGACTATATTTGTATCGAAGGATTGTCACTATTCAATGATTAAATCTGCAAACCAGCTTGGGATAGGAACAGATAATATTATCAAAGTTGATGTTGATAAAGCTGGTAAAATGATCCCTGATGCTTTAGATCATGCTATTCAATTTTCATTAAATATCGGATCAACACCATTTTTTGTAGGGGCAACAGCTGGTACGACTGTGAGAGGATGCTTTGACCCGATCCAAGAGATAGCACAGATCTGCAAAAAATATAATGTATGGTTCCATATAGATGCTAGTTGGGGAGGATCTGTATTATTATCTGAAAAGCATAGAAATTTGATGAAAGGGTGTTATCAGTCTGACTCTGTTACTTGGTGTACTCATAAGGCGATGGCCCAGCCATTAATGTGTACAGCGATATTATTTAAAAATCCTTCAATTTTGGAGAGTCTTAATGATGTGGCGGGTACAGAGTATTTGTTTCATAATAAAGATACTAAAGATCCCGACTTAGGGAAACAGTCTTTGCAGTGCGGGAGACGTGTCGATGTATTAAAATTGTGGCTTGCGTGGAAATATTATGGCGATAGTGAATATGGAAAAAAAATTGATCATCTTTTTTCTATGGCTAAGTACGCGGAGTCAATGATAATAAAATCAAAAATATTGAATTTGATATCTGATGTTAATTATTTAAATATTTGTTTTCAAATAAAGCCAGATGGTATGAATATTAATCAGGTAGGAATTTTTACTGTTGCAGTCCGTGATGAATTATTTAAAAATGGAGATGCGATGGTAAACTATGCTGAAATAGATGGAAGAATTTGCATGAGACTGGTAACTGTTAACTTTGATTTAAATACAAAACATATAGATCAGCTATTCTCAGATATAGAATCTAATGCGTACAAACTCCTGACTAATTATATTTAATGCAAGTAGGTAAATCAGTATTTTTTTTATTTATAAATGGACCTCATCATGTTTATCACCTCATAGAGCCTGCTTTAAGATTTGCAACTGATAATAACCAATATGAACCAATATTTGTCTCTGGTAATCCTATCAATACCAAAATTATAAAGGATAGTCAGCGCTTATATTCTTCTGCCAGTTTTAAATTAATTGATATTCCTCTACCATTAAGGTATTGGCTTATAAAATCATATAAGGCAAAGTTATATCCACCTGTAAATACTAGGTTAAATAAGATCGTTTCTAAATTAAAAAATGCATCGGCTATTGTGTCCACTAGCCATGAGCTACCGAAATATATTAATAAAAATAAAATTAAAAGACCTAAGCTTTTTTATCTCTATCACGGGACAGGTACTAGAGAGTATGGTTTTGATAATAAGCTTGATGGTTTTGACTATATTTTGGCACCAGGGCCCTATCACAGAGACCGCTTAATTAATGATGATGTATGTGATGAGAAAAAAATTAGAATGGTTGGTCAGCCAAAGCTTGAATGGATAAAAAATAATCATCCATCAAAAACAAATCTTTTCAACAATGAAAACCCGGTCTTTTATTATAATCCACATTGGGAGATGGAAATTTCTTCTTATCTAAGTTGGAGAAATGTGGTTTTAGATTTTTTTAGAAAACACAAAGAATACAACCTCATTTTTGCACCCCATCCTTTGGTAAAACATCATTCAAAAAGAAAAAATTATAAGATTAACAATCAAGATGATAGCAGTGAAAATATTATTATTGACCTAGACAGCCCAAAGCTAAATGATGGTACATATAATGCTTTATCGGATGTTTACATTGGTGATGTAAGTAGCATGGTTACGGAGTGGATCAATTTCAAACCCAGGCCATGTATATTTATCAATGCTCATAATACTAGTTGGGAGGGAAATGAAAATTATAATATGTGGCGATATGGTACTGTTACAGATGATCCAAATAACTTTAAAAATATAATTAAAGATAGCCTTAGCAATAACCCTTATCATAAAAAGCAAATAGAACACCAACAAAGATTTATACATCAATCGGATTCGTCATCCTCGGAACTATGTGCAAATTATATTTTAAAAGAATTAGAGTTTGGTCATTAGTGAAGAGATCAAAAATATATTTTATAGGAAGAAAACAAGGGTTTGGAAAACGCAGATGGAGACTTAGCCATCTTGAGAATCGGCGATATAAAGAATCTGAAGGGTTAAAGGAGGTGAGTCACCGTATTGTACAAACAAGATTTATGTCTCTATCAGATTCAATATGGGTTCGTGTAAGACCTGAGTTCACTACTGATAAGGAGATAGCTTGTATAAATAGAAGACTAGAGCCATACAGGAAAATAAAAACAATAATAAATGATACATCCTGCTTTTACAACTATGATTCTAAGGATCGAACATTTGGTATCTGGAGAAAAAAGAAAATACCATGCCCGGCATTTTTACCCATATGCCCAATAGACGCCGATAATGACATAGAGTCAACTGTTAATAGAATAAGAGAATTTATTGATGAGAATGGAAAAGTATTTCTTCGTACAAATAATGAAACCGCTGCAAAGGGTATGTTTTTATTAGATAGAGATACCTCTTTACAAGAGATCACTGAAAAACTCAAAACTCTAATTAGTAGGTGTAAATATTTTCTTCAACAAAGAAAAGACACACGTATAGTATTAGTCCAGTTTATTAAACCAGAAACAGATCAAAATTTTAACGATCTATACCGAGTACATATACTTCTTGGTAGGGTCCTTAGTTATTATGCTGTGACAGCGGACCTTAATGTTTTTCATAATTGTGATATGGACTTAAATAGTCTCAACAGATTTATTGAGTTGAATATATCCATTTCAGAAATAGTTGAAAAGCACAAGGACAAGATTATAAAAGCGTCAGAGGTCTTGGGGTGCAATTTAGGTGCAATTGAGTTTTTCATTCGAGATGGTAACCCAATATTCCTAGAGTTTAATCCAATGTGGGGAGGGCAGGCGAGTAAAATTGGTTTCGGAAATACTAAATTTCAATCGTATTTATTAAAAAATAAAACACAGCTCTCAGAGAAAATACCAAATATATATTCTTTCCTAAATTATAGGAACTACTATAAAAATCTGTTTAAGAACATACACTCTCATTGCACTGAATAATGTTCTCAGTGAGATTTAAATTTTATGTAGTCTATGCCGGAAATATGGCAGTTATAGCACGATGATACAGAACCTGCCTTATTTACATCACCATTAGTATCAAAAGAGGCCCAAAACCAATCACCGTGATCAGGGTCAAAACCTTCAATCTTTTTCATTACAGTAATTGTATTTATGCTAGAACCATCAATCGATGAGTAACCCTCCTTCACAGAGATAGAGCCATAGGGAAGATCTGTGCTAATACTATCTTCAAATGAAGGTAAAGCCTCTTGGTTTAACCATATTTGTACAAAATTTCCATGAGTTCCATCAAGGGATGATTTAATATCTGTCCAGTCCACTGTCTGGTCCCAGTTAGAGTAGCCTTGAATTTCCTGCCATATATCTTCTGCCATTTTTTCATCCTCGCTATTTCCTTTATCATCTTCACAGCCAACAAAGAAAGAGATAGTTAATAATAAGAATACATTTTTCATACTTAAACCCCCAAGAATTATAATTAATTTCTATAAAATATAATACTGAATGTCTTTACACATTCAATTATTCAGTATTATTTATTTGCAGCTTTTCACTTATTTTAATTTTGGACTTTCTTTGAATGTATATAATGGGATAGAATTACTACACCAACAAAGAACTTTACCACAAAGGACTTTAATAGTAAACAGAAAAACCTGCTAATGTGTGACTAAATATTGTCTATTCTTTTTTTTGGCCAACAGGATTCAACTATGTGACCAATCATATATCCATACAATAAAGTAATCATTGCCATTCCAATACTGTTTAATAAATCTCCAAAATTATTATTAACACTATTGTCTACTAATCCAAATGTTAACATGATACCTATCATTGTGCCAATCCATCCGCCTAATATCAAATCTTTCTTTAATACTTTACCTAATTGGTGAAATTTATATTTATCTTTTTTTGCATATGTAAGTCCACTAAATGCTAAGACAATACCAAGAGAAGGTATACTCGCAAAATAATTATCAATTATAATTCCTTCAACCCTAAGTGCATACCATACTGAAAGAATAACAAAAAATAGCAATCCAAATATGCCAACGATTTTTCTTTTCAATTTAACCCTCTTTACTTTTAAATAAAATCTACCCAAAATCTCAAAAACAAAAAACTTCATACTTTCTTTTGAATTACTTTATGGGGATTAGATTGATATTCATTATTCACTCCTATGAATTATTTATGGATTACTCGAGTGAAATTGTTAGTGGAACATGCATGTTTCTGTAAAGATTGTAAGGTAGAATTGTTACTTGTATACCTGAAATTATACACTATCTATTGTGCAAGCCTATTGATACCCTGCGGCTTGTAGTTTGAACAATCGTGCATACTCGCCGTCGGCCTCTAATAATTTTTCGTGCGTACCGCGCTCTTGTATTTGCCCGTGTTCTAAGACTACAATTTGATCAGCCATACGAACAGTCGAGAATCTATGTGAGATTAGAATCGCCATTTGATCTTCGGTGATTTGGCGAAAGTGGTCAAATATTTTGGCTTCAGCTTCGGCGTCCATTGCACTGGTGGGCTCATCGAGCACTATGACATTGGCTGACCGGCGCATAAATGCGCGCGATAGCGCTATTTTTTGCCATTCTCCGCCAGACAATTCTTGACCACCAGCGAACCATCTACCCAATTGAGTTAGGTAGCTGTTGGGCATACGTTCGATAAAGTCCGCAGCCAGCCCTTTAGTCGCAGCGTCTTGCCAACGGTCTTGGTCATCGAAATTCTGGACATCACCAGTACCGATGTTTTCACCTACTTTCATTTGGTACTGGACAAAATCTTGGAATATCACACCAATTTTGTCCTGCAACGTAGCGATATCCCAATCCTGGAGATCGCGGCCCTCGAACAGTATTCGGCCTTCGGTAGGCTCGTATAGCCGAGACATTAATTTGATCAGTGTTGTCTTGCCCGAACCATTGTGTCCGACCAACGCCAGTTTTTGCCCTGGTTGAAGGTGCAGGTTTATTCCTTGCAGGGTAGGGCTAGCGGCGCCCGTATAAGTGAATCCAACGTTCTCAAATCGAATGCCGTCTTTAGGGTTCGGTCCTGAGCTAGCACGGCCTGTATCCTTTGTAATGGGAACCTCAAGAAATTCATAAAGGTTCGAAAGGTATAGGTTGTCTTCGTACATGCCGCCAATTGCTGATAGGCTAGCGGTTATGGCGGCCTGACCTTGTTTGAATACTAGGATGTACATCGTCATGCCACCCAAGGTTAATACCCCTGCAACTGTCTCTATGACTATCCATCCATAAGCACCATAAAAGGCCAACGTGCCCAATAAGCCCAATAGGTAGCCCCAGAAACCTTTGCGTAACGTTAGGTTACGGTCGTCGCTGAATAACCTTTTAAATATTGCCTTATAGCGTCCGAGCAGCATTGAAGACAGGCCAAAAAGTTTTACCTCTTTGGCGTAATCTTCGCGGGCCAGTACGGTCTCTAGATACAGCTGCTCGCGTCGCTCAGGGGTACGCCATGTAAACAGGCGAAAGGCCTCACCCGAGAAACGAGCTTCGGCAAAAAAGACGGGCAGGGCCGCTACAAACAGCACCACCACAGCAATAGGCGAAAATTGTATCAGCAATCCTCCGTAGGCAATTATAGAAATAGAGTTTTGAATCAGCCCAAAAGTTTTGCGTACCAACGCCAGCGGGCGGCTAGATGCCTCGCGACGTGCCTGTGTCATGCGATCATATATCTCCGAATCCTCGAATTGCTCCAACGATAATGTCCCAGCCTTTTCCAGAATCATTACATTGACTCGTTGGCCAAGCAGGGCGCGCAATAGCGACTCGCACACCGCAATACCGCGTTGAAATCCAGCCAGTAAGCCGATTGCACCTGCTTCAGCCACAACATACATTATCGCCAAATGCCTGTTGGCGGGCGCTTGTGTTTCTGCCGCCAGCACTACTGTGTCAACAATCATTTTTCCCAGCCATGCGACTACAGCAGGCATCAACCCCGCAGCCAATACAAGTGCCATCATAGCCAGCGTCAGTCCCCGATGCGTAGTCCATACTAACCCCAGTGCCCGACCACTATACCGAAACACCCCCAAATATCGCCGTGGGCTTTTGGCATTAGAACCTGCTGAGGCAGGCGGAATATGGGGCGAGTTAGAGCGGGACATGGGAATGCCTAATCGTAGCAATCATTTTTGTGATTTTAAGTTTATGCATGATGTACATTTAATGTTTATAACCTAAAGCACCGTGGCCAAAAGACTCGGTTGGTGAACTCTGGAAGAGTAGGGTCATATAAGCCAACTGTTATTCATTTATGAAATAATCTAACAATGAATATTCAACTTCATAGCTTATCTTAAAGACTCGAAACTGGATTAAAACCAGCATGCCTAATAAGATACACGGACCTGAACCGCGCGCGCATACCAATTCCGCTATTTGGGTAAGCATTAAGCTAGGCTATTATCTTTTTTTGATTATTACAAATGTCATGTCGTCCTGAAGTTTAGCAGTATCACCAAGCCAATTATCGCACATCTCTACAAGTCCATCTTTTATTTCTTCAGCGGATTTATCAGATAAAGTTTTAATCAAATCTAATGTTCGCTCATAACCTACCATCTCATTTTTGGAGTTTTCTGCCTCAGGAAGGCCATCAGACATCATTATTAGGATATCTCCACTGTTTTTAAAAGCAATCTCCTTCTCTGTGTGGATAGCTCTCTTGAAAGAACCCAGAGGTAGTGCTCCAACTAATATTTCTTCTAGTTCGCGTTTTTCAGCAGAATAGTAATAGGCCGGAGGCATACCAGCAGAAGAAAAGCGAATAGAGTCTTTACCAATACTTGCAATATTTAAGCACATTCTGTTTAAACCAATATTCATATTAAGTAGTGTCTTGTTTAATGAGTCAAGAGTTGGTACCGGATCTTCTTCTACAAGTGAACTCATTGCAGTTTTTGTTATGGAAACAACATTTCCTGAGGTCAGACCATGCCCAGTTGCATCACCACATATTGCAACCCATCTTCCATCTTCTTTTTGCATAAAATCAAAAAAATCTCCTCCAACTTCAGTTGCAGTCTTTTGAAACCCCACCATCTCATAATCATCAGTAATAGGCATTTCACTTGGCAACATCGCTTGTTGAAACTCTCTTGCTTCTTCCATTTCTGCCTGCTGACGCTCTATTTCTGCCTCTCTAAGTTTTTCAGCCTCTATACTTTTTTTACGGTAATTAATGTAAGTAACAGTAGAAAATCCAATTAAGAGCAAGATACTTCCCCAAAATGGAATAGCAGTTTTTGGATCTAGATACCATACACGACCGATGTTAAATGGTACCGTAATTATTTCAGAGAAAGCTACTCTATTATCCACAGCTTGTATTTGTAACTGGAAAGAACCAACATCCTGTGGCACATATGAAATTTGTGGTGAAAGTGATAATTTTGACCAATCACTAAATTTTGGATCACTGAATTTTTTTGTTCTATACCTATATTTTATTTCTGCATCAGAGGGATTATATACCATGGGATTAGGAGTCAAAGTAAATCTGTCTTTTAAAATACCACTTATGGGTTCCATCTGTTTTTCAAATGAAAGTTCTTCACTAGGCGTTAGTATATTTATTATTTCTAAACTGAACGTTTGATTATTCATTTTAAAGATTGAAATCCCTGAAGTACCACCAATCATTGTAGTATTTTCATCAATTGATACAATTGAACCTACGGTATTACTATTTAAACCATCAGATTCTCTGAGGGTAAACCATGTATTCTCGTGAAAGCAACTTACTCCACCACCAAATGTTCCTGCCCACATTTTTTTTCCATCATTATAAAGTGAAAACATCTCATTATGGGCAAGGCCGTCTGAATCGCGAATCATCCTGAATTGATTCCCTTCTAATACACCTATTCCGGCGGATTCCGTTCCGGCCCAAACTTCTCCATCAAACCCGTTTTCCAATAGTATTACACGTTTATCATCAAGCCCATTATCGTACAGTGTAAATCTTTTTCCATCAAATTTTGCGACTCCAGCTTTGTAACAGGCAATTATAAGCGTGCCATTGTTTAATTGAGTAATATCCCTTATTGAATTGCTTGGTAGACCGTCCTGTACTGCAAATGTATAAAACCCTTTTTCATCAAATCTTGTCAATCCCGACCTTTCCGAGCCAATCCAAATTCTGGAGTCATCTCTTTTATCTACATGCACTGATGTAACTAATTTGGATGGTAAGCCATCTGTACGCGAATAGTTTTTAAAGAAAGATCCAGACAACTTTGAAAGACCATTAGCAGTTGCAATCCATAAATTACCTTTAGAATCAAGGTCAAGATCTAGTATCATATTTGATGGCAAACCATCTTTTTTGGTGAAATGTTTTTCTATTCTATTTTTTTTATAGATGAAGAGGCCGTTTTTTGTAGCTATATATACTTTATCTCCGTCTCTTTCTAGATCAAAAGTCATCC
Source organism: Fidelibacterota bacterium (assembly GCA_028101095.1). GTDB lineage: Bacteria > Fidelibacterota > Marinisomatia > Marinisomatales > UBA1611 > JAOLAV01. Next base: position 19,342 of record JAOHKG010000010.1, on the reverse strand, counting down.
CACCGACGTCTAGACCATTTTTAGTATTTATATTAGTAAAAGTTCCTGGATCATGAAGAAAGAGACCCATTCCAAACGTAGCATACCATATTTCATTTTCTGAAGTGACTTCAATATCCCTTACAGCAGTCTTGCTGAGTGAAAGGTAATCTTGCCCAACGGGAGTTATCTCTTTCAGAGCTCCATTGCTTAGATAATAAAAACCTTTTTTTGCTCCAACAATTATTAAGCCATTTGATGTTCTATCGAGACTCAATACATTGATATTTTTAATTAATTTGGCATTCCTATTATTTTGTCTGCTCCATAGGCCTTGATTGGTACCAAAATATTCAATATCGTCATCAATAATTAATGCTTGTATTTTTGCATTCGAGCTAGGAAATGTTATTTTTTCTGATACATACTTATTTTCCTCTAGTTTGATAAGGTTCCTATCAGAAACAAACCAGTCATTTTTTTCATTTGAAAAAGTATCAATAATTTTAGAATTTGGAAATCCTTTACCCATAAAGGAGGTGCTATTTCCATCATACATGATATTTTCCAGGTTCGTAGATATAAAGATTTTGTCCCCAATATTTTCCATTGTGGTAACATTTGATCCTTTTACAAAATTTACTTTTTCAAAAGTATCATTTTCCAAAACATATACACCTTGACCAGATGTAGCTGCAAATAAACGTCCATTTATATCAGTTATTTTGATAATGTCAGCAGAGGGTAAGCCATGAGAGACACCATATTTTCTTGTAATGCTTCCATCAATTAGAGTGATACCATTTTGAGTTCCGACCCAAACCCTACCTTGTTTATCTTTGTGAACATCAAATGTATAGTTGCTTGAAATTCCATTCGTATACAAGAATTGCTTCCATACTCCTTCAGAAGGATTACCAAAAATAAAATTATACAATACTGTGAAATGAAAAAGAATTAGTTTTGTCTTATTTAACATTACTTATTTTCCAATACGTTAGATTTAAAAGTTATTACTTAGTGCTTTTCAATTAATGATTCGAGTGCCACCTTGTCCTCAGAATAGAATTCTGCGTATGCAGCAAGGCCCATCATTTTCAACTTTTTTTCAAGATGTGAATCAACATTTGTAAAAAATAATTTTCCAGATTTTTGATTTATTGATCCAATGAGACTAATTAATACTGATACACCATAATTATTTACCTCAGTGCAGGATTTAAAATTGATAATGAAATGAACAAAATCTTGCGCTAATAAATCATCAATTATCCCGATTACCTCTTTGGCGTGAAAGTCATTAAACGCCCCATCCAACTTGATGATCGCAGTCGGCTGTATCTTTTCTACAGCTGTTGTTAATGTGGGGTTTGACATGAACTAATTTCTTTATTATGGATAATTTGGATTATTTAGTGCTTCCTCAAAAGGTACCGGCAGATAGCGCCATGTATCACCATCAGGCAAATGCCAGTTTAGAATGTCCGAGAATCTATTTTGGTCTATGAGTCTTTGTCCTTGACAGAATAATTCCTTATCTCTTTCATGTAAAAGGACCTCATAATCAACACTAGCAAGTGATTGAAGCCCATGCGATGATCTTACCGAGTTGACTGCATCAATAGCTGTCACATTAACAGATTCACCTCTTAGTGCAAGTTCTGCAAGAATAAGATGGTTTTCCTTCCAGTCAATGATGGATACCGGTGAGTCTGCAAACGGATATTTCGTCTGAAAGTACCTTGAGTAGCTTTGGCCAGGCGTCATCGTAGCAACTGATAATGATAAACGAACAATCTCTTCTAGTTCAAGCGGTCCATCGTACGTACCATTACCTTGGCCTACATCTGCTCCAGTGATTGCACAATCTGTAAATGTTTCTGTTGAGTCCCATACACCATTACCATTTGTATCTTCGAAATCCTCTCCTAGAAAGTGTTTAAATCTGGAGGCTAGTGTATAGCGTGTTCTGTTACTTCCTGCTTCATACCAATACCAATTTGGCCATGGGTCTTCCTCCCCTGAAAGTGCATTAAAAGATTCATCACTCTGCTGAAGACCCAACAAAGCATGTTGAGCTGCAGCACTATAATTACCCTCATAAAGGTATTGTCTGCCTAATAGAGAGTGGATGATTTTCTTTTGATATTCATCTGCATAGATCATCGCAGAATCGAAATATGATATCGCCATTGAATAAAGATTACTTGAGCGCTGAAAGGCACTTTCATTTAGTGTTGCTCCGCCATCATCAGGATAGTTTGGTCCGTTACCATAATACGTACCTAGAAGATAACATGGTAATGCTTGGTATAAATATGCAGTATAATAACCTAGCTTTTCCGATGATTCATCACCATCCATCAAGTCTAATCTTAATTTTAATGAGTTAGCGGATCTCCAGACCTTAGCAATTGCCTGGTAAGGAGGAGCATATGTCCCTACTGTAGGGTCGTAGCTTCCATTATCGAGATATTCTCCTCTTACATCAGTTGAACCCTGCACTTTGCCATCATTAACCAATGCATCTGATAATAAATCAGCCCATAGAGAAACATATGTATGAGCACTAGAATAATCATTCAATACACCATTTATAAGAAAAGGTATGTTTGCAGGATCATTTATTTCTTCATCAGTCACATAAGATATTGAAGAGGTTGTACTTTCAACGAACGATTCACATCCAGTTAAAATAAGTAATAGGTATAACGAAATATATATTTTTTTCATGATCTAAAACCTTACGTTAATTCCAAAATTATAAGTAGTGGGATAGGGCATCGTATGAACCTCTACGCTTCTATAACCATTGCCTGTAGTGCCTATCGGGTCTGTTATAGCACCTGACATGTTTAGCTCAGGATCTACACCAACCGCGCCTTTCGCTCTCCACAGTTTTACATTATTAGCTGAAACAAATACTCTTAACCCAGATATCGCATTATCTAATTTGAGTAGAGGTAAAAACTCGTCTAAACTTACGCCCATACTTATCTCCCTCAATCTTGTGTAGCTACCATCTTCAGTATAGTTTGACGAAAATGCAGGATGTGCTTTTGCAAACTCATCAGCTGTTTGTGCCCATTCATCCTCCCTGCCTGAAACAGCAATAGGCAGAATTACCGCGCCGTTAGTCGCTCCAAAAACATCATAATCAATAGTGCCCACGATTTCTTCATCTCCTACAACAGGTGTAACCTGCCTTGTCATTTCAGCAGGAATCAAATTCATCGCAGCGAACAGTTCATCTAGCCCAAGTTTTTGCATTGAACTTAACCAACCAATGTGACCATTGTTGTTTGGTCCGGTGGCCCACCACATACCTCCAACGGCAGAAGAAAACCCTGTTTTCCGCTCAAATAGCATAAAAAAATCAAATATTTTATAATCAACATTTACAGAAAAGTTTCCTATATGCTCAGGTACTAGGCGTCCTATGTAACCTTCTTCCTCTAGTCTATACCCATTAACTGGATCAAAAAATGGAACGGAGCCCTCCAGGCCTAAGAGTGCAAGATCGAAAGTATCAATCATAGCGCCATTAACTTTTTGACCCCAGAGAGAGTATTTTGGATAACCTTCTCTGATAGTAACTAGTCCAAAGTTATCAAATACCGGGTCACCCATTTTTTTAACGGTATTATCATTCCAACTATATGAAAGACTCATATCTACGTTTAAATCTTTCTTTTTTATTGGAGAAGCTCTAAATAGCGCTTCAAATCCTTCCATTTCCATGCTGCCAATGTTATCTGGCCTTGCCAAATTTCCGTATCCCAGAGATGGAGAGAGAGGGCGGTAGATTACAGAGTTTTCTGCCCATTGCTTGTAAGAGGATAATTCTAGAGATAACAGGCTTTTCCAAGTCATATCTAACCCTAGTTCTAGTTCCTTAATTCTTTCAGGTTCAATGTTTGGATTACCTACTCCAGATATTGTTGCACCTGATCCATTTCCTCCCACACTACCCGACCAAAGAAGGTTCTGACCGTCCGTATGAGCTGGCAAGACACCGCTCTCACCATAAGCTGCTCTAAATTTTAGCATTTGAAATTGAGATGGAACAAAATTGAACTTATCCAATCTTGTAGAGAACCGCATTCCAGGGTATCCAATTGATCTAGATGAAGAACCCAAAGCAGAACTATAGTCCTTTCTATAGCTTAAGGTTAGAAAATATTGGTCTAGGAATGACATTTCCTGTGTTAAAATAGCTCCTGCATCCCTAGCATTTCCTTCCCACTCCCCAGCAACGGTTATGTTAGAACCCGAGCCAATATCTGTTACTGCATTTTGTCCAAAGGAATCTCGAGCAATCTCCAATCCTTCCCACTTCCTATCAAAAAATTGAGCTGACAAGCTTGAAGTGGCGACCAATCGTCCCATTCTGTAATTATGTGCAGCGCCTAAATCAAAGATTGTATTCCTTTCATTTGACTTTTCTATGGCTTTTGTACCATCATTGAAAAGTGCATAGTTATATCCAGAGGGGAATAAATTACTGTTATGTCGCTCAGCATCATCAAAGCCTAACTTTGCATACAGCTGAAACGTATTCAAGCCAAAACGATAGATGTTATTAAATGGATAATATTTAATTGATGCAGAGCTAATCAACCTTTTAGTTTTGAAATTTATTCCTAATTGGGAAATAGACGTACTATCAGACTCTTGCCAAGGGTTAAAAGCAACTAAAGTATTGTACGAGACACTGTAAATATGATTATCACTTGGTGGCATGGCTGCATCAAGAGTACTATAGGATGTATTTAGACTTAAAGTTAGATTATCCTGCGGTATTATATCAAAGTTTGCTCTCAGAGTATTTCTGTCAAAGTAGTTTTTATCTTTCCAAATTACCATTCCTTCCTCGTGCCTTCTAGAAATAGAGACGAAGTGCCTAAAAACATAGTTACCGCCACTCATACTAAAGTAGTTATCATTAATGGAACCGTCTGATAATAGACTATGAAATAGATCTCTATTTTGGAACCCATCATTCACTTTAAAGTTAGGACTGTTTCTTCCAGAGGTAAATTTGTAGTTAAATACAGGGCCATCTTGACCAATATTACCTTTCTTAGTCTCAATAAAGACCACACCGTTTGATCCGTTAGTTCCATAGCTTGTAGCTGCAGCAGGTCCTTTTAAAATCTCAATATTCTCAATATCATCGGGATTGAAATCAAGTAATGTTGATATTCCTTGTCCCCCAGTAGTCAGGGCGTTAGACCCCATACCACCAATTTCATCATTAACTACTCTCATGCCATCTATGTAAACAACTGGTTGCTCTTTTCCATTCAACCCCCCGCCTGCTCGCATATCAAACCTGAAGCCTCCGCCAACTGTTCCAGAAGCTTTTCGAATATCAAGCCCACTGACCTTTGCCATTAGTAATGAACCAAAATCAGTATAGGATGTAGATTCATTAAATTTTCTTGGTTTTAACCTTGTTACTGCAACCTCCGAAACCTCCACCGAACGTTCGGATGCAACCCCGGTAACAACAACTTCTTGACTATTAAAAACATCTTCTTCAAGCTTAAAGTTTATTTCTACTAAATCATTACCCTTTATAATATCAAGATCTAAATCCTCATCCTCATCAAGACCCATTTTATCAAGGTAGGATTGGTCCATATTTGTAGCACTGTCTGTGTCAAATGCAGAAATATAAATGGTTCGATTTTGAGATCGATAGCCTATATAGTCACAAATAAGAGTATACTTTCCTAAAGGAATATTCTGGATCTGATAGGTACCCGCAGAATCGGTTGAAGCACCAAATGAGGTGTTAAGTAGATATACATTGGCTCCCCAAAGTGGCTCCCCTGAACCATCTTTGATACTGCCCTGTACGGACCCAATGTCTGCAAATGTTTTCATTCCAACTAAAAAGAACAGAATGACAAAAAACTTTTTCATTTATTTTCTCCGTTTAATAAATAATTAATTATTATAATTATCATTTAAATATTTTAGAGTTTACAAAACCAATAGTTTGTTTGTACACTATCAAATGTACAATTAAAAAAAAATTAACAAAAGTTAAGAACCAAATATTTCAATAATTTCTTGTTTAGAAAACCTCAGACTTTCTTTTGAATTCCTTTATGGGGAACTCGATTAGCACCGACAAAGTCCTAAACCATAATGGACTTTAAAGCCTAATAGATGATTTTTTTCTAGCAACTTTAGTTATAGATTGGTTTATAAATAAAACCTAAAAACAATTTTAGATGATGTGTCGATTTGTTTATTATCAGCATCATCAAAAAGATAGTTTATAGATGCCTCACCACTAATTGAAAAATTGGCATTAATTGAGTATTCTAGACCATAAGTAGGAGAAATTACTTGAACTGGACCTTCGTCTGTTAACATTACTGTTTTAAACTGTAAACCAAAATACCTACTCATAAGGTTATTATTTAAATTTTTTGATTTGAAGATTCCTAAACCGAATATAGTCGCCGTCCGAGTTTGATTATTACCCCACTCTCTAATATGGTTTATCCCTGGCTCATAAATATAATTGTTTAGTCGAATTGAATATGAAAAACTGGGATTAACGAAAGAGGTCGAATTATCGAACCCTGAAAAAATTTGTAAAATAGATTCATTTCCAATACGAATACTCATTCCGTGATTAATATATTTTTTAGTTAGTTTATTATCCTGTGAAAAAACTACGGAAAAAATAAAAACGGCTACTAAATATTTTCTTATCTTTTTCATCAGGCCCTCCCCCTTATGATTTAAATTGAAATAATTATTAAAAACCTATGGGGGAAAACAGAGTATCGCAAGTGAAAAGAAATAGAAACACCCACCAAGGGTGTCAAAAATTATAATCTACCAACCACCCTAAAAAAAACCAAAAATGTGGGACTTAATGCGTAAAGATATTTCTATTAATAAGCTATAATGAAGTTATTTTTAATCAGTCAATGCTGTCTCTATAGAAAGTAAAAAAGCCTCAGTTTCTTCTCGTGAAACCAAGGCTTCTTAGTGCGGGACCGAAGGGACTCGAACCCTCGACCTCCGGCTTGACAGGCCGGCGTTCTAACCAACTGAACTACGCAGTTTGTCGACGAATGGAGAGCTACTAAAACAAGATTATGTTTTTAGGGGTAGCAATATAGAAGCAGTAAACATAAGTGAAAGGAGTCTCTGATGGCTTCAGTTTACCGCAAATCAACAGGTGTTTATTATTTGGCAGTAACCTTTCAAAACAGTCGAATAACTCGCAGTTTAGGAACTCGTTGTTATGAAACTGCAAAGAAGGTAACTCCTCAGATAGAAAAACAAATCCTCTCAGAGTTAATCAATGGAGCAAGTGAAAAGAAACCGCAAACTATCTCATTCAATAACCTTGTTGAAAGATATTTACAATACCAAGGGCACGATTGGGCAAAAAGTACTAAAGAGCGTAATAAAGGTCTCTTGAATAAGTACTTAGTGAATAGTCTTCCTGCTAATAAAACTACGAAAGCAATGACAATCCGTTCAATAAATGCCTGTAATAATTGGGGATTTAAACATGGTTTAATCAATCAGCCAATTAAGATAGAAGGGGGGAGCAAGTGGGAATCCAGAAGTAGAGTACTAAGTGATTCTGAACTCAAGACTCTCCTTGATGAAATAAGGGATAATCGCTTCAATTGCTTTGTCAGATTCGCTTACTACACTGGTGCTAGAAGCGGTGAAATACGCTCTATATCAAGGGAAAAAATATTTTCTAATCATATAGTCGCATATGGTAAAAGTGGTAAGAGATTAATCAAGCTAAATAACCAAGCTCAGGAGATATTGGATGGACTGGATGAGCTCTGGGATTATACCAAGGACTTCGTATCACACAAGTTCAAGAAAGAAGCCATAAGGCTTGGTATACCTGATATCAGGTTCCACGACCTAAGGAGAACCTTTGGTTATAATTTAATTAGGCAAGGAAGACCAATCTATGAAGTAAGTAAGCTATTGGGTCATTCATCCGTGACCACAACGGAGCGTCATTATGCTCCTTTACTTGCTACGGAGATTGATGACTTTGTGTTATAGGCTAATAGGGGGAGTGTAATGCTCCCCCTTAAAACTAAAAACCCCACGAATGTGGGGCTTGTAAGTGGAAATAATCGTATTGTTTAGTGTGCTTGTTTCTAATCCTTTATCATATTTTAATCAAAACATTTCCTGTTTTTTGTCCTTTAATTACATATTCGTAAGCTTTAGAGATATCTTCTAATACATATTTTCGGTCTATCACAGGATTGAATTTTCCTTTCTCCAAAAGATTGCAAATATAAGGTATCGTTTTCTCTGTACTGTATGGAGTGGGAAATATAACTTTTCTACTTAACACTGAAGTCAATAAGGGATAGAAAATATTTTGAGAATAAGGCCCTAATTCTGTAGATATATAAATTCCTTTTTCTTTTAATAATGTTAAGCACTTTCCAAAAGTACTTTTACCCACTGTATCAAATATAAAGTCATATTTATCATTCTCTTTTGTGAAGTCTTTTTTGGTATAGTCATAAATATTGTCAGCACCTAAAGATTCTATTAGCTTAATGTTTTTAGTATTACAAGTGGCTGTAATGTTTACATCATATTGTCTTACAAATTGTAGAAGGGCAGAACCAATCCCCCCAGTTGCTCCATTTATTAAAATATCTTGTCCAGATTTGATGTTTGTTTTTTGTATGAAACTATAAGCATAATGAGCTCCTTCCAAGCTAGCTGCTGCTTTATCAAAATCAATCTTTTTCGGAATTAGAAATAGATTTTTTACTTTTGTTGTGAAATATGTGGCTTGTGATTGAGAACCTGTATCAATAAAACCAAATACTTTATCGCCAATACTAAAAGACTTAACATTTCTCCCTATTGATTCTACCTTACCTGCAAAATCTGTCCCCAATATTGTTTTTCTCGGTTTAAATAACCCTATAACAAATCTCATAATAAAAGGTTTGGCTATAAGGTTTGCACAATCAGTTCTATTTACTGTAGTAGAGTAAACCTTTATTAATACTTCATTTTCTTTGGGAATCGGTTTGTCAATGCTTTCAACTTTTATCTGATTTGGTAAACAGTATTTTGTCCGCATTGAAGCTTTCATTTTTGGCATTTTTATTTTCTCCTTTCTATTCTTAAATCTACCCATCCTCCCACAAACAAAAAACTCCACTAATGTGGGGCTTATTGCGTAAAGATTATTCTATTTCAACAATATCATCTTCTTTGTCTGCCTAAGCTCTCCTGCTTCAATGCTGTAAAGGTATACACCCACTGATACAGGTTGACCTTGAGTATTATTGGCATTCCGTTGAACTGATTTGTAGCCAGGTGATTGATTGAAATCAATTAGATTATTTTACAAATTACCAATTATTAAGATTTAATTGATTCCATATAAATGGAATAATAACTTCGCTATATTCTTCAAATGGGCCAACTCCCACGCCATGAGAACCTGAAGGTTGAGGCACTAGGCCCGCATGATTACCTGAATTTATAATTGCTTCATAAAAAGGGATAACATCCTCTTCCCAATATGTGTCTGTAACTGAGTCGTAATCTTCAGCATGCATAATTAAGCAACTTGCATCATTTTCATCAAAATTCAAATGAATTAATGCCTCATTTGGAAATACAGCACCTGTTGATATAGATACTGACACTGTTGATGAAATTCCAGAATAGTCATTAATACTTTCTTGGTCTGGTAAGGATTCGTCATTATCAATTGCATTGTGTAATGAAATAAATGCTCCCGCAGAGTTTCCAATGGTTACTATTCTATCATTATCAATGTTATAGATAGAGCTTTGAGTTTTTAAGTATCTAATAGCATTCATAGCATCTTCAACAGCATCATTAACTGCAGCTATATAGTTCTCATCTGATTCCTGGATTACATTTTGTCGAGTTAATCTATAATTAATGGTACATCCTATATAGCCTAATGTTGCATAATCTTGAGCATAATGCAATTTTTGTTCTTTATTTCCAGTATGAAAACCTCCACCATGAATCATCATAACCATAGGAAGTAGCAGATTTTCTGGGTTTGGAGGTAAGACAAGGTCTAAGTGTAAAAAAATAGTATCTTGTAACTGTTCTTCTTGCTGAGTGCTGCTAGAAGAATATTGTACACCGTATGGATTTGGTCTTCGAGAATATTCTAAATCATAGATAATTGAAAGCTCACTTTCTTGATATTGTTGATTGATAAATAACCCTGATTCTGGTATAGGATATAAAATTATATCAGCTAATAAAATAACATCAAAAATATTTAAAACACCGTTCTGATTTACATCGCCATCCTCATCAAATGAATCTTCTAAAACCCATAATACTAATAATTCTAAATCAACTATGTCAGTTTCACCATCATCATTTAAATCATAAAATGTAGACTCAGTTTGTCCATAAATTGTAGTTAATAATGCAAGTATTGATAAAAATTTCACTATGTTAAATGTTCCTATTGGTATTACCGTCATATACTTCCCAATAATTATAGACACCTAAAATGACAAAAGGTTAAAAACTATTTTTTTTATTGAGGAAAATAAAAAGTAGGGTTGGACTAACATTATTTTACAAACAAAAAAGCCCTCAATTAAGAGGGCTTTATGTCGAGACTCTGGTTGTCTCGTGTTGTAGCGGGGGAAGGATTCGAACTCCCGATCTCCTGCTCCCAAAGCAGGCTCAGAATCCTCTATAAATGAAACTTTACCAGTGTATCTGTAGTGGAAATTGAACCATTTTATTAACAAAAAACCTTCTAAGTAAGTATTTTGAGATAATATTTACAGTGTAAAATATATTTGTCATTATGTAATATATTTCTTACATTATAATAATCAATTAATAAAAAAAGGATGAGTTAAATGAACTATCTCAATAATTATTCAAATAGAGAATTAAACATATGGGCAGAATTAATATTAAATGTGGTAGTGTCATTTTATTTTATACCTAAAATATTTCCGTTAATAATTAATGGCCAGCTATATGGTGAAGCTTTAATTGACATAATTGCGACTTCAATTATTATTTCTATCATTTACTCAGTATCTGTTTTTGGATCTATTAATATTTTTATTAAAAAGGAAGACAAAGATGAACGGGATTATACTTTTGAACTGAAAAGTTATAGAATGAGCAACATAATATCTCAGGTATCTATTTACCTCTTGATAGGACTAATTATTTTCTATCCAATTAATCGAGTACGTTTGACTGAACTGATGTCTCCTCCAATGATAGCCATGTTATTATTCATCATAGCTCTTTTTTCTTCAACAGTGAAATCGGTTAATCAATTATATTATTATAGAAAAAACACTTAGATGAAAAAACATAAAATAAAGAATCAAATTCGTCGGTTGCGATTTGAGGCAAATGAGATGACTCAGGCAGAGTTAGCTGAGAAAGCAAGTGTCACACGACAAACGATTATTGCACTTGAAGCACAAAAATACTCACCATCACTTGAGCTTGCATTTCGTATAGCTAAAGTTTTTGATGTGCCATTAGAAGCAGCATTTCAGTATAATTAAACCAACCTACAATGTGTGTGAGGCTATAAACAAAAAACCCGACGAATGTGGGGGTTTAAAAAGACTATATAGTATTAATGGCAATTGAACTTGATTCCCTCAGTAGTTCAAGAAATTCGGATTTGCCAATTCCCCCTACTCGCCATTGCAAAGCATTTCCATTTGAATCGGTAATAATCGTAATTGGTGTACCAGCAACATTATAGCGAACCAATAAATCAATGTTATCAGGGTCATCTACATCAATTATCAATGGGATAAACTCTTTATTTACTACATCCCTAACTTGCTCATCTGCCCAAACTTGACGCTTCATAATTTTACAGGGGACACACCACTTTCCAGTAAAAAAGAGTATAATAGGCTTATCAGACTGGAACGCTTTGTTTTGAGCAGAGATATAATTTTCAGCCCAAACAATATCGTTAGAAGGGACATAAAAACAATACCAAGCGTAGGAGAGAGAAAAAACCAAAGTTAAACGCCAGAACCATATCCACAGCCAGTGTGTTTTTAATAAATTTAGTAATTCCGGTTTTGTTCTATTCATTTTTTATCTAAAGATTAGTTTTAAATCAACCTATCATCCCATAAACAAAAAAACCAATAATGTGTGTCCATAAACTTGTCCTATCTTTCTTTTGGTTTATGACGGCTAGAGTTTATATGAAAAAAGATGTGGATTATTCAGTGTTGATAGTCCATCCACCATCTCCCACAATTAATTCCTCACTAAACTTTGGCCTAAATGATAAATTCACACCAAGTCCGAAAGCAGACATACTAAAATAAAAAGATAGAGTATTGGCATTTGGATTTGTTAAATAAAAGTATCCTATAGCTCCACCAATTACCATCGGAATGACACTAAAACTTCGTTTTAAGTACCTGAAAGAACGAATAGAATCAAAGGGAATTTCTTCGTATTTGTTATAATTAATAAATTGGCTTATACCATTACGGTATATCTTTTTTACCTTAACTACTTTTGTTTTAAAGTCTATATTCTTTAAAGAATAATTAGTCCCGTTTAAATAAAAAGTGTCGCTGGTGTATGGTCCAAATCTTAATTGTGAAGGAGCCTTTTTAAAAGTAATAGACCGTCCATCAATATTAATGAATTTTAGACTTTGCCCCCAAGCCAACCCAATGAATAGTAGAAATGATAAATATCTAACCATACCCAAATATACAAATCATCCCACAAACAAAAACCCCCCTATCTTAATCAGAGCGTGCAATGGGTACTATTTTATCACACCTACAGCGTAGTACTGATTGATTACTTATTTAATTAATAAGGGGAGATAAACTAAGTAACATCATATACGGAGCACCTGTTTTGTAGCTGATTGAATTACTCAACGATATTAACAAGGAAGAGATTATCACAGTGCCATCCCTTCTTATGGCTTATGTTACACGGAAGTGATTTATTTACTATCCCGATATAACAAGGATGGCATCTTACTAGTATGTATGGCTACTTATAAGATACCCTATTAGAGTAGACCCTTAATAAAGAGTTCCTACGAGGAGGAAGGGTCAAGTTCTTTAGGAGCTTAATCAAAACAAGGGTATAGTTCATTAGGGTGGAATTCATACTTTAGGGTCTAGTTCAATAGGGTGAGAAATAACTTTCCTAGCACTCTGACCTTTCTTAAACCTTGTTTTTTTTCCAATTGTTAGTCCCCTGGACTTTGGTATTTCATTAGTCCAGTTTTGCTCAGGATACTTTCGCCAGCGTTGATGCTCAATTCTTACATCATCCGCAATCAAAACACGATACATCGCTCTATCGCCGGCACCATTACCACCTCTGTGAGTCATTTTAATAAATCCAGTTTGAATAAGTTGGTTTCTTGCGTTTACATAAGTTTGTTTACTTCTTTTAGTCAGTTTGATGTAATCAGATTCTATAAAGGATAACTCTCCATTACGGAAAGATACCCATTTACCCTTAACCTTAGCTTTATTTATTTCTGTAACCAAGCATTGTAATAAATCCCTTGATGAGATACTTAGGCTCAGATAAGCTGAGGAAAACCAAATATCATTACGATAGAAGCATCCTTTGTTCATTTTAACCTTAATGTCCATCGCTCAAATACCCTTTTTATCTGATAAACCCCTAGCAGGCTCAGAGTTTTTATCATAATAATCATTAATGGTATCAACTATCGCCTGTGTAGGTCTTTTACCAAAACGATAGGGGTAGAGTGCACATTCTATCACTGGGCATAATCTTATTTCTTTGCGGGAACCAGCAGTACAATCAAGACACTTGTCCCTGATAGATTTAATTGGGGTTTTGAATGATAATTTCATAGCCCAAGCTTAGGAGTAGCTGGGGAGTGAGGTCGGAGCGACCACGGAGTATCTTAGGTTTTTAGGGTATATTTACCATTTCTTCTGGAGTGATTGAACAAATCTCCTACCCTTGGTGAATCCTTGAAATAATTTGATAGTTTTGAATTATAATTATTAGTTAAATCTAACTCTCTAGCAAGTTCCCAATAAGATAACCCATCAAGCTCATCAGTAAGATTCTTAAAAAGAAGCCCGACCACTTTAGATTGGTTTGGTCTGAGACTATAGGTCTCATCTTTAATTGTAATAATAGAGAAATCTTGATTTGCAAAGAAAATACCTTTGTTCCATTTTAACTCGGGTGCTTTCTTAGGTATAATTAACTTATTATTATCATACCAGGTCACAAAGTGGTCTAGTGTGTTTGAAAGATACTCTATTTGATTCTTTCTTTTTGTGGAATCAGGATTTCCCTTAAAAAACAATTGTACCTTGCTTATAGAAAAATATAATAACTCTACCTGTTTATCATTTTCATTTTTGCAATATTCAATGCTATTATCTTTAAGTGGAAGATGACTATGCTGAAAGTAATGATTGAGTTTTTCATCCAGATTAAAAATAATAGCAGTAATCTCCAAGGTAGGTATTTCATCTACCGTAATAATATCCCAAAGATTGTAAGGTCCTAAAAACATATGAAATAATTTAAAACTTATTTTAGAATGGATGCACCTACTATACAGTTGTACCTACCCCTGCTTGTTTCGAGGTATGGGGGTCTAAACTCGTTGATTTTGGAGCTATACAATAAACCATACCTTGATAATAAGTTGAGTTACTACATTAGGGTAGCAGTATGGTAGCAGATTTTTCTGATAATACGCTGTAATGTAGTTGTTTTTAATCAGTCAATGCTGTTTCTATAGAAAGTAAAAAAGCCTCAGTCTCTTCTCGAGAAACCAAGGCTTTTTAGTGCGGGACCGAAGGGACTCGAACCCTCGACCTCCGGCTTGACAGGCCGGCGTTCTAACCAACTGAACTACGATCCCTTTTATTTATTTAACTATGTTTTCTGTACAATAATGATAGTGGAATTAATATAATGTAACCAGAAAAAAGAAGAGTGGGTGCTAAAGTTAAACTTTGAAAGCTATTTACAGATCCAGTAGCCATTACAATATAGCCTAAGAAAATAAGTGCTAGCCCGACAAAAAAAAATATGTAATTAATTCTACTAAAAGCCCATGAATCAAATAACGTTGACTTTTTGTTGATACCTTCTTTGTAAAAAAGTTTGCTCATATGAAGTATAAATTACAATTGATTCTTTAAGGGCCAAAATCATTTTTACAACCATTTCATTGGAATTATTATATGTTAAAATAAAAATAATTATAATATATTTCCGGGTTCAAAATGACCAAAAAATTCAAAACAAAGTCATCTTTATTCACAGGAATAATATTTTTTATATCTCTAATATTTATTTCAATATCAGTTATATTATTTTGGCCTCAGCAAAATCCACACAAAATTATAAAAATAACAGTTAAATCTGGTTCAACATTGAAAAATATTTCAAATTTATTATCGAATAAAAATGTAATCTCAAATAAGAAAATATTTTCGCTTGCTGTAATGATTATGGGTAAAGAGAAGGAGCTACCAACCGGTACTTTTAGAATAGTGAATGCTAAATCTAATTATTCAATAATTCAGCAGCTTGTATATGGTGCTCCAGAAGTCAAAAAAGTTAGAATACTAGAGGGTTGGAATGTTAATCAAATTGCTAATCATCTATCAATTGTAATGGGTTTTGATAGTCTAGATTTGTTGGAATTAATTGAAAATGAGAAATTCATTTCCAAACATGGTATTAAAAGTAGCTCTTTAGAAGGTTATTTGTCTCCCGATACTTACTTTTTCTTTGAAGGTGAAAGTCCTGAGTCCGTGTTAGCTCAACTAATTAAAGAATATAAGACCTTTTGGAATAATGATAATTACAAACGGGCTAAAGAATTGAATTTTACAGAACATGAAGTAGTTACATTAGCCTCCATAATTGAGGGTGAGGCTATTTACGACAGTGAGAGATCTAAAATTTCTGCTGTATATCATAATCGATTAAACATAAATATGAGATTACAAGCTGACCCAACTATTCAATATATTATTCCTGATAGCCCTAGAAGACTTCTAAATAAAGATTTAAAAATAATATCTGCTTATAATACCTACTTACATAAAGGTCTGCCTCCCGGTCCTATAAATTCTCCCGGAAAAGAATCTATAAGGGCAGCATTATATCCAGAAAAAAACGACTTTATTTATTTTGTCGCTACTGGAGATGGTTATCATACTTTCTCCACTAATGAAAATGATCATAACCGTGCAAAACGAAAACTTCAAAAACTTCGAAGAGAACATAGAAAAAAGAGAAAAAAATGAGTTTAAAAACTTTAAATAAGACACAACGTGCGGCAGTTGAAGCTACAGATGGCCCAGTTCTAATATTTGCAGGTGCCGGAAGTGGGAAAACTCGGGTACTTACACACAAAATGTTTCACCTTATTAAAGATAAGCAATTTAAGCCTGAAAATATTTTATCCGTAACATTTACAAATAAAGCCGCCAAAGAAATGAAAGAGCGGGTTATGGATTTATTAAAAGCAAAAGATTTACCAATCACTATTGGAACTTTTCACTCCGTATGTGCACGTCTCTTAAGAATAGAATCCTCACATTTAAATATCAGCCCAAGCTTTGCAATATATGATGTTCAGGATCAAAAGGATTTACTAAAAGTAATATTGAAAAATTTAAATATTCCAAAAGACCAATTATCGCCAAATAACGTGCGTAACCAGATAAGTTATTTAAAAAATAAAATGATTAGCCCCTCGTCACAATTAAGAAAAGCGAGAACAATAATTGAGAAAAAAATTGTAGATGTTTACAGCGAATATCAAAAAGCTTTAAAGAAAAATGAAGCACTCGATTTTGATGATCTATTGCTCAAACCACTGGAACTTTTTGATGAACACCCAAAAATTCTAAAAAAGTATCAAAATCAATGGAAATATATTTTAGTTGATGAATACCAAGATACAAATCGTCCTCAGTTTCTCTTTCTTACACGGTTAGCTGAAAAGAATAAACAAATATCGGTTGTTGGAGATGATGATCAATCTATTTACGGTTGGAGAGGTGCAGATGTTACAAATATTTTAGATTTTGAAAAATCTTTCCCTAGTTGTCAAATATTTACACTGGAAAAAAATTACAGATCAACTCAACAGATTTTGGATGCAGCAACGGCAGTGGTCTCGCATAATGATGTAAGAGCAACTAAAACGTTAACCGCTGAAAATGGTTCTGGAGAATTATTAGGTTTAATGGAAACACGGGATGAATTAGAAGAATCTGATGCTATTATATCGTCTATTGAGAAAGAAATAAAACTTAACAAAAGGACATTTAGTGATTTTTCAGTTCTATACAGAACAAATGCACAATCTAGGGCTTTAGAAGATAGCTTTAGAAGAATGGGTATACCATATAACTTAGTTGGTAGTGTAAGGTTTTATGATCGAAAAGAGGTAAAGGATGTACTCGCATACTTAAGGCTTGTTATAAATCTTAGAGATACAATTTCACTGCGCAGAATTATTAATTTCCCTCCAAGGGGTATTGGTATGAAAACAATGGATAAGTGTGTTTTGAGATCTGAAAAAGATAAAATTGAGTTATTTGATGTTTTAAAAATAGCAGATCAGTTATCCATTAGAGGCAAACAATCTATTGCTTTAATTGCTTTTTACGATTTAGTAAAAAAATATCACAGTTTAAGAAATAAACTTAGTGCAAATGAACTAAGCAGAAGTTTAATCGAAGAGGTTGGAGTACTTTCTAAATTTAAAAAGTCTGAAAATCCTGAAGATAAAGAACGCTATGAAAATATTTTAGAGTTGCTTAATAGTATAGATGATTTCTGTTCCAAAAAACCTAATGCAAACCTAAGTGATTTTTTAGAAGAAGTCTCTTTATTATCTGACATTGACCATTGGAATGATTCTGATAATAGAGTTACCTTAATGACAGTTCACTCTTCTAAAGGTCTGGAGTTTCCAGTTGTTTTTATTGCGGGTCTTGATGATGGTTTATTTCCTCTATACGCTACTCTTGAGAATAAGAAAGAACTCGAAGAAGAAAGAAGACTTTTTTATGTCGCCTTAACAAGAGCACAAGAAAAAGCAATTCTTCTTTATGCTACAAATAGGCGCAGGATGGGTGGCGAAAATATTATTGGAATGCCAAGTCGGTTTATTGGTGAAATTCCTCCAGAATTTTTAGATCGTATTGAGTTTCAAAGTGCACTAACTCGACGTGTAGTTGGAGGATCTTTAAAAAAACATACTAAAGTTACTGTTACAAGAACTGTAACGACCTTCGATGATTTTAAAGTTGGCGACTTAGTAGAACATTCAATATTTGGAATGGGCAAAATTATGGTGCTTAGTGGCACTGGAGAGAACCAAAGAGTCGGTGTTGTTTTCAAAGATGGCACAAAAAAGAAATTAATCGTGAAATATGCGAACCTCACAAAAGTAAGCTAATCTAAAGTATGATTTATTTATTTTTTGATTATGTATTAAATTATTCTATAAATAAACAATAAATATAAAATGAATAATAAAGAAAGTCTTACAGAGGTATTAAAAAAA
Source organism: Fidelibacterota bacterium (assembly GCA_028101095.1). GTDB lineage: Bacteria > Fidelibacterota > Marinisomatia > Marinisomatales > UBA1611 > JAOLAV01. The sequence goes on along the minus strand of JAOHKG010000010.1, from coordinate 741 downwards.
GAAGGTTTAAGATATACACTTCAAAGACAATCAGTCTGGGATGAAATTAAAAGAAGTAAAAAGCATAGAGATGCTGAAGAAATATATCAGGCTCTTCGTGGTAAAAATATCGGTGTATCAAGAGCTACAGTCTATAGGACAATAGATGTTCTTACCAAAAATAAAATGGTTCAAAAAATGGATGTAGGTGATGGAAAAAGTCTATATGAAGCACAGCTTGATAATGATCACCATGACCACATGATATGTGTTGACTCAGGAAAAATAATTGAATTTTTTGACGAAGAGCTTGAGCTATTGCAGGATAAAATTGCTAAAAAGTACGGATATAAAGTAGTGAGGCATGTGCATCAACTATTTGTTAAGCGTATAATTTAGTCTTCATCCTTAAAGTATTTTTTGATACGTCCATATCTTTGAGAAATCCTAATTTTTCATAAAGGTGAAAAGCGGCAAGGTTTTTTCTATCTACATTTAAAGTTATTTCTTTCACGCCTTTTTGGTGAACTTTCTCTTTTAATTCTTTAATTAATTTTGAGGCCAATCCTTTCCTTCTGTACCCTGAGTCAATTATAACATGAAAAATATGTCCTATCTTTTTTTTTATTTGAATACTACCATGACCAATAATCCAATCATCTCTTTGTACCGCATATGAAAATATACTTTCATTATTTTTTTGATAAAAATCAACCCACTTTTTAAATTGAAATGGATATGGAATAGAAGGAGAGGTGAGGT
>JAOHKG010000001.1 GCA_028101095.1 Fidelibacterota bacterium | reverse complement strand
TATCTGGGATACTTTAGATGAAGAAGAAGACTCTGAGCACTCGATCAGTGTAATTCTTAGAGATTTAGCGGGTAATGAAACACCTTTAAATCCCATAACTGTATTTGTAGATAATAATCCAACTAGTGATATATCTCCTCCCAACATTATGATCATGGATCCTGTTTCAGGGCAAAAAATATCTGGAATTGTACCTATTGAAGTAGATGCATATGATGAATCAGGAATTAGTCATATTGATTATTATATAAATGGAATTCTTGAAGCAACTGATAGTATTTCACCTTATGCCTTTGAATGGGACACAAATGAATTTCTTGATGATGAAGAACATATTATTTTTGTAATCGGGTTTGATAATGAAGGCAATTCAACCTACCATCAGCCCATTACAGTCATTGTTGATAATGATGATAATATTCCTCCAAGTGGTCAGTTTCAAAATCCGATCCCAGGGCAAACGTTAGATGGCTTCATTACAATTCAGATAGCGGCTACTGATAACGAGGAAGTTGGCAACATCGAATTATCAATTAATGGAATTCCTCGAGATACTCTTCAGTTTATTCCATATTCCTACAGCTGGAATACTCAACTTGAGAATGAAGATCAGTATAGTGTTTTAAGCGCCATAGTGACAGATGATTTTGGTAATCAATTCCCCATACCTCCTATTAGCGTTTTCATTGATAATGAGGTTAATGATTTAGCTCCTCCCACGGGGACAATTTCAAACCCGCTATCTGGTCAAACCGTTAGCGGCATTGTTAATTTTACAGTTCTAGCTCAAGATGATTCTGGAATAAGCGAAGTTGTTTTTTATATTGATGGTCTTCAATCTTTTACTGGTACTAGCGAGCCTTATATTTTTGAATGGGATACAACAATTATGGACAATAATTCTCAACATACATTATCAGCTACTGTGACTGATAATGTAGGCCAAAGTATTCTATTACAACCTATTTTAATATCCATAACCAATTGATTATGAAACATTTAAAACTCATTACTTTTTCATTTTTCATTTTTTTCACAAATTGTGAAGGCCCACTTTTTGATGTACCTAATGACAAAGATACAATACCTCCAACTCTTACCATCACATATCCTGCAGACCAATCTGTTCTTTCTGATACGGTGCTAATTACTGCATATGCATTTGATAATGTCGAACTAGATACTGTACAAATTTATTTGAATGATTCTATCATTCATTCCAGTAAAGAAGGTCCATTTTTATACAAATGGACGACAAATAATTTTGGAGAAGATATTTCTCATACTATTCGTGCAAAAGCAATTGATATTCAAGGAAATGTGAATTTTACTAATACAATTAGTGTAATAGTAGATAACCTTGATAATTCACCTCCAAAAGGAGCAATAGTTTTTCCATTTACCGGACAAACTCTTAGTGGTGAAATTACTATTATTATTGAAGCAACAGATAATGAAGAAGTTTCTTCAGTTATTTTATATCTTGATGGTAACGAAGTCCAAACTTTTACAGAGCCACCCTACCGTTATATTTGGAATACTGTTGGACAAATTGATGATATTATTTACACAATACATGCACATGTTGTTGATAACAACTCTAACCAAACAACACTTGGACCTATAAACATAACAATCGACAATGAAGAGCCGACAGATAATATTTCACCAACTGGTACAATAATTAGTCCTTCATCAGGCTCTTCAGTATCTGGATCTATAGATATCAGTATAAATGCTATTGATAATATAGGAGTAGGTTTTGTCGACATAATAATAGATGGTTCATTAGCTTTTACTGATTCTATCGCACCATATTATTACGAATGGAACACTTTGAATGAAATTGAAGATGCTCAACATATAATAAATGTAAATATTTATGATATTTCAGGTAATACAACAACTCTTTTTCCCGTCAGTGTTTTTGTCAATAATACAATAGACCCTGACAATATTTCACCATCAATAATAATTACAGAACCAGCTTCAAATCAAACTTTATCAGGTGTTGTTACAATTAAAACTTTAGCTACTGATAACCTTGGAATAGATAAAGTCGAATTCTATCATAATTATGTATTAGTACATACTCAAAATGAAAGTCCTTATGATTATGATTGGAACACATTAACATACGATGATGAGACTCAACACACTTGGTATGCTAAAGCATATGATACAAGTGAAAACATAGATCAGACACAGCCAATATCAGTTAATATTGATAACGAAGATAACATACCTCCAACTGGTTATATTACATATCCATTTGCGGGTCAAAACGTTGAAGGTGAGATACAAATTCAATTATCTACAAATGATAATACTGGCGTTGAAGAAGCTGATTTTTACATCAACGGTTCACTAGTATTCACTGATAATGAAGATCCATTCACTTATACCTGGAACACGCTAATTGAAGAAGAAAATCAAGAGTGTATTCTTTTTGCCTCCATTTCGGATATTGAAGGCAATCGAACTGACCTAAGTCCAATAGTAGTAATGGTAAATAACGATGATATAATTGAAAATGATCAAATTCCTCCATTTGCATCAATCATTACACCCTTGGCTAGCCAAAGTGTTAGTGATACTGTGATCATTACAGGTTTTGCAACTGATAATGTTTCTGTTCAAGAAGTAGAATATTTTATTGATGGTGTTTTATTTGAGACGTTTATTGATACTCCATATACTATTAAATGGAACACTTATATTTATCCAAACAATTCAAATCATACTATAACTATGGTTGCACGAGACCCAACCGGAAATGAGTTTATTTCACAAACGGTTTATGTTACTATTCAAAATGAATTTGATGGGGTTGTCTCCAATGTCAGTTTAACAAGAGCGGTTGAATCTATCACTCTTAGCTGGGATGCACCATTTAATGCTGAGTCATACAAAATATACCGTGATGGATCCTTTTTAAATGAAGTAGATGAGCAATCATTTACAAATAACATAAATGGTGGTGTTGAGTATTGTTTTCAAATCTCCGCAGTTAATTTATTTAATATTGAAGGTGAAAGGTCAGATTCATTATGTGGTATTCCAGTATTACCCCCACCCTCTTCTTTAAACTCTATTTTGAATTATGATAATATAGTTTTATCATGGCCAGCAATTGATAATGCTGTGGGATACGAACTCAAAAAAAATAATACTGTTTTATGGTCCGGTGATAGTTATACTTATACAGATAATGATATTGAATTTTCTACCACATACAATTATAGTATAAATGGTTTTGATTTTTTAGATAGTAGTGGAGCTATTTCTGAAATTATAACAATAAATACGCTCCCTCAAATTTTACCACCTATACTTGCTAGTTCTGTATCCGGAACAATAATGACTCTTAATTGGACTTCTATTGAAAGCGCTGAATCTTATAGAATCTACAAAAATAATTCTTTTTTAGTTGAGGTTTCTGGACTGACACTAGAAGCCGATCTCTCTATTGATATTGAAGCCTGTTTCAAGATAACGTCTATAAATATTTTAGGAACTGAAAGTTCTTTTTCAAATGAAGAGTGCGGTACAGGATCTTAAGGAAATAGCTCCGTACCTAAACAACTTTTTAAAGTGTGAATTAAGCCAATATCATTATAAAGTTCAGATGCAAAGCTAATTTTTCCTTCCTCGGGGTCTTCTAAGTTTATACTGTAATATTCAGGTGCAATTGTATTCGAATATGTCAAGGTATCATTCAAAATGAGGCTATCATTTGATGGTATTAAAATTTTAAGAGTTAGATACATCCAACCATTTGAATTCCAAGTATTTGTATCTAATTGAATACTTGGAAAGTCCATTATTCTGAGTGTATCATTGATAAATTCACTTTGTAAATTCAATTGAAAGGATTCTTCTGTTTGGTAAGTAATCGAGTTTATGCAAAGTTCTGTAGAATCAGATCCAGAAAGCAACCAATTACCTCCTGGTTTGAAGCATTTAATAAATATGGAATCTGAAAATTCTCCAATGTTAGTTGAATAATCTTTTGCACGAACTTTATATCCGAAGCTTTCCATCCAAGTAATTGATGTGTCACTAAATAAAGTGTTTGGTTCAAGGACTAAGCCCAATGAGTCAAAAGACAAACCATTATCCTTGGATTTAAAAATATGATATTCTTTAACATCATCATTTAATGGTGCTTCCCAAGCGATATTAATTCGCGCGATAGGTTCAGACATGGTAAAATATCCACGTACTTGAATAGGTGCGAGTGGAGGGCTTTCATCTAGATCACATCCAGGTAACAATATGATTAGTGATATCAATATACTTTGCTTCATATCATAGATTAGGGATATTAATTAAATAAAAAAAGCCTCTCTTTAGAGGCTTTTTTTCGAGCGAGAGACGAGATTCGAACTCGCGACCCCCACCTTGGCAAGGTGATGCTCTACCAGCTGAGCTACTCTCGCAATTAAATATTACTTATTGATTAATGCTTACAAAATTATGATTTGATATCTACTTAGACAATGGTGATTTTGGAAAAAATTCAAATATTCTAACCTTGTTGGAGTAAATCATAAAACAGATAAATAGTAATGTGAAGTTTTCAGCAAGCTTTTGAAGTCCAATCATTTCACCTTCTTTTAATCCGCACCCACATTCTATGTTAAATCCTCTTAGCATTGCTTGAATAACTAAAAAATTAAACATTATTAATAGAACACCACTTATGAGTACAGAACCATCAATCATTATTCCCAAGATTAACCCTAATCCAATAAATAACTCAATCCAGGGCAGAACTATTGCAACTGTATTTTCTAAACCAAATGGAATAAAATGATAGTTAGAAATATCTCTTGAAAACTGTTGTGGATCTAAAAGTTTATCATAACTAGCAATTATAAATACCATGCCAGTGAGAATTCTCATGGATAGGATTATATATGGATTAACTTTATTCATATGTTTGAATTTTTCTTCCAGACTCAGTCCAGAGTTTCCATCCTCCTGAGAAGACAAGTATATTAGTAAATCCAAAATCTTGTAGTTCATAAGCAAGGTCTTCACTCGATCCGCAGTCATCATCACTGCAATAAATAATAAATGGAGAGTCAAAACCAATTCGACTTTCTATTTGGGTACTTAAACTATCAATATCATCACTATAAATTGATCCAGGTATTATACCATCATACAAATATTCTTCTGACCTTGCATCGACAAAAAGAGTATTCTCCTCGTGAAACTTAATTGCCATAGAAATATCAATTTCTCTTATTCCAGAAGCATTAGAGGAGTTTGAAACATCCGTATAACTATTAATTTTTTCAATTGGGGTAGCGATTAAGGATAAACCATCACTATTAAAAAGATTAAAAATAAGAGATATAGCAGAAGGAATAACTATTAAAAAAATTAGCTGATTTTTTAAATTCATAAGGCTCAAAATTTTAATGATTATGCCCATCATGACTAGAATGGTCATGGGGTGTCTTCTTTACTTGATTTTTCAAAATATTTTTATTTTTAGATTTTGGTTTTAATAAAGCACAGGTTTCAATTGAACTATTAACGAAATTCAACATTTCTGGGTCATCTTTTATTTTTCTACTAAGACCTATAGTTTTGTATTTTAATTTATTTACTGAATTTTCTATTAAGTTTTTTGATATAAGTTCATCTTTTTTATAACCTTCAATAAGTTTCAGTACGTTAGATTGATCTGCATAGAGATCCACCAAAGTTTTTGAGGGATCTTTCTTTTGCAGTCGCTCAAACCTTTTACTGATTTGTTTTAGTTTTTTTTCTTCTGCAGAAACATCAATAAATGGTTTATTTTTATCTTTTAGTTCTATGTCTAATGTCACAAGATATTTACCCTGCTTTCCACAAGAGTAGACTTGAGGTCCATTTTTTTCTTGTGGTGTATTTGCTCGAGTCATATTTGTACTTCCACTAGTCACAATAAAATCAGCATTTGGAAAGTCAGTAGCAAGACTAGATTGCTTACCTCTATCACAATTTACTAAAAGCACAACAATATCTACTTTTTTTGAAATTAGATCAATGTACTTATTTCCAGCTTCAATATAATCATCAGCTAAAATTTGTTTTGAAGTATCAGGTAAATTATCTGTTACACCAATCACACCAATTTCGAGACCATCTTTTTGAAACGTCACATAAGGTTTAAGAAGAAGTTCTTCTGTTTTGGAGTCTTTTAAATTTGATGAAATAAAAGGAATATCAGTTCTTTCCTCTATATCTCTGAAAAATTTGAGCCCATTTAATAATTCATAATGCCCTGTATTGATTGCATCACATCCTATTCTATCATATCCATCAATGATTGATTGTGCTCTGAACATTTCAGATTTTCTATTAACGTCATTAATATTAGATGAACTGAAAAAGATGTCTCCAGCATCTAAAATAAGAGGGTCTATTCCATTTTCTTTTATTTCATTAATTTTTACAATTCGTCTAGACAGACCGCCTAGAGGATTTTTTTTTCATCCGCAAGGGTCTAATTGACCATGAACACTCCCTGATAGTACCATTGTAAATGATCCTGCAGAAGTTTCAGTACAAGACCAAAATGATAAATAAATAAATAAATAAATAATTGAATTTTTAAAATTTGCTGAAATCATCTAACCACCACTTAATTTGACATTATAATTTTTATCAGTTAATATTTTTTTTATTATTTCTCTTTTATTTCCTTGAATCAAAATTTCTTTATTTTTAACCGTTCCTCCTACGCCACATATTTTTTTTAATTCTTTACATAGAAGGCTCAAGGAACTTGAAGATTCTGCAAGTCCTTTAATTACAGTGAGAATTTTACCGCCACTTTTTCGCTCAAGGTGTAGACGGATATTTTGTTCAGAAGGTTTAATATCTGTTTCAAATTCTTGTGTAAACTTTTCGATTCCAATCGAATCCGTAGAGTAAACAACTTTTCTATTATTTTTTTTTGTATACGTTTTCATAAAAAACAAATATTTAGCATATTATGTATCACTAAAAATACTAAACTTTCTAACTTATCTAATAATTTTTTCCTTAAATAAGATGGAAATATAATCATCAGTAGTCGCAAAAATAAAACACCTCTATTTTGCAGATTTTCTATTTTATGTTTATTTATTAAATTTTATTACATTAAGGTAGAAATAAATTATTCTTGTTAAACCATTATCAAATGTTGTCTAAAATTTTTATGTTAAAATATTTTCTTTTATTATTTACTACCAATTTAATTTTGATGGCTCAGGCTGAGAGTAAAGTAGATTTCAATCTACAAAACTTCAGACTTTACTTTGATAATTTACAAAGCTCATGGAACCCAGATCAAAGTAAGTTGGATATTCATTTTCTTTCAATTCAGGATTATTCTATCGGCTTTTCTAAAATTGATATAAAAAATAAATATAAGTCAGAAGGTTACATTTCAGAGATTCAAATCATTGGTCCAGAATTAGTTCTTAATAATCTTGAATATAATTCAAAGCTAAATACTAAAAACTGGATAATTGAAGAAAAAATTAAAATGTTTAAAAACCGAGAATCCATACCTAAAGATGGAATTAATAAAATAGTTTCAGCAACTGAATTATACTTTATTGATTATAAATTATTTCCAGAGAACCTCAATGAACTCGATATCAAAAAATATATCGACTTAAACAAACATCCTTTTAATAAAAGTAATTGGGTATATAGTCTTAATCTTCCAAAAAATATTTCGGCTAAACCATCATACTTGAACATCGATACTAACAGTGATTCCATTACCTATAATTGGGAAGAAGAACAATTCCAAAACAGTCCTTTTTTAGACTCACTATTAAGTACGCCAAAAATAGAATGGAATTACGATTTTAAAATCCAAAAAATCACACAATACTTTTCATCAAATGTGAGTTTCTCAGTTAATCCAAAAAATAGCGATTTTAATGTTCAGATAAAAAAAGGTCTTTTTAAGTTAGAAAATTTGAATTTCACTGCTATACCTGGAGTAGAATTAAAAGATAAAATTCATATCAAACTTCCAATTTTAAAATTAGATGTGAATGACTTTATTTTTGAAGGCTCGTTTTCAAATACACCAATTATTCAACAGCTTAAAAGCAACTTTAAAATACGGAATTTTGAAATTAAGATTCCCGAAGACTTAATTAAAGAACCCGAAATTGAAGCAATATTAAAAAAGTTAGGTATTTGGAATAACTCTTTGAAAGTAAGGTTATTTGAAATTGATATTAACTTAATCAACCAACTCACAGGAGATGCAAGCTTAAAATTACATACACCATTTTTGAAAATCTCGATCTTAGCTAATTTTAGTATTAGACAAAATAATAGTCTTAAACCAGTAATTAGACTAAGTGATACCCAAATTATGATTAACCCAATTGCACTGGGAGTGAGGAAATATATTAGAAATTGGGAAAAAGAAAATAATAAAAAACTAAATCGAAAAGGATCTTCGATTATCTTAACTGTTAATGGCGAATTAAATAATCTTTTTATTCAGGGTCTGAATGATTAAAAGAAAAATAAATTAAACTTTTTTTAAAATATTCCTACCATGGTATTCATTAGCGTTAATTCTTTTATGTAGATATTGAAGATTATTTTGGGTCACGGAACCTGCTACAATTATTTCAAATTTCCCTTTGAATTCAATAACTAGCTCCTTAAGTAGGCTTTCTCCTTCCTCTGCAGTATTCTTGCCACCAGAGGTCAAAATACTCTTTACATTCTCTATTTTAGATAATTTCTTTAATTCTTTTTTTATACTAAGTGTTAGATCAATAGCTTTATGAAAAGTAATTGACATTGGATATGCCTCATCTGCAATAATTTTCATAGTTGAAATATTAATTTGATAATTTTCATCTATTGCGCCAAAGACGACTTCTTTAATCCCTAGATTCTTTATTTTTTGGAGATCTTCAAGCATCTTATCTATTTCTTCTTTGTTGTAAAAGAAATTACCCGGTCTGCATCGAATCATTACTTTTAAAGGTACAGTTAGTAAGTCAAAAGATTTTTTAATTTCTAAAAAGCTAGGTGTTAAACCACCTTCGTCTAAATTTTTACATAGCTCAATACGATCAGCACCTTCTTTTTGAGCTATTAGTGCTTTGGTAGAACTTTCTACACAAACTTCTTTTAAGATATTTTAATCTCATGGTTTATAATTCTTTTATTAAAATCTCTAATGAGTATGGAAAATAAAACAACCCCAATAGTGTATAGCAATGCTGTAATTAAGAATATTTTATAGTAATTATAATTAAGTAACCTTAACCATTCAAAAATTTTTGCACTAAAAAACCAAGAAGCACTCCATAAACTCGAACTTAATGCACTAATCAGTTCTTGATTTTTTTTTCCTACATAATTCATCATTAATTCATTAGAAGCAGGATGTGCCATATGCATTAATGGTTGTCGTAATACATAAGCTAAAATTGCAACAAGAAGTGCAAATTCATAATCAGCGTATATTTCTGTTAATGCCATTAAAACCAAACACAATATTGCAATACTTTGCACAATTACAATAGTCATCCAATAACCAAACTTTTTTCTTAATAACGGTACGGATAAAGAGAAAATAAAAACTAATATTCCCGTTAAACTACCCATCATACTAAACTGGCTTGAACTAAGATTAAAAACCGAATTAAAAAATAAATTTACGAAAGGGATTGTAAGCCCTGCACCGATTGAAATTAAAATTAATGGTGATATTGCTTTAAAAATCAGATTCCAATCATAATTTTTATGAATATTTAGAAAATTAGATTTTTTAGTATCGAGTGGGTTTTTTTCATCAATTTTAAGAGAAAAATATATTCCACTTAGACCAATAAAGGTTATAATAAGAAGAACTTTTCGTTCATCTAAATAATTTACATCCACAAAAAAAATATTATTTATCCAACTTGTACCACTAATAACTAAACCTGAAATAATTGTTGATAGACTCCATGTCGCTGCAATTAATGAAAGTGCTTCAGTGCTATTATTTGAATTTGTATGTCTGATGATAAATGGTAACGAGCAGACTCTCATCAACATTATACCCAAGCCCCAAAGTAAGAAAGAAAACTTTATCAATGAGTTTAAATCAAAATGAATTGATTGAATGATTAAGATGCTTGTTAAAGGAACCATTATAGCAGAACTAATAAAAAAAGGTTTTAATTTTTTTCCGCGTATATAGATTCCAAGTGGAAGAGCAAAAACTAAAGCACTCATAAATCTTAATGAATTAAGTGAAGCAATTTCTGGATCAGAAAAACCTTTTTTTCTTAAATAAATATTTAAAATAAGTATAAATGCAACATGAATTAAACTCAAGCTAAACTCTAAAAAGAACAACATGTGAATGTTTTTAGGCAAGTTTTGATAACTTTTTAAGATTTTAAGTAACATTTTATAAACCTTAAAAATATTTTAAATGAAGGATAATAATATATTCTTGATAAAACCTATTAGAACAAAAGCTACCATCGGTGTAAAATCAATTACAGAAGCCTGCAGAGGGATTAAATCTCTTATTGGTTCAAGAATTGTATCCGTAATGCTATAAAGTAGCTTAATAAATTGGTTGTAAGGATCATGATCTATCCAACTTAATACTACTCTTATCATGATTAATAATTGTAATAAGTTGAAAACATTATTAATAATTGAAAATAGTAAAAAATTCATTATTCTTTTATTTTCAATTGGAGCTATTTTTTTTCAATTTTATAATTGATTCAGGATTCATATGCTTTAATAGAAAAACCGGTAATAAACAAAAAAACATCATCAATATATAAATATTACCCGTCGTAAAATATTTTGTTAATGGACCAATTAACTTAGTTCCCAAAACAACAGATAAGTTTGAAATAGCCATATATGAGGTGAACATTGTTGCCGATGCTTTTGACCAAGATAATGCCATCGCTAATGAAAACATCGCAACGGTACCAATTGCAATAAAAGCGGGATAAACAATTAAATATGAAAGTTGAATCCAATATGGAACCTGTTCGTAACCTAAAATTGATACTCCGAATAAACCAGACAGAATTGAAAAACTACCCCATCCCATAAAGAAAATTCTTCTCCTACCATATTTATCTGCTAAGACACCACCCAAAATAGCACCTAAAAACTCTAAAAAAGCTCCAGGACCTCCAGATATTTGTGAATATGTAGCTGGGTCCCATCCTAAGGTATTAGTATAAAAAACAGGAAGAATTGCACTATTAACACCTTGATTCACGGCTGAGAATAGAATAAAAAGACCAGCAAAAAAAGCAGGTTTCATTGAAAAAGCCTTCAATAAGTCTTTTAATATAATTAGAGGGTTTCTAACGTTAGATTCTTTTTCAACTTTAACTTGGTTTCCGCTCCAAGGAAACCTTTTTTCATTCTCTCTTTCTTTAATAAATAGTGGAAAAAGTATAATTAAGCCCATAATAAAGGCCTGAGAAAGAATTGCAAATATCAAACCATGAGACGATAGAACTGTTCCCATAACAACAGCTCCAAAACCGGTACCGATTACTTTAGCACCCCACATACTGCCATTAAAAGTGCCCTGCTCCTCAGGTTTTAAGATATCAACAGCAAGAGCATCCGTACTTACATCTTGGAGAGATGCGAAGCAATTATGTAAGAAAAACATCCAACCCAATAAATATAAATTATTAAGTAAGTCTCCAATTAAGCACATCATCAACAAGGTAAGAAGCATACCTATTTGTGCAAAAATTATCCAAGGTCTTCTCCTCCCCATTGCGCGAAAACCAAATGAATCAATTAAAGGACCCCAGAATAATTTAAATGTCCATGGTAAATATGCCATTGCAGCTAATTGACCTGATTCTACCATTGTTAAACCTTTCGAGGCTAAGAAAGAAATAAGTGCTGTGAGCATAAAACCCCATGGAAATCCTTGGGCAAAATATAAAATGCACAATGTTGCTAAACGTAATTTCTTATTTGTAGTTAATGTATACATTTTAATGTTTATAATTTTACCATAAGTTCAAATTATGGTATTTTTTAGTTGAAACTTAATAATTTTTTGTTCTTCAATGGTTGCAAAATTATTGTCCCAATGTTTAAGATTTTTGCGCATCGTTTTATGATATAATTTTGGTAAAAAAATTGCAAGATATAACATTGATAGATATCCAAATGGTAACATCGGTGCTTTGTTAGAATAAGGATCAAGTTCCCAATATTTAAGAGATACTTTTTCATGGTGAGATGAATGCCTAGTGACGTTATATAAATAGAGACTACTGACTCTACTGTTTGAATTCCATGAGTGTCTTTTCTCGACCGGCTTACCCAATTCACGAACAAGGCCATAATGCTCTGTGAAATTTATAACCTCTAAAAAAGCTTTTGCAATAAAAGAACATATAATAAAGCAGAACAAGCTGAAAATCCCTCCAAAAAGGTAAATAATAAGAGAGAGAGCAAGGCTTCTTATATACCCCATAATCATATTATTTTTAAAAGTTATTAAACCTAAGCCTCTTCTCTTTAATTCTTTTAACTCAATATTCCACGCATCGTTATGCTCTTTTATAATAGCATTTAAAACAAATCTATAAATATTTTGGTTTCTTTTTGCTGTGGCAGGATCTTTTTCATAACCTACATTTTTATGATGTCCATGAACATGCTCTATGGCAAAAGTACAATCCCAAGATAATGACAAAAGTAATTTTCCAATAAATTGATCAAATCTATTTTTTTTTCGATGAATAAGCTCGTGGCCCGGGACTGTCCCCATTATACCAGTAAACAAACTTAAAATCATTATAAGGGAAGCTTTATCTAAAATATTTAGAGTAATTTTCATGTGTAACACATCAGTTTTCAAGAGATAGTTTAAAAAATCAGAAAACCAGACAATCTGATTATCACTGAAGATCCAAACAACATTAAACGTGAAAAATAATAAAAGTAGTGAGTTTAAATAAATTGGAAAGTTGAGAAAAAAAGGAAAATCAAAGGTATCAATAGATTTATCCTTTGCCAAAAAATGATCACCTAAAATAATAAAAAGTGAAAACCCGATTAAAAATGCTGTTGGATAATATTCGCCATTATTGATAAGGTAAAACCCAACTAATAAGGTTACTGAAGAAATATAATATTGTAGATACTTAAGCATAATATACCTTTAATTAATGTAGTACCAATAAAAAAGTAAATGAAAGTCCGATTGATACCTTAGGATTTCTGATCAAAAATCATAGTGAAATGTATAATTTTTTATGATACAAAGAGACCTAAAAATATGATTATAAAAGACCTAACTATCTAAAAAATCTATTGAAAATGGCTGAAATTTTCTTGGAGATCCTCGAATGTTTTTTAACTAAGACTAACTAATAAAGCACCCGTTATAGATAAAAGCACACCAAACCATTTTTTTTTTGACATAGGTTCTTTTAAAATAAAAAAAGCCAACACAATTATAAGAATTGTTGATAGTTGATTATAAATAGCTGCTCTTCCTGAAATAGTGTATTTAAATCCTGCCAGCCAAAAGATCACAGATAGGTATGTTCCCAAAAATGACCCTAATATTATTGTAATTGTATTAAGACCTCGATTTAACGTTTTAAAAACATCAACCAAATTTGTCTTAAAAAGAAGGAATAGAAGAGTACAAAAAAGACCAATACTGAAACGATATAGTGCTATATAAATTATCGAGTGTTCTTTCATAATGGGCTTAACAAGAAGTACTGAATATGCGGTTAGTACTTGTGCAAATATTCCAAAAATAACTCCAAATAAAATAATTTTTTTATCTTTTATAATAGGCATTCTAAAAGTCGATATACCTATACCACATATTACTAATACTCCACCAATATAAGTTTCGGTAGATATAGTTTCACCAAACATTAAAAATGAAAATAAAAAAATTATTGGAGAATAAATAGTTGCAACAATAGCAGATAATCCAGACCCAAGTTTTGTTAGAGAGTTTAAGAAAAGTAAATCAGCTACCGCAACACCTATAAAACCACTGAAGAGTAATGATATAATTTCTTTTATTGAGAAATCAGGAAGTGGGAGATTTAAAATAATTACTGTAAGAATAAACCCTAAAACTCCAATAAAGTTTTTTATAAAACTCATTTGAAGACTATTTAATTTTTTAGATGAAATATCAAATAAAATAACTGCAAAAGACCAGCAAAAAGCAGTCAGGATTGCATAAACATCGCCTGAATTAAGGTTTATCAATAATAAAACCTTTCCAGGACCTCAAGTAATCTATAAAGACATCACCAACATCCACATTTCTTAGCTCATCGTACGTAAAAGGACCTTTCGATGGATTAAAATTCTCTTCTTCTATTAATTTTGAAAAATCAGGGTAAGGTATTGCTGCCCTACCTACCCCATAAAGTGAGGCCCCTTGATCTAAAACATCATTAACATCATTGAGAGTCCAAATATTCCCAGTACTGATAATTGGAGGAAGATTTTTAATTGATTTTGTAATCCATTCGGTAAGAGTTAAATCGCTATTGATATATTTTTTAGATTTTGCATTTATATCCCAACATGAAATATGTATAAAGTCTAAATCTAATTTCGCAAGATGATTAACTAAAGATATCGTATCTCTTAAATCGATACCCATATCACTTATTTCCGGTGAAATACGAATTCCTATAATAAAAGATTCAGGTACAATTTTTTTAATTGATTTATAAATTTCAAATATAATTTTTGATCTTTCTACTATTGAACCTCCATATTCGTCAGACCTTCTATTAGTCTTAATTCCTAAAAATTGTGCCAATAGATAGCCGTGAGCACCGTGTAATTCAATACCATCAAATCCTGATTTATAAGCTCTTAGTGCTGCATTGGTAAAGTCTCTTATAATTTTTTTTATTTCCTGTTTGTTTGCAGAGTTACTCTCACCATCTAATGAATATTGTGTTTTATTAACGCTTGCAGATATTGGCTTTTTTCCAGTTATTTTTTGAGGAGCACGTTGACCACCATGAAATAATTGAGCAAAACTAAGACTATTATATTTTCTGATTTCAGAAGTAAGATTTTTTAACTTTTTAATATGCTGATCACTATATAGACCAATCTCACCTTCCCATCCTTGCCCTTCTTTTGAAACATGAACAGCCGCAGTTGTAATTATTCCAAAGCCTCCTTTAGCCCTTCTAACTAACCATTTTAATTCTGTTGATGATATGGTTCCATTAGGGTGGCTTTGCTTGTTAGTCATTGCAGCGAGTACACTTCTATTTTTTACAGCTTTTCCAGTTCTTGGAAATATAAATGGCGTATCTGTAGAAGTTTTCAAAAGAATATTTAGTCTAGATTATTTTACTGTAAAAAGTTTTAAAAAAATTAATAAATCAAAAATATAATTATATAATTTATATTATGATAAAATTTAATATAAAAAGTATTCAAATCGCATCAATAAGCATTTTGTTTTTATTATGCATTTTCGTCTATTTAACCAGGGATAATATTTTGACTTTTAATAAAAACCTTAACAAATATAATACTCATATTTTTTATTACAACTGGTACGGAAACCCTCAGTTTGACAAAGATTATAGGCATTGGAATCATAATGTTTTACCTCATTGGAGTGATAGAACTTGGGATAATATTCCTCCTTATGATGGTAAAGAAAATATTGGTGCTAATTTTTATCCAAGACTTGGAACGTATAGCAGTAATGATACTGTTATTATTGATAATCACATGAGAATGATTCTACAATCTGGAGTAGGCACTATATCCATATCATGGTGGGGTATTGAATCTTTTGAAGATTTGAATATAAAAGCGATTATGGATGCTGCTGATAAATATAGACTCAAAGTTAATTTTCATATTGAACCGGTAAAAAATAGAACAGCATTTTCTACCGTTGAAATGGTTAAATATTTGATTGACACATATGGAAATCATAATGCTTTCTATAGATACAAAGACAAGCCCTTGTTTTATATTTATGATTCTTATTTAATACCTCAAGAAGATTGGGCTAAAGTACTTCAACCTAATGGTGATGAATCAATAAGAGAATCTAAATATGACTCAAATTTTATAGGCCTATGGGTTGAAGAGAAAGATAGTACATTCTTTAGAAACAGTGGTTTTGATGGTTTTTATACTTATTTTGCGAGTAATGGATTTACATATGGCTCTTCAACTGTAAATTGGAGTTTTCTATCGGAATGGGCCAAAACAAATAATAAAATTTTCATTCCTTCGATTGGACCAGGTTACAACGACGAAAAAGTAAGACCCTGGAATAAAGTTAATCTTAAAAAAAGAGAAGGAGGTATTTACTATGATAAAATGTTCAAAAGTGCACTAGAAACTCAACCTGATATTTTAAGCATTACATCTTTTAATGAATGGCATGAAGGGACACAAATTGAACCGGCAATTTATAAGAAACATAATAATTTTAATTATGATGATTATGAACCAAGAGAGCCTGATTATTATTTAAAAAGGACTAAATACTGGATAAGTAAATATTAAAAAAAGATTGACTTTATTTTTTTACAAACATTTCTCGGTTAAGCAATTAAACAGGTAGATAACCCTTCCATTTTCATAGAATGTTTGATAAACCTGCTTTCCATTTTCATTCCAATCTTTCCATAAACCTTCTTTTTTTGAATTGATATACTCACCAGATGACTTTTTAATGCCATTATTCCATCTACGTGTCCAGATCCCAACCTTTCCATTTATTGTGATAAGCCCAACATATTCTTCTTTACGAGCTTGATTTTTAAAAGTAAAGTATTCGTATAATTCACCAAAAACTTTTTTATTTTCAAATTGTGAGAAGAAAAGACCATCCCGCTCTATAAGATGATTTAGATAATATCTTCCCGAATGTTTATTGCAGGTAATAAATGAATAGAATAAGATAAAATAAAATATAAAAGATCTAATATATTTTATAAAAATCAATATCATATAATTTATAATTTAAAGTGGAGCTGAACGGGATCGAACCGATGACCTCTTCAATGCCATTGAAGCGCTCTCCCAACTGAGCTACAGCCCCATATTTTCTAAGTTTTTCTAAGGTCCATCAACTAAGCCTGACTCAGATATTTTTCTTGAAGCTAGGTTTAGAGGAGCTTTTACTAATTCGTCGACAGATATCATTGTGAAAAGTGAACCGGTAGTCGGATGTATTGCCACTAAATCAAGATATTCATATTCATTTGCAATATCCACTAACTTCAAATCAGCATTATTTTGATGGGTAAATCCAAATTGCCCTTTAAAGTTGATCTTATGCCATTCATCTTCATCTTGGACATGTTCAAATATATCACCATTACTAGCTATTCCAATTATAGATCCATTTGGACGACTTCTTATATGTGCTTTTTTTGCCGTAATGGATATGTCATATCTAGGCTTTAATTGTTTTATTCCTCTAATTTTTATCAACTCAAAATTTTCTTTAAATGTTCTAGCCTCTTCTCTTGGAACCGATATTTGATATTGAACATCATGAAGAACTACGGGGAAAGTCTCTTTTTCTGGGTTATATCTTCCGATATCATTGGGTGAGAACTCAAGATTTGAAGAAGATTCTGCCATTAATGATTGGATTAGAGAAACTTTTTTAAGTTCTTTTTCTTTAGCAATTTTAATTCTCTGTGCATTTCTGATGTCCATTTTTTGTGATGTCATTAGGACAATTTCTTTCATCAACTTGACTTGTTCAGTTACTCTTGTCTTATATTCTCTGGCTGTTTCAAATTCATCATGAGGAAGAAAAAGATTTGGTTGTGTCTCTGTAGCAATTTCATAAACTGTTTTGACGCGCAATGAGTTACTATAACCATTTTTAAGATTAGTGTTTAATTGGGGGATAGTTTCAATCTTCGTTTTTGTACTTACTTTTTCGGGTAAAGTCTCTAAGTTTTTTATTTTATTTTGACTAATCTCAATTTTATTTTTATTTGTATCTGTTTTGACCGAGTTCGAAAAGTAGTCAGATTCTAATTTATCGAAATCCACTTTCTGCCAATTTTTCAACTTATTATCTTTTTGTACATTAGCTTTTTGAGAAGAAGGATAAATATTTTTTTTGATCTCAGAAGGACGAGTATTCATCTTTTTACTATTTTTCGATAATTGTATCGTAGCTTTCGGCTTTGAAGAACTACAACTATAAAAAATGGTAATTAGTACGATTGGAACAATTTTTTTTATGTAATACATAGTATTTTATCCGCTTATTTTATAAATCTTTGACACACCTAAATCCAAAATTTGTATCTCTATAATCTGGTTTTAATTTGTAACGCCTTGTGACATCACAAAAAACATCATTACTAAACCAAGAACCTCCTCGAACAACTCTTTCAGTCCCATAATCTGGTCCTGTAGGATTAGTTTTGCTGGCAATTTGAAAATAGTCGTCATGATACCAATCGGAACACCATTCCCAAACATTACCACTCATATCGTAAATACCAAGTTCATTTGGCTTCTTTTTACCAACTGGCTGCTTACTGTCAGTGTTAGCTAAAAACCATGCAACATCATTAATCTTATTTGAACCTGAATAGGAATTAGATTTGTTGTAATTCTTACCACCTCTAGCTGCAAATTCCCATTCTGCTTCAGTAGGAAGCCGTTTGCCTATTTTTTTTGCATAGTCCATCGCATCATACCAAGAAACATTTTCTACTGGACATTCCATACATCCTGAATAATCAGAAGCAAATTTACCCATTACATGCCGATATTCTCTTTGAGTTACTTCAGTTTTATCAATTAAGTAACTACCAAGAGCAACTGTATGTTCGGACTTTTCATTTTTCTTGGCGTTTATATTAACACGAGTATATTGACCACCATCAACATAAGCCATCCCTTCTGGAATTGTTACAATCCTAAAATTTAGAATTTTACCTACAATAAAATCTTTATCAATTAATAACCAGTTAATCTCGTTATTTTTACCAGGTAAAACTTTAGCCCCCAAATCACCTTCTGCATCTTTAATAAAGGAGTATGACTTTCCTCCATCAATGGAAAATGTAAGAGCGACCTGGTCTCCTCTAAATAGTTCTCCTGACATATCATATTTTACTGTGATACTTAGGCCATCTTGATAAGCTTCAACATTTTTATAGTTTTGTGCACCTAGAATAGCCAAGGTAAAAAAGAAAGAAGCGATAAATGAATTTTTCATATTTATTAACACTATTTTTTGTTTTTAATTATATTCCTTAAACATAGTGAAATTTACAGTTTAAATGAATTAAAATAGAAACATATATATATAAATGATTTTACAGGTTTTCTCTGAAAAACTCTATCATCTTATTATAGAGATCTTTTCTTGCTCCACCTCCGTAGATACCATGGTTTCTACCTGGGTATTGATGCCAAACAACATTCTTATTAGCTCTTAGGGCCTTATTAATGAAATGAGTTGTATGTTGTGAGTGAACATTATCGTCTTCAGATCCATGCATTATTAGTAGCTTACCTTTCATCTTATTTATCCAATTTAGAGTATTCGTTGAATCATATCCTTTTTTATTTTCAGAAAGTAGCCCCATTGATCTCTCCGTATAAGCCGTGTCATAAAGTCTAAAATCTGTACACGGAGCAATTGCGACACCTGCTTTGAAATATTCTGCATTTTTTGTTAGCATTAAACATGTAAAATAACCACCTCCGCTCCAACCCCAAGCGCCGATACGACTTTTATCAACATATTTTTTACTTGTTAGATATTTTATACCAGCTATTTGGTCTCCTGCTAAGTATTTTGCCATGTCTCCGTAACTATAGTTTTTAAAATCTTCTCCACGACCACTCATCCCTCTTGTATCCATTGAAAAAACTATATAACCCTGCTGCGCAAGATATTGGTCAAAAGTTTTTCCCCATTTATTCCAAACTAATTGCGTTCCAGGCATACCATAACCATGAATAATAACAGGATATGGTTTATTTTTTGAAAAATCGGGTGGAAAAATAATACTAGCATATAAATCAACACTTTTATCTAAACTTTTAAAGCTAGTAATATTAGGATATGACCATTCGTATTTAACGTATTGTTGAACGTCTGTTTCTTTTAATACTCTTATAGTTTTACCAGTTTTTAGTTCTCTGAGAGCTATCTTCATTGGATTTTTTGAGCTTGAATAAGAGTCAATAAAATATTTCCCGCTATTTGTAACCTCAACATTATGAAATCCAGCTTCCCTTGTAAGGAGCTTTAAATCAGTGCCATCTAGTCTGATAGAATACAAATTCTGGTCAAAAACAGATTCCTTATTTCCAATAAAATAAACTACATTTTCTTTCTCATTGATATAAACAACTTTTGATACTTCCCATTCTCCCTCAGTTAAAGCCCATTTTTTAGAGCCTGAATGCTTCGAGATCCAAATATGCTTAAACTTCGAATTTTCCGATATCCATAATACCTTTCCATCTTTTAAAAAATATATTTCCCCATGGTTATCTACCCAGCCGTTAGGGTCTGATTCTGATAGTATTTTATGAGAACTTCCATTTGCTTTGTTAGAAATAAATAAATCCCATTTTTTTTGCCTTCTACCCATTTTAGTAAAACCTAATCTATCATTATTCACCCATTCCATCCATGGTAAGTAATCATCATTAGTAAAAGCTCCTGAAATCCATTTTTTCCCAGCCCCTTTAACCCTGATTACCCCTATTCGTAATGATGGATTAGTTTGCCCAACCTTAGGATATCTTATTTTTGTAACTTTCGGATATAAACCTAAATCATTTATGAGTGAATATTCGGGGACCTTAGATTCATCTTCTTCCCAATATGCTATATTTTCACTATCAGGCGACCACCTGTAGCCATCGAAACCAGTTAATTCTTCTTCATACAACCATCCAAAGTGTCCGTTTGAAATTGTTTCTGATCCACTTGTTGTTAGCTTTTTTTGCCTTTTTGTTTGAATATTAAAAACATAAATGTTATTGTCACTCTTTATAAAAGCTATGTTCTTTTCATCTGGAGAAAACTTTACATTTCTTAATTTAGAATTATCTTCCGTTAGAGGCATCAGATGTTCTGATATTCTATCATAAACATAGTATGTACCCTCAGTTGAATGTCGCCAAATCTGCTTTGAATCTGTCTTTATTAATATTTTGTTACCATTTTTAGAAAAAATAAAATCACTCACATATAAATCATCACCTTTATAGTTAAAAGTAGAGTCATCAAGAAATAGTGTTGTATCATCTGTTAATAAATCTACTCGAAACCAAGACTTCCATTTATCGCCATCCCCTCTTATTATGTAGGAGTCATCAAATGGATAGTTAATTTTCCATCCTAAAGAAGCTGTTTTGAAAGGAGGGCTTAAGACAGCTTGTTCTTGAGTTAGCCATATGCCAAACAATGAGGATAAAAGAACTAGGTTTAAAATTATCAATCTCATTATGAAATATCCTTTTTTAAAGTTTCAAAAAACTTGACCATCATTTCAAAAGTTAACTTTCTCGTGTTTACATTTCTAGGACTAGGGTGAAATGAACCAAACAAGATTAGACCATTCGGAAGTTCATACCTAACACCATGGCCAAATTTGAAATCTTTCATTTTAATTGGATACGATTTTTTTATGAATTTAAGACACGAATCAAATCCAATTTTTCCCAAACCAACAATAACTTTTAAATGAGGCATAATTTTAAATTCTTGCGCAAGAAAAGGTTCACAGTTTATTTTTTCGTCAGGTGTTGGCTTATCTCCGGGAGGAACACATTTTACAGCAACAGTCATATAGCCTTTCAGTTTAAGTCCATCTTGCCTGTAATCAGAGTTTGATTGATTTGCGAGTCCAACATGATGTAAACATTTAAATAGAAAATCTGCAGATTTATCGCCTGTGAACACTCTCCCTGTCCTATTGCCTCCATGAGCTGCAGGTGCTAAACCTAAAATCATAATACGCTCATTAATATCACCATAACCAGGGACTGGTTTTCCCCAATAATCCCATTTCATGAAAGACTTTCGTTTTTCAAAAGCTATTTTCTCCCTAAAACTGACTAACCTATTACATTTACGACATTCTATAATTTTTTTTTCTAAATTTTGGATATTCATCTTTTAAAAATATTTTATGTTGATTAAATAGATTTAAAATTAGGTAATATCTCAAATAAATCATATTGGGTAGAATTTTAAATTATTCTTGCTCATTGTTTCATTAATTACCGTGTTATAGATTTGAAGTCTATATTTTGATAATTAAAAACATTTAACAATAAATTTAAATATAAAGGCTATTTTATGGCGTTAATGACTTCGATGAGAGAAAGGATGCATGTTGTTCTCTGGGCACTTTTAGCGATGTTCTTATTGAGCATGACAATTGGAGGACTAGTTGGAGGAGCAAATATCCTGGACCAACTAATTGGAAGGGTAAACCCTCAAACAACTATTGCTCAAATCAATAAGGTGAATATCTCTCCTGATAGATTTAACAATTTAGTAAATCAACAAGTCGAAAATGCACGAGCATCTGGAAGACCAATTAATGATCTCATATTACAGAGAGCAAGAAGTACTGCATGGGACAACTTGGTCCAGGATGTTCTTGTGACCCAAGAAGTTCAGCGCCTAGAAATTTCAGCTTCAAATGAGGAAGTAATATTTCATTTGAAAAATAATCCACCTCCTTTCCTTCAACAGAATCCCAATTTTCAAACAGATAATAAATTCGACTTAAATAAGTATCGACAAGCATTAAATAACCCTCAGGGTGATGAATGGGCTCCAATTGAATCATTTATGAAAGAAACATACATTCCTAATTTCAAACTACAGAAAATAGTTGATGAAAGTATTGTTATAACAGAAACTGATATAAAAAATGAATTTATTAAACGAAATATTAAGTATACAATCAGCGCTGCACATATTACAGCATCAAAAACATCCAAACAGAATATAAAGCCTTCTGAAGAAGAGATAGAGAATAAATATAAAAAAGAAAAAGACAAATATAGACATGAAGAACTTCGGTCTATTCAATATGTATCATGGAAAAAAGATCCGTCGAAACAAGATTCTGCAGATACTAAAAACCTTGCTGAAAACCTATACGCGCGTGCAAATTCAGGTGAAAGTTTTTCTTCTCTAGCAAATGAATATTCAATGGACCCAGGTAACCAAGGAACAAAAGGAGGAGACCTAGGATGGTTCAAGAAAGGTCAAATGGTGAAGCAATTTGAAGAAGCAGCATTTGCATCAAAAAAAGATCAAATTATAAAACCAGTTGAATCCAATTTTGGTTTTCACATAATACAAGTTCGAGATATAAGAACAAATGAAGATGGTGAAAAAGAAGTTTTAGCTTCTCATATTTTATTAAAAACTGAAATTAGTTCTACATCTCTTTCAAATTTAAAAAGAGATGCAACACTTTTTAGTTATGATGCGCAAGATAATGGATTCAAAAATGCTTTAGAAGAACATATTCTAAAAGAAAAAGAGCACCTTAATATTGATTCTGAAGATTACTCAATCCCAGGAATTGGTGGAATCCGTTCTGCAATAACGTTCGCATTTAGAAATGAAAAGGGTGACATATCTGATATACTAGAAAATGATGATTATTATATTATTTGTCAGTTGAGTTCTATAACACCACCAGGATTTAAATCATTAGAACAAGTAAAAAAAGAAGTTGAACTAAACTTAGAAAAAGAGAACATTGATGCTCTTTCTTTAGATAAAGCTAATGATATATTGATCGATTTAACTGGAACTAAGCTAACTTTAGAAAAAATGCTAACTCCTGAAGATGGAATTGAAATAATAAAAGAAGATGTTAAGACACTTTCTCAAAGCTTCACATCAATAGGTAAAAATAGCAGAATTACCGGAGCACTCCTCAGCTCTGAGATAGGTGAAATATTGGGACCTTTAGAAACAAACAGAGGTTATGCAATCATTCAAATTAAAGCATTATCAAGTTTTGACTCTACGGAATACACAGTGCAAAAGGATCTCATTCGAAGTACATTATTTAATAGAAAACAAAATCAATATTTTCAAAATTGGCTTAATGATTTAAAAGATAATGCCGATATAGTCGATAATAGAAAATATTACTTCTAATTCTTAAGTAAAAATTAGGGAATTGTAATTTTTACTATAATTGCAACGAAATTTTAGACGAAAAAATGCCAATCATAGAGACCAAAGTCAATACATCTTCTGAAGATTACGTAACTAATTATGATCATAATAAAAAATTATCAGGTAAATTATTTAAAATTCTAGAAAAGATTGAAAAGATGGGTCCTTTAAAGTATATCGAAAAACATACTAAACGAGGGAAGATCACCGCTCGTGAGCGAATAAATTTACTAAAAGATAAAGATACAAAATTTTTGGAGTTTTCACCTCTGGCTGGTTATGAATTATATGAGGATTCTGTTCCTGCAGGAGGAATAATTACTGGCATCATTTATGTTCATGGAAGAATTTGTGTTATAGTTGCAAATGATGCAACCGTAAAAGGAGGAACATATTATCCAATTACGGTAAAAAAACATTTAAGAGCGCAAGAAATTGCTTTTGAGAATAAACTTCCATGTATTTACTTAGTAGATAGTGGAGGTGCATTTTTACCCAAACAAGATGAAGTCTTTCCAGACAAAAACCATTTTGGAAGAATATTTTTTAATCAGGCTAAAATGAGTGCCGAAGGAATACCTCAACTTTCTGCTGTTATGGGTTCTTGCACTGCTGGTGGTGCATACGTACCAGCAATGAGTGATGAGGCTATTATAGTTGATAAAACAGGTACAATATTTTTAGGCGGACCACCACTCGTAAAAGCAGCTATTGGTGAAGTTGCTAGCGCTGAAGAATTAGGAGGAGCAACGCTTCATACTAGGATTAGTGGGGTTGCAGATCATTTCGCAAAAGATGATAACGATGCTTTAAAGATATTGCGTGGTATTATTGATCATTTACCTAAAAAAGAAATTATTAAAAATAAATATTCAGGGCCACGATTAAAAGTCGAAGAAATATATGGAATATTATCAAAAAGTTACCAAAAACCATTTGATGTACATGAAATAATTGCTCGAATAGTTGATGATTCAAATTTTGAAGAGTTTAAAATGAATTATGGAAAAACATTAGTCACAGGTTTTGCAAAAATCGGTGGTAACCCTATTGGAATTATTGCTAACAATGGAGTTTTGATAAGTCAAACTGCATTAAAAGGTGCTCATTTTATTGAAATATGCGGTCAGAGAAAGATACCACTTTTATTTCTTCAAAATATTACGGGATTCATGGTTGGAAAAAAAGCAGAAGCTGGTGGAATAGCCAAAGATGGCGCAAAAATGGTACAAGCTGTTGCCACCGCGAATGTTCCTAAACTAACAGTAATTATTGGCGGAAGTTTTGGTGCCGGGAATTATGCAATGTGTGGCAGAGCATATCAACCTAGGTTTCTATGGATGTGGCCAAATGCTAGGATTTCTGTAATGGGTGGTATGCAAGCAGCTAGTGTAATGGTATCCGTAAAAAAGGATCAATTAGCTAAGATTAATGAAGAAATTTCAGAACAAGAAATTTTAGAATTAAAAAAACCTATTGAGGAGAAATATGAAAAAGAAGGTAGCCCTTATTACGCTAGTTCAAGGCTGTGGGATGATGGTATTATTGACCCGCTAGATACTAGAGAAGTATTAAAACAGGCATTAGAAGCTACGAATAATACAAATTCTGAATACAAAGCTCCCGTTTTCAGAATGTAATTCATGCCTCTGCAAAAAGATGTAGATTTTAAATTTCAAATGCTTCTTGTATTAGCTATGATGACTTGGGGTCTATCATGGACTAATGGAAAAATCCTTGGAAATTATAACAGTGTTGAAATTATAATTTTGTGGAGATTTTTTTTTGCTGCTTTATTTTTTTTCCCGATCTTAATCATCTCGAAAGTATCAATCCTTCCTCCATTGATAAGTATTCCAAGTATTACCCTTAATGCTTCTTTAATAACCTTTTACAATATATTTTACTTTGCTGGTACAAAATATGGTTATGCTTCTACTGGAGGCGTCTTAGTAACAACATTAAATCCTATTCTAACTACAATAATCCTAGGATTATTATTTAAGAAAAGAATTCCTAAAAAAGATTGGTTTGCATTGATACTAGCTGTGATTGGAAGTTCTCTGATAACACAAATATGGAACATTAATCAAAGTTTAATTATAAAAACGGGAAATATATATTTTTTAGGCGCATCTCTTTCATGGGTTTGTGTTACTATAAATACATCGATTTCTAAAAAATATATTAACTACATGACATATACTTTCTGGAGTTTTTTCTTTGGATTTTTAATTTCATTTTTATTTGCTTCAAATAAAAATATTTTTATAGTTTTTAATTATGATTGGATATTTTGGACAAATCTAATTATAATATCAATTGGTGCTATGGCATTCGGACAAAGTATTTATTTTAAAGCTACTTCGATTTTAGGTCCTCAAAAAGCAAGCTCTTATATCTTGATGGTACCCATTACAGCAGTATTTTTTGCCATCATTTTACTAGGAGAATCAATTAATTATTTTACAATACTTGGGGGATCTTTGAGTCTTATAGCTATTTTAATTATAAATAAAAAAACGAATAGAAACCTAAATTAACTTTCTAGTTATATATGATTATTTATTTTTTTAAACTGGCTATTATAGTATTCATTATCAGAATCATATTTAATACATTTTTTTATTTCTTTCAATGCAGATTCAAATTTCTTCATTTTATAAAATAGTTCAGCCTTAGTATCAATAAACATATGTTTTTGTTCCATATCTTTAACATTTTCAATTGCATAGTTAATTTTTTGCAACGCGATTTCAAGATTTAACTCTAACTCGCTCATTCTCCAAGAAAAACTATTAATCAGATTCAGAGATACTTTGTCATCTAGATTAATTAATTTTAAAAAAAGTTCAGATTCAAGTTTTTTATTTACTCCTTTTTTACGAACATAAAACATAGCCTCCGAGATTGCTCTTTTTATATTTTTACTTTCTGGATTGTTTTCTACATATTTTAAGAGTTTTTCAGAATCTTCTTTTTCACGTGCTTCATATAAAATTGAAAAAAAGTAAGCAACCCCGGATGAGTCTATATTTGCAGCTAGAATTGCATTAATCATTCTGTTTGCAGAGGCAATATCTCCTTTCCCTTCATACTTTTTTGCTAGATTAAAAAGTGTGTTGAAATTATTTGGATTTGATTGAAATTTATTTAAAAGTGAGGATATTGTATTTTTTCCTTTTCTAATTCGATGAAGTCCTTTTAAAAAACTATCAGGGCTTAAATACCCAACAATTCTATCAACTTCATATCCCTTATTATTAGCAATAACTATGGTTGGATAACCTCGAATATTAAAACGTTTTGCAATTTCTGGACCAATTCCTTTTTCAGCATCAATTTTTATGCTTAATAAATAATCATTGGCAAATTTTTTGATTTTATCATCATTGAAAGTATCAACATCCAGTCGATCACACCATGTTCACCATTCAGTCTCAAAATCAATTAATACCAATTTATCACCAGCTATTTTAAATACTTGATCTAAGTCTGAAACAGTAATCCATGGATAAGCAAGCTTTGAATCACAGCTTAAAAGAAAGCAGAAAAAAGAAAATAATAAAAACTTAAACTTCATGCTTCCAGATTGTGTTTAATTGAATCAAAAATTATTTTAGGTGGCCTTGTCGGTTTACCATTTTTTTTCATAAATGCGTGCTCAGTAAAGCCAAAAGCAATTTTTTCAATGGGATCATATTTTGTTATTAAATAATTAATTTTTAATCTAGACTTTGGAAGTTCATTAATCTTTGATATTATTGTGATTTTATCTTCAAACCTTGCTCCCTTATTATATTCACAATGGGCTAGGACAACGGGCAAAAAGATACCTTGGTTTTCTATTTCTGAAACATTGAGTCCGATTGAATTTAGAAGCTCAGTTCTTCCTTGCTCAAAATATTCAAAATATCGTGAGTAGTAGACAACTCCCATTTGGTCAATATCTTTATAATAAACTTTTGTTTGGAATTTATGCTGCACTAGGAAATTTCTTCAAAGAAACCTAGTGCAGCATATTTTTCTATTCTATTTTGGAGAAAATCTTTTTTATCAACAGAGGAGAGCTTTTTTATCTCATCAAGCAAAACATTTTTCAAGGAATTACATGATGCTTCAAAATCACGATGTGCTCCTCCATTTGGCTCTTCAATAATCCTATCACATATACCTATCTCTAACAAATCTTTTGGTGTTGGCTTTAATGCCTCTGCTGCATCTTCAGCTCTTTTCGCATCTCGAAAAAGAATTGATGCGCAACCCTCAGGACTGATTACAGAATACCATGTATTTTCCATCATTAACATTCTATCACAGACCCCAATTCCTAGAGCTCCTCCACTTGCTCCTTCCCCAATAACAACTGATATTATTGGTACTTCTATTCCTGACATTGTAATTAAATTTTTAGCTATTGCTTCGCCTTGCCCTCTCTCCTCTGCACCAATACCAGGATAAGCTCCAATAGTATCCAAAAGAGAGATGATTGGTAGATTAAACTTTTCAGCTATCTTCATTACCCTTATTGCTTTTCTATAACCTTCAGGTCTCATCATCCCAAAATTCCGATATAAGTTTTCTTTTGTGTTTCTACCTTTTTGTTGACCAATCCATGCAACTTTAAAATCATCGAAGTGTCCTATACCAGAAACAACAGCTGGATCATCTCTAAAGTATCTGTCTCCATGTAATTCAATGAAATCTGGTGAGAAAAACTCTATATAATCTTTTGAATATGGACGATTTGGATGCCTTGCTAATTGGACTCTTTCCCATCTACTAAGTCTTGAATATATTTTTTTTATTAACTCAGATCTTTTATTATATTGCTTAGTTAATAATTTTTGGTCTGGGTTATGATTACTTTCAAGCTCTAAAATCTCTTCATCGAGCGATTTAAATGGTTTTTCAAATTCTAAATAATATTTTTGAATCATAATTATAAATAGTTCTTATCAAGTTTAATAAATGCTGCTATACCGATCAATATTGAACTGGAGAAAATTAAGTTAGCATTGATAGTTGACAAATTTAAACATAAATAACCAATCATACTCATCACAAGTGACACTCCATGAATAATTAATACAGAATGGTGAATAGAAACACCTTTATCTGATAATCTATGGTATGTATGATCTCTAGATGCTTTATAAATTTTTTTATTTCTTTTAAATCTTGATAAGACTACAAGTATAAGGTCAAAAAGAGGCATGTAGAATATTAGAATTGGTACAAACCATGTAGAGGATTGCCCTCCTCTTAATGGATTATAAATAATAGCAATTGATGCTAAAATAAATCCTAAAGTTTGTGCACCTGAATCACCTAGAAATAACTTTGCTGGATGTGAGTTGAAGAAATAAAGCCCAATGCAAACTCCAAGTAGAATCGAACAAAATAAAAAGAGTTCTTCTTGTCCTGTTGTTAATGATATAATAAAAAAAAATAAAGTTGAAACACCACTAAGCCCAACCACTAATCCATCTATACTGTCTATAAAATTGAATGCATTAGCTAGAGCTAACATCCAAAAAATAGTAAAGCCTATATTTAGCCAATTATTTATAATAGTTTCAGATGAATTAATAAATTCAGGCGAATTAAATATATTTATCTGAACACCATTTAAAATCAAGACCAAAGCACCAAGAAATTGTCCGAAAAGTTTTTGTAAAGGTTTTAATTGAATGTAATCGTCTAAAAGGCCTAAGAAAAAAATAATTGAACTGGAAGTAAGGATTGCCCATATATTAGAGTTATCCCATAAGTTTGTGAGTATGATAAGTACAAAAACCGTACTGAAGAGGATTAAACCACCTGTAATGGGTATTTTCTTTTTATGTTTTTTGTGATCGGCAGATCTTGGATCATCCATTAAATTTATTTTGGGTGCAATAAATAAACTTATCCAAGATAAAATAGTGGAGATTAATATACTTGCAACAAGAATTAATATTCCACTATCTAGGTTCTCTATAAGTTTCATCTCAAGATTTAATTATAAAAAATATTTGACTGAAAAGTAATTTTAGGAGCATAACTAATGAGTAAAATATATTGAATACAAATGAATAGTCTTTTGAAAAGTGCTTAAAATAATATTTGTAATAAGATCTATGCCATTCAAAAATTGCTTTCATTGGGACAGTATTAGAGCCACCCCTCCCCCCTTTGTGAAGCACTTTAACATTAGGATTATATAGTACTTTCCATCCTTTATTGATTGCCATTAAACAATAATCTGAATCTTCTTGATATGCGAAATATCTTTCATCAAAGTATCCAATATCGTTAACTACTTCTCTTCTTATAGCCATACAAGAACCAGAGACACCAAAGACCTCATTAGTTTTATTTTCATCAAGATGATTTAGGTGATATCCGGTAAAATTTTCATTATTTGAAAACTTACTGGACAATCCAAGAAAATAAGAAAACACTGCTTTTGGCTTAGCTAATCCTCTTCTGCAAGATTTTTGAAAAGTGCCATCTTCATTTATAACTTTGGGACCCACAATTCCAATAGCACTATTTTTTTTCAAAGAAGATATTAAATTAGTTATTGACATATTTTCTAAAATTGTATCCGGATTTAGTACAATAATGTATTTACCTGTACTTTTGATTATTCCTTTATTTAAAGCTGATGTATAACCTTCATTTCTATTATTTTGGATTATACAGATTTTTTTTTTAAAAGTATTTATCATTTTTTGAGATCCGTCTGTTGAATTATTATCCGTGATAATGATCTCATATTCCTCATCTTTAATCGAATTCTTAATGGAATTCAAACACTCTTTTAGAACTTTTTTGGCATTTAAATTGACAATACAAAATGAAATTTTAATCAAGTCTATAAACCTTTAAAAATTTTCAATAAACGCAATCTCCAAACAACCCAAATAGCTTCGAACATTATAGCTTTTGACATTTTTGATTCACCAATTGTTCTATCTACAAATATTATTGGAAATTCTTTTATTTTTGCTTTTAATAACCAAGCCTTAAAATTCATTTCAATTTGAAAAGAATATCCTTGAGATCTAATATTTTTAAAATTTATTTTCCTTAAAAGATCAGTTTTCCAAGCTTTAAAACCTCCCGTACCATCATTTATAGGCATACCTGTAATTATTCTTGAGTATACGTTTGCTCCATAGCTCAGCATTAATCTTCTAATCGGCCAATTTACTACGCTTACGCCTTGAACATACCTACTTCCAATTACTAAATCATTTGTACCAAGTTCCGTTAAAAGGTTAGATATTTCTTTTGGATCATGAGATAAATCAGCATCCATTTGAACAACCGAATCATAATTATTTTTAATGGCCCATTTAAAACCATGAATATATGCTGTACCTAAGCCAGCTTTTCCAGGTCGCTTTTCAAGGAATATATTTTTATACTGTTTTTGTAAACTTTCAACTTTTAATGATGTTTCATCAGGTGAATTGTCATCAATAACTAATATATCGCAGTTTTGAGTATTTTTATTTATCTGCTCTATCAATGTTTCAATATTTTTGACTTCATTATAAGTAGGGGTTATAATCAAATTCTTCATTCTGCTTCCTTGATTAATATTGCATTTAAACAGTCATTAATTTTAGGTGGAATTATTTTTAAAATATTTTTTAATTTATTTTGATCTAATCCCCCATTCAAAGGTCTAGGTGCTAATTGATTTAATTCAGAAGTTGGAATCTTTTTAATCAAACTACTTTCTAAGCCATATGCCTTTGCTATTTTAATTGCAAAATCATATCGACTTAGATAGTCTTCATCTCCCCAATGATACAAACCACTTATATTATTATTTAAACAAAGCATTAGAACTTTAGCTATAGATTCTGTCCAAGTCGGATTATTATACTGGTCATCAACAACTTTAATTGAATTTTTATTTTTTAAATTATTTACAACCCAATTTAGAAAACTCGCATTATTATATTTCAAGCCATCATATAATACGTTTGCTCTAAGTACTAAATTATTTTCTTTTTCTAAGACTATTTTTTCAGCGTCATATTTCGTCTTACCATAAACTGAAATTGGATTTATTTGATCTTCTTCTTTATACGGTCCATTTAAACCATCAAATACATAATCAGTAGATAGATGAATAATTTTCCCTGGAAAAACATCAACTAAATTTTGAACCCCATTAGTATTAATCTCTTTTGCAATTTTCGGATTTGATTCACAAAAATCCACATTAGTTATCGCTGCTAGATTTATAATAATGTCTGGAGAAAGTGATAAAATTATGTCTTTAAGCATAATATTATCGATAATATTTAGCCGAAGACCTTTTTCACCTAAAGGAATTTTCACTCCTGTTCTGTAGACTTTATCTTTAGTGCTACGAAATTTACTTAAAGAATATCCAAGCTGGCCATATGCTCCGGTTATAAGAATTTTCATTTTATGTTCGTATTTATTGATCTAACTACTTGATCTAATTTCCTCATATAGATGGATTTATCATTCCCAGGGTGATGTATGAGATAATTTATGTAAAAGGTTCTATCTGTAATATTATCATAGAATAAATATGAACAAAAAGGGCCTCCTTTTGGATCTAACTTATCAATAGTCTCCCAAACACCTTTACTTCTCCATGCTGTGGAACCATTAAATGAAGTTTCATCTAAGTTGAATTTATAATCATTAAATTGGATATTACCGTAAAATTTTTTTGGCCAATCCCATATATATCTCCCTACCTCTAACTTATCCATAGTTGATACGTAATCGCCATTTATCCAATTTACTCCTATCCATTGAAATGGCATTTCTTTTCCTAACCATACAAAATTCGAGTCTTTTATGTTTTTTATACTTATCCAACCCCATGGAATATTCATTTCCCAACCGTGATCGT
The DNA here is from genome assembly GCA_028101095.1 of Fidelibacterota bacterium. Taxonomy (GTDB): domain Bacteria; phylum Fidelibacterota; class Marinisomatia; order Marinisomatales; family UBA1611; genus JAOLAV01. The sequence continues at coordinate 49,269 of JAOHKG010000001.1, read as the reverse complement.
TAAAAATTGAATCTTCAAGGCTTATGTTTCTATCTCTTTCACCAAGATAGTTGTTTTGTCTAGAAATAAATTGATCATTGTATTCTTTTCTAAAAGCATTTTTTTTTGACTGTATTGTTCCATTTAATATTGTTTCTGAAATAGCATTTATTACCATGAATAGTTGATTCTTAGCATAGACATTTCTCATAAGAATCACTGGGTCTTCAGTTAGTGTTTTTTTAAGGTTTTCATTAGGTAAAATACGCTCTACTAATTTTAATCCAGGATTCCCTCTATCTCTATTTACTGCTGCGACAATAACTTTAGATTGCTTTTTTAATTGGTTATAAGTCTCTGGAGTAGAAAATTTTAATTGATAATAAGGTTCAGGTTCAGGAGAAAAAAGTGTGTCTGAAAATATTTGACTTAAATAAGACTTTATTATTTTTTCGTCAATATTAGAGCAAATAACACGTATTTCATTATCTGCACCAAGAGCTTCTCTCTTTGTATCACAATTGATAGAGAAAAAAATTATACCGATAAAAAAAAATGTTATGGTTTTATTCATTATATATAAATTGAAAATTTCAAAATTTTGAGACGAATTTAAAATGAATTTTAGCATTATTTGAACTCAAATTATTCATAGCATATTCAATATGGATTAAAGAATTTTTATTTGATTGATAAAAGCCAAACCCATAACCAGCTTGATATTTATCAAAAAAATCAACTGTTTTAGATGCAAAATCAACAAATAACCTTATCTGAGAGGTGGAGTTTATACTAATACCTGGTTCTAATGTCAAAATCTGAAAAGAAGAACTTGAAAATTGATTTTCTTTAAATCCTCTAAGGGTAGATGCACCTCCATAATTATGATAAAGGCTTTTAGGTATATTACCATTTGAATCAAATAAACCTTTGAATAAGTATTTCACATTTAATAAAATTTTATTTTTCAATATACGATGCATGCTCAAGTTATTTATAATTTGAACAAAAGTAGATTGATTTTGAAGGCCTATATCAATTTCATTTTTAAAAAACGAACCCTTAGTTGGTAAAAACCTATTATTTCTCGAATCTTTAGCTGAAGTAAATAAAAAACCTCTAAATGAGTTTTTAACGTAATTATTATTTTTACCTACTAAAGTAGGCTTTGTCTCTCCTTTAATATAACCTAATTCCATATTATCAAATAAATTAGAGAAAGTTTTTAAAATATATCTATTTTCTACTTTGGTGTATAGCTTATTTATAGATTCAAAATTATATTTCCAATTTACACCAATTTTATTTCCCAAAGGATGTGGAAATAAAACATCAAACTTAAATAAGTGAGAAAGAGAGTCCGTTTTCCTCCAGTAAACATCCAAAAATTCAGCCTGGTTAAGATAATTTTCAATATGAACAGTAAATTCACCCGTAAGGTCCCATTTATTAGAATTTTCACTCAGACCAATAATTGCGGAAGCATAATTTTCAAAAATAGAATTCAAATAAATTTCCAAACCAACTTTAGATGAGTCTATCAATTTCAAATCATGGTAAGGAGGTTCGGTGAAAAAATAATATCTCGATATTACATTCATTCCAATATCATTAAAATCATCATTAATTTGAAGATTTAGATATGGGGAAATAATTTGATCAATAATAGATTTATTTTTTATTGATTTAATCTTTACTATCAAGGAATCAATAGATTTTGATTTATTTTTAATATTGTAGTAAGAAGCATTGGGATTATAAGTAAAACTCTCTAATTCATAATATGATTCATAATTATTTAAATCATTATAAAGAATTCTTAAGGAATCTTTTATTAACTGTTTTTCTAAGGATTTAATTATTATTTTTCCTTCTTGACATAAAATAAACCCAATCAATAATAAAAATCTAAAAATAAGCACGTAACTCGCCTTGAAAATTTAAAGAACGACTATATCGACTATCATCTATACCATAAATTGTTATAATTGATGAAATAGAATTTGTGAAAAAATACTGGAATCTTGATTGCAATATTAAACTTTTACCTAAGGCATATCCCTGTCCAAACTCTGGTGGGATATAAGTTCTATTACTTTTTTCATCTGTATTTATGAATTTAAACTGCAAATTAATGCTACCCATTCTATCAAAGAGATATTTAGCTTTCAGCGATAATCCATGTGATAATACTTTGATTTTTTCAGTTTTAATATTTCCATCATCAAAACCTCCAAAGAGACTCAAATCAAAATCTAAACTTCTATTCACCCTAAATTGCAATTCAAAATCTTCCCACCAGCTGTTCAATTTTCTTTCAAGTTGTGTGCTTATATTCGTCTCTATTAATTGATGAGAAAATAAAAATTCATTTTTAACCGAAAGCATTTTGTATATTTTTCTATTAAATGTAATTCCGTTTGATATCTTTTTATTCAATTCATTTCCTCTTGGGTCCTCACCAAAGAAACTATAGTTAACTTCATTCCAGATTAAAAAATTATTCTTTTTAGAATATATTAATTCAGACCTTAACTGAAATGTTGAAAAATAAATTTTCTTATTATCAATATTATATTTATATAACTGTTTAAGATTATTAAGATTTCCTGAAATATTTTGTCTTGAATTAATATGAAAAGAGAAATCAGATATTTCTTTTATATTTTGAAAATTTATTCTTAGATCTTGCATTCCTTGAAATAGAGTGCTTTGTTTTTTCTCACCGGTGTAAATATTATATGAGATAAAAGATCCATTTTGATCTGGTATAAAAATATTGAAATTTTTATCGTAGCGAAAATTTCCAAACCCTACCCCTACTGAATCATATATTATTGCTCGTGCTTCGGTAAAAGTTTCTTCTTTACGCCCCTGTATTTTAAAGTTAATTAATTGATCAGGTTTTTTGTATACTATATTTATATCAGATAATGAATAGTTATAATCAATACCACCAGCTACATCTTTTATTCTTTTTTTATACAGAAGATGATTACTCCATCCATTAACAGGTTTATATTTATAATCAATCATTCCAATTAAATCATTCGAACTATTCTCAAAAGTATTATTGTAATATTTTTCATCCACTCTTTTTTCAATTCCAGATTCAAATTCCCATTTATTTGATAATATTTTAAATCCGCCTTCAACTCTAAAATACTTTTCGTTTAGAGCTTCTAACTCTTTTATAAATGAAATATATGGAGTCAAATATTTACTTTTTATTTGTAAATAACTATTAAACCTGTAAAAATGAACTTTATTAGAATTGATTTTAAAATAGTCTATATATGAACCTTCAATTTTTTTTTGGTTAAAATATGAACTTATTTTAAATCTAGATAAATAAGAAGACTTACTTTCAAGGCTAGATAGGTCTAGTGTTATTTTTCCAATTGAAGAATTTTCAAGAGATGATATAAAATTTTGTTCTTTCACACCTTGATTAATTAAGGAATCTAAATTCCATAATTTAGATTTGTTTACATCATTTTCTCTTCCAAGAGAATAGTAATTATCATCTCTTATTTGTTGATTAAATTTAAATTTTAAAATATTATCCAGAACTTCAATTGAATCAATTCTCATTTCAAGATTATAAGCTTGGCCTGTTTTTTTCAAACCACTTTTCAGGAGATTAAGGTTTTTTGTCGATGACTTTAGTTGTGAATTTATATGAAAATATTTATTTATGGAGTATTTCCCATTTAGATAACCAAACTGAATATTTCTAGGTGCATAAGAAACATCAAAAGGGCTATAATAGTCCGTGTTTGTATTTCTATCCATCTCTGTAATGTATTCATAAAAAACTTTTCCCTTATTTGATATCCTTTTTTTATAGTTACCCTTTGGATTATAATTAAAAACAATGGAATACCTCGGTAATAAATTATCACTTTTCATATAATCAAAGACATATATTGAGTCTTGCAGAAAGTAATCTCCATTTTCATCTTTTATAACCGTGCTTCTTTTAATGACTCCAGAATCATCTTCAGATAAGGATTCATTTAATTGATCCTCTAAAATTATTTTTTTATAGATATCAGACTCTTTATAAACACCAAAACCTATTAAACTTTTATTTCTTATACCTTTTTTCTGGAAACTACCTCCAATAAAACTTTTTTCATAACTGAAGTCTGAATATTGATATTCAAATAATATTCTCATATCATTGTGAATCAAATTTTTAGGTGTAAAAAAGACTCTCCCTGATGAATAATTTATGGTATAATCAAACATCTCCCCTCTTACCAATTTCTTACCATCTAACCATATTTTTTCTGTTCCAGAAAGAATAATTATTTCTTTATTACCTGTTTTACTTTTTAATTGATATGGACCTTGATCTCCATCTCTACCATAAATTTCTTTAGAATGGAAAGTACCTTTAGATCCACCATAAACTGAAGAAGCAGAGATTTTATTAGATGAAAATGAATTTTGAAGACCTGTTAATTTTTTTTCAATATCTATCAAAGGAATCGAATCTTTATAAACTATATCTCCTGCATCCAAAGTAAATATTGGATGGCGTATTGCTATGAATACTTTATCAATTTCTTCCAGCTCTTTTGTCACTCCTTCAGGTTGAATAGGTATATCTTGGTCTGAAAGAACTCCACTAAGTATTATATCATTCCCTAATTTTCCATTAATTTGCATTTGAAGTCCCCCTGTTAAGTCAGATGAACCAAAGGGGGAAAAATTAATTTTCCGAAAAACAGACCCCGATGAAAAGAGATCTTGATCTTCTTTTATTTTATTTTTTTTCAACAATGATTTTTCTACAACTAAACTATCAGAATTATTTATTTTAGGTAGATCTTTCCACTTAGGACCAATTTTAATTGGTAAACCATTATTTAAATATTGATACTTTATAATTACTTCATCATTTTTTTTTACACTAGGAAGGGATATAATTGAATTTTTAATATTAATTACAGTTACTTCTTCTAATTTCCCATTTAAAGTAGTTGTCAGTGATGATTCTATCAAAAAATTTTTTGAAAGTGAAATTGTAGATAAAGTGTCATTTAACTTGAAAGTATCTACCTTACTTGATATAGTTTGTCCTGATAATTTAAAAAAAACTATACAGCAAAAACTAATATTTAGACATTTATTGTTGAACATCCATCGTCAGAATATGATCTTTTGTAAGAAAGGATAAAAATCCATTATTGGATATTACATCAATAATAGGATTTGCTGGAACTATCAACTCATTAATCAATTTATCTTCCACAAAACGACCATTTCCATTATTATCGAAATAAAGCCATTCAAAGTTAATCGAAACTAAAAATTTTGCATCTTTTAATAAATTTGGGTAGGTGATTTTCTTTTTACCGTTTTGAGAAAACAAAGTAAGCTCACCACTACAATGTAGCAACCCTATTTCACCATCTTGATTAATTTCTATGTCTTCTACACAAATTTTTGAATTAAACTCTTTATAAAAATTGATAAAAGCTTTCTCATCTAATTTTCCGTTTATAAAAATGTAGATGGAATTAAAAGTTTTTGAATATAATAAGATATCACCCCAAGGAAAAGAGGATGCTTTAACCGGGTAAATATCTTTACTTAAGCTTATCGTTTGTATTTTATTTAGGTTATGATCAAGGTGAAGAATTTTATTATCTAATTTATCTAAAACTTTTATTCCATCAGGCATAACATCAAGCCATACAAAATCACCATATTGAAATGAATTATCACCTATAGCACTTGAAAAAGTGGTTTCTCCTGATAAATCAATTTTAATTATAACTTGTTTATAAAAATCAAGCATTAGATAGCTATCATAGTATGAACTACTTAAAATATTCGGTTGTATCTCGTTCTGTTTTAAGTTTTCAGAAAAATCTAAATGTTCAATAATATTAAGTTTATTTTGAGATAAAACCAAACTAGTCATAAAAATTATTTTTAATATTTTTCTGAATTTATTTAGCAGTTTCATTTTGCATTGGTTTGAATAAAAAATATGAGCCTATGAAGACCATTGTTAGAGATAACACTTGTGCTCCAGAAAAGATATCGAATAAATACTTTTCGTTAGTTCTTAAGAATTCTATTAGAAAACGTTCAGTTCCAGCACAAATTAAATAAGTGAAAAATAAAGAGCCATGAACCGTAATATTTTTTCTTTTGTTCCACAAATAGAAAAATAATAATAAACAAATCAAAAATTCATATATTTGTGTGGGATGGACAGAAAGTAAACCCGGTTCAAAACCAGAAATATCAATCCATGGGTATCTATATTGAAAAGACTCATATGTTGTAGGAGGAAGTCCATCAGGGAAAGCAATCGCCCAAGGTAGTTTTGAAGGGATTCCATAATCATCTCCAACTAGAAAACATCCAATTCTTCCTATTGCGTAACCAAGAATTATAAGAGGAGCTAAAATATCAGCGAGAACAAACCAAGGTAAGTTATTTTTTCTAATAACGACTGATACAGCAGTAACAGCACCAATTAGTCCACCTATAAACACTAATCCTGCACCGCTAAAAATCATTCCAAATGGATCGTTTGATGCGAGGACATCATCTAAGTTTTCAAGGATATAGTAAACCTTAGCACCTAAGATACCACCTAAGGCAGACCAAAATATAATATCTGATGCTAACTTTTCTTCATATCCAAATCTTTTAAAATCATGATTTAGAAGAAAATAACAAGTATAAAATGCAACAACTAGCATCAAACCAAATGAATATATAGCAAGTTGAAATTTAAAACCAAAAATATTTATTATTCCAAAATCAAATATTACAGGGTACATTATTAAAACCTTCCTTATTTTTCAGTTTTGTTGAATTGAATAAAATTACGTTATTTATAAAAAAAAAAGAATCATTCTGTAGTTATTTTAGTTAAAACAATTAAATCATAAATTGAGTGTGACCACGCTGTAATTCCAAAACCTCTCAGGATAAATAACATGCCTAAAAAAATACCCGCTAGAAAACGAACCATGAAAATTCTAAATGAGAAGTAATCACCATAGTCACCAATAAAGTGAAAAACTGAAAAAATACCAGCTGACATAAACATTCCTAAGATATAATTAGTCTTTTTATTCCATTTAAATATTAATGAAAATAGTGAAGCAATTACTGAAATTAAAATAACTCTAAATAGAAATTCCTCATAAATACCCGCGCCTATAGCTAAAGTTATTTGTTGGATTAGATATTGCCCATTAGGATTCATTAGAAAAAGATAAATATTTGACATAAATAAGAATAAAACTCCGGACCAAAATAAACTTTCAAACATCATAAAGAAAAAATAATTTCCAATAATTTCTGTATTTGACCAAAAATTTCGTTGTGCATATAAAGTAATAATTATAATTAGCAAAAATAATAATCCCAGCCAATATAATCCTACTAAACCAAAAATTGATAATATTTGGCGCATTAACGCATCTGCACCATTGCGAAGCACTAAGATATCATCATTTGTTGTAAAAAAAATACCTATTTCATAAATTAGAAAAAAAGGTAATGTGAATAATAAGCTATATATTGGTGATTTAGTGTAGTTCCAGTATTTTGTTACAAAACTCAATCGTTATCCATCTGAAGAACAGCTAAAAGTGCTTCTTGGGGAACTTCAACTCTACCAATCATTTTCATACGCTTTTTACCTTTTTTTTGTTTCTCCCATAGTTTTCGTTTCCGCGATATATCTCCACCATAACATTTAGCTGTAACATTTTTTTTCAAAGCTTTTACTGTCGATCGTGCAATTATTCTATTATTAAGAGAAGCTTGTATCGCTACCTCAAACATTTGCCTTGGAATTAATTCCTTTAACTTAGAACAAAGAGCTACTCCTCTATGATAAGCATCATCAGAATGACAAATAACAGATAAAGCATCTACCGACTCTCCATGGATTAATATATCCAATTTTTGAAGACTTGCTTTTTTAAATTCTTTTAACTCATAGTCAAATGAAGCATAACCACTTGATATAGATTTTAACTTATCATAAAAATCGAAAATAATTTCACCCAGAGGTAGATCATAAAGTAACTGCGCTTTATCTTTTGATAAATATTGAGTTGTTTTATATATACCTCTTTTTTTCTGGCAAAGAGTCATAATACTTCCAATATACTTTTTGGGTGTAATTATTTCAGCTCTTACAATTGGCTCCATTATATTATCGATATCTCCTGAACCTGGCATTTTTGCGGGTGTATCAACAGTTAATAAAACTTCTTCTCTTGTTTTAACCTGATAAATTACGTTTGGTGTAGTTGTAACTAGGTCTAAATTGAATTCACGTTCTAATCTTTCTTGAATTATCTCCATATGAAGAAGACCTAAAAAGCCACATCTAAAACCAAAGCCCAAGGCCTCACTTGTTTCAGGCGTAAAGTCCAATGAAGCATCATTTAATTTAAGTTTTTCTAATGCTTGACGAAGTTGATCATAATCATCTGCGTCAGCAGGATATAAACCTGAAAATACCATAGGTTTTATTTTTTTATATCCAGGTAAACGTTTGGTAGCGGCATCCTCTTTAGTGGTTATAGTATCCCCGGGTTCAATGTGGCTCATATCTCTGATGCTTGCAACAATATAGCCGACTTCACCGGATTTTAATTCTTCTGTTTTCACCTTTTCTAAGACGAAATGACCAGTTTCGGTAATATCATATTCTCGACCATGAGAAAAAAACTGTATGGTCATTCCAGGTTTTAAAACTCCATCAAAAACTCTTACATATGGGATTGCACCTTTGTAGTTATCATACATTGAATCAAATATCAAGGCTCTAGTATTATTTTTAGAATTATCACTTGGTGGTTCAATACGGTTAATAATAGAGGTGAAGATCTTGTCTATTCCTAAACCACTTTTGGCACTTGCACCAATAATATCCTCTTGATCACAACCAAGGAGTTCTACTATTTGATCTTTTACTTCTTCAACCATTGCAGATGGTAAATCAACTTTATTTATAATAGGAATTATTGTTAGGTCATTTTCTATGGCTAGATATGTATTTGAAACAGTTTGTGCTTCAACTCCCTGTGCCGCATCAACTAACAAGAGAGCACCTTCACAAGCAGCTAAAGATCTTGATACTTCGTAGCTAAAATCAACGTGTCCAGGAGTATCGATTAAATTAAGTATGTATTTCTCTCCGTTTACATGCTCGTACTCCATTCTTATTGGATGACTTTTAATTGTAATCCCTCTCTCTCTTTCTAAATCCATACTGTCTAATACTTGATTTTTCATTTCTTTTTTTGAGAGAGTTTTTGTTTCCTCTAATAACCTATCGGCTAAAGTTGACTTTCCGTGATCTATGTGAGCTATTATACAAAAATTTCTGATTTTATCTGTTTTCATTGTTTTTCTTACAAGTTATAAATATAAATTAAACTTAGAATAATTGAAGGATAGTTTAATATGTTCTGTATTTCTGTTGAGATTTTAGGAGCCTTGTATTTGCTGTTTTTTTCTCACCATCTTGAATAAGTGCGACTATCCTTAAAGCTTCTAGTATAGGAATTTTAATATTATCTGAATTAGTATAAAAAGCATCTAGGTGCATTACTATTATTTCTAAATTATAGCCAACCTCGCTAGCAATATATTCATCAATAATGCCATAAAATCTTTCAATAAAATATGGTTCTCTCCAATTATCATCATGCATGTATTGTTTTTTCACTTCTGATTTATGATGAGATTTTATTTTAGCAAACGCACCAAACGAACCATTAACAAAAGCAATTTTTTCAATTTTATTATAACTGGACCAAAAATCTGCTGGTGTAGTTTCTCCAGCAGAAAGATTTGTAAGAAAAAATAAAACTAATATCTTTAGTATCATATTTTAGCCCTCAAAATGGTTTACAATTGGGACTCTGCGACCCAATCCAAATGCTTTATTAGAGACTCTAAAACCTATAGGTGATTGCCTTCGTTTGTATTCCATCATTTTAATTCTATTATAAATAAACTTAGACAGTGTTTTATCTGCATCAGTTTTTATTACATCTGTTATCGAACTTTGATTTTCTACAAAAGCATCTACCATTGGACTTACAATATTATAATCAAATGGGTCAACTTGACCAGGTGCAAGTTCTGCTGAAGGAGGTTTTGAAATTATATTTTGGGGTATTCGATTTGGAGATACTTTGTTTATCCAATTGGCTAATCTATAGACGCTCAATTTATTTACATCAGATATAACCGATAGCCCTCCACACATATCTCCGTATAGAGTACAATATCCAAGTGCCATTTCAGTTTTATTTCCAGTAGATAATAATAACCAATTGAATTTATTTGATAAAGCCATTAAGATATTTCCTCTAACTCTAGCTTGGATATTTTCTTCGGCTATACCACTTTTTGTATTATTAAAGTAGGGGTCTAAAGTATCCTCCATAACATTAACTACTTCATTAATTTTAATAACTTTATGATCGATGTTTAGGTTCCGTGCAAGGAGCTCAGCATCATCAATACTATGATCGGATGAATATTTTGATGGTAGTGAAATTGTATGAACTTTCGAGGATCCCAAGGCATCCGCTGCAATACAGGACACTAATGCACTATCAATGCCACCAGACAAGCCCAAAAGAGCATCATCATGACCAGTTTTTAGAAAATAATCTTTTACTCCTAAACATAGGGCTTCATATAATTGTTCTTCATCAGAATATTTTTTTAATGAAATTTTCTTAATATTTTTTGAATAGTCTACAATAATTGTTTCCTCAATAAATGGTCTCGCAGCTGCAATTATTTGACCATCTCTATTAAAAGCTAAAGAGGATCCATCGAATATTAATTCATCTTGGCCTCCGACTGTATTACAATAAATAAACGGTTTGTTAAACTTTTTCACCTTTTGTTCGATAGCTTTGATTCTTTCATTTATTCTTCCTACAGAAAAAGGTGAAGAAGATATATTTATGAAGAATTCAGCGCCATGCTTCCATTGCTCTTCTGTTACTTTGTAATCGTAATTATCATCCCAAAGATCTTCACAAATTTGTAAACCAATCTTGCGGACTGAATTTTCAACCGGTATTTCTACTACTTTAGTATTTTTACCACTCTTGAAGTATCTGGTTTCGTCAAAAACATCATATTTAGGCAATAATACTTTATCATATGAAGCCTGAATTTTACCATCAAAACAAACTGCTGCAGAATTATACAGAAAATTATTTGAGTCTTTTCTTACATAACCTACGATTATTGGAACAGAAGACTCCGTTGCAATTTGATTTAGACATAAAATATTCAGATCAATGATCTCACTCTCAAATAGAAGATCTAATGGTGGATAACCAATGATTGAAAGTTCTGGAAAAACAACAATATCAACTTTTAACCCAATTGAGGTCTTGTAGTGCTTTAATATATTCTCAGTATTTCTATTACAACCTCCAACCGTTGAGTTAATTTGACATACTGCTATTTTCATTTATTTTTTTCTTTGTTCTAATTGAGTTTTGACTAAAATAGTAAAATATTATGGCTCTAATCTTGTCATCGTTCTAGGGAATGGAATAGTTTCACGTATGTGTTTTGTGCCACAGATCCATGCTACTGTTCTCTCAAGACCCATTCCAAAACCTGAATGTGGAACTGAACCATATTTTCGTAAATCCAGATACCATTGAAATGGCTCTAGTGGTAAATCATGGTGCCTGATTCTTTTTGTGAGCACTTCAATATTATCTTCACGCTGCCCACCACCAATTATTTCTCCATACCCTTCGGGTGCAATCATATCAACACCTAAAGCTAAATCATTATTACCGGAATCTCTTTTCATATAAAATGCTTTAATTTCTGCAGGCCATCGATGTATCATAATTGGCTTATCAAATTGATTACTTAAAATTGTTTCATCTGGAGCACCAAAATCATTTCCATATTCAAAAGTTGATCCTCTTTCCTTGAGAAGCTTAAATGCTTCATCATATGTAATTCTAGGAAAAGGAGGTTTCATATTTTCTAATTTGCTAATGTCTCTTTCTAAAGTGTTCAATTCATTTTTACATTTTGCTAGAACTTTATCTAAAATGTAACTAACTAAATTTTCTGCCCAAGTCATATTTTCATCAATATCTACATATGCCATTTCAGGCTCGACCATCCAAAACTCTGTTAAATGCCTTCTAGTTTTTGATTTCTCTGCACGAAACGTTGGTCCAAAGCAATACGTTTTACCAAAAGCCGTCGCACCTGCTTCTTGGTATAATTGTCCGCTCTGTGTTAAATAAGCAGAGCGTTCAAAATAATCTACTTCAAATAAAGTTGTTGTTCCTTCTACTGCATTCCCAGTAAAAATAGGGGAATCAATTAAAGTAAAACCATTTATATCAAAAAAATCTCTTATAGCTTTAACCACCTGATGCCTTACTCTCATTATTGCATTTTGACGTTTAGATCTCAACCAAAGGTGCCTGTTTGACATTAGAAAGTCTGCACCGTGTTCTTTTGGTGAAATAGGATATTCTTCAGTTACATGATTTACTATGGTAATATCCTTAATTCCGAGTTCATACCCTCCAACTGAACGAGGCTCTTTTTTTACGGTACCAATTATAATGACAGAATCTTCTTGATTCAATTTTTGTTTTAAAGCAAAAGCTTCATTACTGGCCTCACCTTTTACGACTACACCTTGCACAAGACCAGTTCCATCTCTAAATATTATGAACCAAATTTTTCCAATGCTCCTGGTATTATAAACCCAGCCTCTTAATTCTATCTCTTTCCCATCATAATCAGAAAGATTTTCTATTGTAACTTTATCCATTATCTTGTAATCCCTTTACCATGTTGTCATAATATCATTTATAATATCTTCTGCTATTTTTTGCATAGCTACTTTAGTAGCAAAACTTCTTGGCTCCCCAAATTCATCATCATCGTCAGTATCTATTTTTCCATCAGAATCATTATCTATACCATCTGAACCTATATCTCCACTCATACCATATGCTCCAAATCCTGAATAATTTGATTTAAGTATATTTTTATCATATTTGATATCATACCATTCAATTTGGATATCAATTTTATATCTATACTCTGAAATGGATTCATTTTTACTATATGTGTAAGGACCATTCGAAATATTTTTAATTGTACCTTTCAAAATAGAGCTTGAATTAGCTTTATCTTCAATTTTTAATAAACCAGTTTGATTAAATTGTTCGATAATTCTATCCGTAATATTTTCAGCTAAATCAAATTCTGAAGTTTGATTTTCAAATAAAGGTATATAAACTGATTTAATATGAGTTGGTATTGAACCAGCTAATGAATAATAAGAACATGAAGAAAAATAAATGAACGAAGTCAGTAAAATAAAGAACTTCATTTTACTTATTTCTATTAATTTTGGGCTCAAGACCATATTCTTCAATTTTCCTGTACAAAGTACGCTCACTTAAACCTAACGACCTTGCTGTCTTTCTTCTATTATTATTAAAAAAACTAAGGGTTCGTGTTATCAATTCTTTTTCTAAATCTTTTATAGATATATCTCCAATAGCATCATCACGAATAAACCTGAAGCCTTCTTCAACTATCTCCATAGATTTCTGAGGAAATTGTAAATTTTTCTCTAATGGATTCATGCTACTAATATTATTTTCTGAATGCGTTGTAGAAATTGTTCCGGACATTAATAATTTTTGAATTATTTCTGTATCTTGTTTAAGTAAGAATAATTGTCGTAACATTAAATCAACTTCGGCTTTATTTGAATCATTACCGATTATTACGGGGAGATCTTCTTTATTTGTGATATTAGAAGCGATCCCATCCATAGAATTATGTACCATTTCTGATGTTATTCGCTCACCTCTCTCAAGAACTAAAATCTTTTCAACAAAATGTTTTAGTTCTCTAATATTCCCAGGCCAATCATATTGTTTCATTGTTCTAATCGCATCTGGCATAAAACCTCTAAAACGCAAATCGTTGGATCGTGTAAATTCTAATGAAAACCGCTCAATAAAGGGTCCAATATCCTCTAACCTATTACGTAATGCAGGTAGCTTAATATTGACAGTATTAAGTCTATAATATAAATCCTCTCTGAATTCTTTTTTTTGGACCAGAGACTTTAAATCTTTATTAGTCGCCGCAATGATACGTACATCAGTTTTTCGAGTTTTTGCTTCACCAACTCTTATAAATTCTCCATTTTCTAGAACTCTAAGTAATTTGACTTGAGTTTCCAGTGGAGTTTCTCCAATTTCATCTAGAAATATTGTGCCTAGGTTAGCTTCTTCGAAATATCCTTTTCTATCCTCGTTTGCCCCAGTGAAGGAGCCTTTTTTGTGCCCAAATAACTCTGATTCAATAATTCCTTCAGGTATTGCACCACAATTCACAATTACAAAAGACGTATTAGACCTTTTACTATTTTTATGAATAGCTTTTGCTATTACTTCTTTTCCGGTACCAGATTCACCTGTTACCAACACAGAAATATCGACACCTGAGACTTGATTAACCATTTCAAGAACTTGCTTAATTTTTTTTGATGTTCCAATTACACCTGAATTCTTTTGAAGTCTATCTAAATTCATTATCTAATTAGATCCTTAAAAATATTACAGTTTTTCAATGTTTTTAATTTTGATTTAAAGTAAAGTTTTGTGAATCTCATTTGTTTTTACTGAGAGCCTAATTCAGTTTCAAATTTTTTAATCTCATCTCTTAAATTTGCAGCTTTTTCAAAATTCATCTCGTCGGCAGCTTTCAACATATTTTTTCTTAATTCTATAAGAATGCTCTTTTTTTCTTCTAATGGTATGTCTTTCAAATCATAATTGACTTTTACATTATCCTCTAAAAAATCTGATGAATCTGCAACTGATGTTGAGTTTAGTATTTCATCTACAGACTTTACAACAGTTTTTGGAGTGATATTATTTTTTAAATTAAATTGTCTTTGAATTTCCCTTCTATCTGTCGTCACTTTAACTAAATTAGTAATTGCGTCAGTTTTTTTATCCGCATAAAGTATTACTAAGCCATCGACATTCCTTGCTGCTCTTCCTGCTGTCTGCAACAAGGAACTTTTAGATCTTAAAAACCCTTCTTTATCTGCATCAAGAATTGCAACTAGACTAACTTCAGGTAAATCTAAACCTTCTCTTAGCAGATTAATGCCGACTAATACATCGAACTCTCCAATCCTAAGTTCTCTTAATATTTGAACTCGTTCGACAGTTCCTATATCAGAATGGAGGTATTTAACTTTTATATTTAATCCAGATAAATACTCCGTAAGGTCCTCAGACATCTTTTTTGTTAGAGTAGTTATTAAAATACGTTCTTTCTTACTAACTCTAAACCTTATTTCACCCACTAAATCATCAATTTGACCCTTTGATTCTCTTATATCGACTTCAGGGTCCAACAAACCAGTTGGTCTAATAATTTGTTCGACTATTACTCCATGAGAAAGTTCCAGCTCTCTTTGAGATGGTGTCGCAGAAGTAAAAATCACTTGGTTTTGGCATTCATGAAACTCATCATATTTTAAGGGCCGATTATCTAGAGCACTTGGTAATCTAAATCCATGTTCAACTAATGTAGTTTTTCTAGCTCGATCTCCATTATACATCCCTTGTATTTGAGGGAGAGTAACATGTGATTCATCCAAAATAGTCAGAAAATCGTTTGGGAAAAAATCTATTAAAGTATGAGGCTTTTCGCCTGGGTTTCTTCCAGAAAATAAACGTGAATAGTTTTCTATTCCAGAGCAATAACCAAGTTCAATCATCATTTCAATATCAAAAAATGTTCTTTGCTCGAGGCGCTGAGCCTCTAGAAGCTTATTGTGTTGCCTTAGAAAATCTAATCTTTGATAAAGTTCGACCTTAATTTTCTCAATAACTTTTAAAGTAGTCTCTTTATCTGTCACAAAATGCTTAGCTGGGAAGATAACGATAGTTTGTAATTTTTCTTTTTCCTCTCCACTAATTGGATCAAATCGGGTAATAGTTTCAACCTCGGTCCCAAAAAGATCGATTCTTATACAAAAGTCTTCATAAGCCGGGTAAATTTCAATAATGTCTCCTCTTACTCTAATATTTCCTCTTTCTAGAACTTTATCATTCCTTGAATAATGAATATTTACTAGACCTAAAATAAAAGATCTTCTATTAAAGTTTTGTCCACAAGAAATAGAGACTGTTCCTTTTTTATATTCTTCAGGAGAGCCAATACCATATATACATGAGACAGAGCTAATAACAATGACATCTTTTCTAGCCATTAAAGAACTAGTTGCCTTCAATCTTAATTTATCAATTTCTTCATTAACAGATGAATCTTTTTCTATAAAGGTATCGGTCACAGGAAGGTAGGCTTCGGGTTGATAGTAATCGTAATATGAAATAAAAAATTCAACTGCATTATCAGGAAATAACTGCTTGAACTCACCATATAGCTGTGCAGCTAACGTTTTATTATGTGACATAATTAAAGTAGGTTTTTGTACTTTTTCAATCACGTTCGCCATTGTAAAGGTTTTTCCTGAACCTGTGACGCCCATCAGCGTTTGATATTTTTCTCTTCTATTAATGCCATTAACTAGTTCTTTTATAGCTAATGGCTGATCGCCTTGAGGTGTGAATCTTGAGTTTATTTTCAAATCTGCCATATTGTCTAAAATTACAAAAGTTTAACTACTTTTTTCAATGGTAGACTATCTCCAAGTACGATTATTTTAGGATCTCTTTCGATAGCTTAATTATCTCCAAACAAATCTTTATTGGTATCCCAGTCTTTTTATTGATTGTTTTTTCATTTTTCGAGACTAAATCTTTTGGTCCATTAAATTCATTCATTAGAATCTTTATTCTTTTTGTACCTAGCCCTGGAATATTTGAAAAAACAGAACTTAAAACAGTCTTTTTTCTTTTACTTCTTTGGAAAGAGATTGCAAACCTGTGAGCTTCATCCCTTATTCTTCTTAATAATATCAACCCTGGACTTTGTTTATGAATTGATTGTGGATCTGAGTTACCTGGGATAAAGACTTCTTCTAAACGCTTAGCAAGACCTATAATTGGAATATAATCAAATCTTAATTCTTTTAGAGCTGATAAAGCCATACTAAGCTGACCTTTTCCACCATCAATTAAAATTAAATCAGGTAATTTTACTTTTTCTTTTTTTAACCTTTTATATCTACGATAAACAACTTCTTTAATAGATGCAAAATCATCAATATTTTGTACGCTCTTTATATTATATTTTCTATATTCTTTCTTCTTAGGAATTCCATCGACAAAACAGACCATTGAAGCAACTGTATTGGTTCCACCTAAGTGGGAAATATCAAATGCCTCTATTCTTCTTGGTGGAACAGTTAAGTTTAGGTCCTCTTTTAACTGATCCAAAATTTTAGGTACTTGATCTTTTCTTTTTTCTTTATTTAGCTTCCATTCTCCAAGTAAAAGTTTAGCATTTTGAAGAGTTATTCGAATTTCTTTGGCTTTTTCACCTTTTTGCGGATAAATAAAACGTACAGCCCCTTTTCGTTTTTGCCTCAACCATTCCAAAAGACCTTTTTCATTCTGAGGCTTAACTTGTAACGATAATTCCCTCGGAATGAAATCACTATCTAAATAAAATCTTGTAATAATTGTCCTTATATTTAAACCATCATCGGAATCTAATTTTTTGAAAGAAAGCTTATCTCTGCTGAAAATCCGTCCATTTCTAATTCTTAAAATGACGGCAACACCAAAGTCCTCTTCTTTTGATAATACTAAAACATCTCTTTCTATAAAATCTGTTGCTACTAAACTTTGTTTTTTTTTGAATTCAAAAATTGATTCTAATTGATCTCTATAAATTGTAGCCTCTTCATAATTTTGGCTATCAGAAGCGGTTGCCATTAGTTTTTTGATGTGATCTTCCGTTGGTTTTGTTTTCCCTTTCATAAAATCTTCAATCCTAGTGACCATATCTGAATATTTCTCTTGTGTAACTAGGCCCTCGCAGGGACCTTCGCATTTTTTAATATGATAATCCAAGCATATGGATATTTTTTTTTCTTTAATCACCGTGCTATCTATGAAATAATTGCAACTTCTAATCGGGAAAGCCTTACGTAATGCTTTGAGAGTCCTTCTTAAATGCCTTACATCAGTAAATGGTCCAAAGTATTTTGATCCATCTTTAATAATACTGCGAGTTAAAAAGACTTGTGGGTATGGCTCATTTGTAATCCTTATAAAAGGATAACTCTTATCATCTCTCAGATCAATATTATACTTTGGATGGTGCATTTTGATCAAATTTGCTTCTGTCATTAATGCTTCAACTTCGTTTCTTACAATTATCCAATCTATGTTTTTAATATGTTTTAACATGGTTGCATTTTTAGGGGATAAAGAGTTTTTATTCTGAAAATAAGATTTTACTCGGTTTTTTAGATTTTTAGCCTTACCGATATAAATAATATTTTTTTGGTCATTATAAAAATGGTAAACCCCGGGGTCTTTGGGGAGTTGATTCAATTTATTTTTAATATTTTCTGGTATTATCATATAAGCCCTAACATTTTATATATTTCTAATTTCCCATAGTTTCAGTATCAACAAAGATACTAGCCCAAATATGATGCATAGATCCCCACATTTCATGTCTTTTTTTCGTGTAAACAAGCCCTTCCTTTTTTATTTTATCTAAGCAATTTAAAATATAAATTAGATGTCATAATATTCTAATATTAATACATTACTTAAATCATATTAAAAATTAAACTAAAAAATTAAAAAATGCGATCATTCAACTTTATAATAACAAATACTCTGTTAATCTTTTGTTCCATTTTACTAGCGCAAGGACCTGTAAATGAAAAGAAAAGAAAAATTTACAGAACACAAACTGGATCAATTATTGAAGCTCCAAAACCACTATTTAATAGGGTTATTAAAAAAGCTAAAGAAAAAACAAAAAAAGTTAAAAAGAAATCTAATGCTTTAGCTCGTACTAAAATTGTTGAAACTACCTACAGAAACGAACTTGATAGTCTGAAATCTACTGTTTCAGCACTTTTAAAACAGTCCGAGATTCTTCAGAGAAATTATGATCAAAAATTAACAGAAAAATTAACAGATACAATTTTTGTTTATACGACACTATATGATACAACTACTTCTTTAGATACCACATTTATTTACACTAATGCCACTACCACTGTCTATGACACTACTGTTGTTATTGATAGTATTTATATTAACAATTATGATACTACTACAATTGTACAAGCTAACTATGATACAGTATATGTTTTAGATACAACTGTTGTTGTTAATTACGATACAACAATAATGAGAGATACTATATGGGCTTTTGCGTATGATACTACTGTTCTTTATGATACAACATGGGTTTATGCGCATGACACTACCGTTATAAGGGATTCAATTTGGTTGTTCGCAGTTGATTCGGTGAAGTCGTTCGATACTCTAGTTGTTTCTAATAACGATACCGTAACTATTCACACATATTCTAGTAAGTTTCCAAATAATTTCACTCCAGATATGATCAGAGAAAACCAAAGTGCATTCCCTAAATATAAAACTTTAGGAGATGCACTTCGTGCTCGAGATACTGGAGATAAGTCAGCACAAGGATGGATTAATCAAGCCTTAAACTCTGCGGGAGGAGATTGGGTGAAAGCTGAAACAGAATATAAAAAATTGCAAGAAATGTATTCTACGGCAATGGTCCAAGCAATTACAAGAGAACCAAAAGATAATGACTTTATCGGTCCAGATCTTAAATATCGGTCTGTCGTGTTCGATACTTTAAAGATTTTAACCTTTGACACAACTTTAGTACAGGACACGATTAAAAATTTAGTTAAACAAACCTATGTAAAATATGATACTTCTGTTGTAAACAAACGTAGAGAAGTAATAGCTAACACAACACCTCCAGGCCATGAACTCATCATAAAATACCATCGAAATGGTAGAGTTAAAGAACGAGGACTCATGAAAGGTTCTAAAAAGAATGGAGAGTGGATTCAATATGATTTCAAAGGTTTACCCTTAAGGAAATCGCTATACGATATGGGTAGAATGACTGAAGACGAATTAATTGTAACAAGTGATCAAGAAAACTCGAATCCAATGTCTGATGATTCAAAATCCGTTAAAAAAGATAAGAAAAAAGATAAATCTAAATCAAAAAAAGCCAACAGTATATTCAAATTACCTAGTTTTAGAAAAAATTAACGTTCAATTAGATTTTTTGAGCTAATTCTACAAGGACACCTGATGCTGAAGATGGATGTATAAATATAATTTTGTATCCCTCCGCTCCCTTGGTTATGTGATCCCCTATAACTTTTATATTCTTCTCTTTCAACTCAACCATTGCTTTATTTATGTCATCAACTTCTAAACATATATGGTGTATACCCGGACCTCTTTTTTTTAAAAATCTTGAAATTGGACTATTGGGATACGTTTCCATTAATAATTCAATTTTCCCATTTCCTGTGGGATAGATATCAGTTATTACACCTTGAGAGTCAACCTCTTCTCTTACTTTCAGATCTAGGCCAATAATATCTCTCCAAAAAGACGAGCTTTCCTCAAAATTATTAACTGCTATTCCAACATGTTCTATTCCTAGAATCTTCATACTTTCAAATTAATAAATTCTTTTTTAAGATTTAAGCCTAATCCATAGTTCGAACTGATTTTCAAACATCCTTTATGTATTTCTGCCCCTATAAAAGGATCATTTTTAATTAAAAGATTACCATCTAAATCTATTAAATCAACTTCACCTGCGAGTTGAGCTGCTGCTGATATTGCTACAGATGTCTCTATCATACACCCTAGCATTACTTTTAGTTTGTATCTCTTCGCCAACTGTATCATATTTATAGCTTCAAAAATTGAGCCACATTTCATCAGTTTAATATTTATTCCATCAAAAGCTGAATGTATTTTAGAGATATCGCTAGAAGTACAACTATTTTCATCTGCATATATATCTATATCAGTGTATTCTTTTAATTTTATTGTATCCTCAATCTTATTAGATGGAAATGGTTGTTCAATTAATTCTATATTATATTTATTGAGCCAATCACATATTTCCAAACCTTGATCGAGTTTCCAACCTTCATTAGCATCTACCCTTATTTTTTTATCTGTATATTTTCTGATTTCTTTTATTATATTTTTATCATTGTCAACGGTACCAAGTTTAACTTTTAATATTTTATATCCTTCAGCATCTTTAACTTTTTCTTCGATTTGACTTATTCTTCCAATTGCTATAGTATAACTAGTTTTATGTATTTTATTTTGCTTTAATTTTAAAAATTTAGAGACTGTTTTTTTCTCGACTTTCGCCATATAATCTAAAAGAGCCATACTAAAAGCAGCTTCCAAGGATTTTATTTCACTTAACTGAGGCTTTAAATATTTCCAAATTTTTTCATACGATGTATGTGATTGAGGAATTTTAATTCCATTTTGAAGTATTTTCTCAATAAGGTGTATTGATTCATTATATCTTGGGGAGGGAGCAGCCTCTCCTATTCCTGTAATATTATTTCTTTTTAAATAAACATATATTCGATCATACCAATTATTGTTACTTCTTGATAGACCAAAACTATATTTTAAATAAACTCTATGTTTCTTAAAATAGACTTTCATTTATATTAAAAATGATTTTCAATCAAATTTAGGAGTTCTTTTTTCGATAAAAGCAGTGATCCCTTCATTAGTTTCTTTACTTTGAAAACTTTTCGCAAATAATTTAGCCTCTGTTTCCATTCCTTCCTCCTGTTGAGAATTAATCGATTTTTGAATACATAATAATGAAGATTCTAATGCTTTTGGACCATTTTTTAGAATTTTATCGGTATATAACAAGACTTCATTCAAGAGAGTTTCATTAGAGAAAATACCATTTACTAAACCTAAACTAAGTGCTTTTTTTGAATCAATCATTTCACCACTTAAAATCATTTCTAATGCAAATGATTTTCCAACTATTTTAGGTAGCCTTTGGGTACCTCCCCATCCAGGTATCAAACCTAACTTAACTTCAGGTTGAGAAAATTTTGCATTTTCACTAGCAAACCTTAAATGGCAAGCTAAGCTTATTTCACATCCGCCACCTAATGCAAAACCATTTACAGCTGCAATAACCAGTTTCGAAGAGTTTTCAATCGTATTTGTTAAATTTTGTCCAAGTTTTGAAAATTCATATGCCTTAGTTTTGTCAAGATTTTGCATAATCTTAATGTCTGCTCCTGCAATAAATGATTTTTCACCAGATCCAGTAATTATTATAGCTCTAATACTTTCATCTTTTATTGAAGTCTTCAATGCATCATTCAATTCATGGAGAGTTTCATAATTCATTGCATTCAAAGCTTTTTCTCTTTCGATAGTAAGAATGCAAATATTATTTTTAATAATAGAATTTATCATTTTCATAATATTTTTATTTCCAAAATGTTTTACTGAATAGAACCATAACTGTAAATATTTCTAACCTTCCTAAAAGCATACAAAAAGTCAAAACCCATTTTCCCGGTTTTGAAAGCATAGAATAATTATCAGAGGGGCCAAATTCATTAAGGCCAGGACCAATATTTCCCATAGAAGATGCTGCTGCACCAATAGCAGATTCTAAATCAAGACCCAATATTGTTAAAAGAATAGTTGATAAAATAAAAGCTGACATAAAAAATAAAAAGAAACCTAATGTATTTCTAACTACGTCTTCATTAATAAGTTGTTTTCCTATTTTAACAGGTATTAAAGCTCTAGAGTGTAGCATTCTACGAGTTTCTAAAGCAGCATATTTCACCAATAACATACATCTAATTACTTTCATACCCCCTGCTGTAGATCCACCCATTCCACCAATAAACATTAAAATCAGTAAAATTGCTTGCACCGCTACAGGCCAAAGCTCATAGTCAGCAGATCCAAAACCAGTTGTTGTTAAAATTGAAATAGAAGTAAAAAGAGAATCTCTAAAATTAAGAAACGAAAAACCTAAACCATTAATAGATACAAAAATAAAAACTAATACCGTAATAAATAAAGTAACTGAAAAATACACTGAAAATTCTTTGTCTTTAATATATGCTTTAAAATCACCATTTATCGCTCTAAAATGAAGTGAAAAGTTGACTCCTGCTAAAAACATAAAAAAAATAATAATGAAATGAATAACTGAACTATCATAATGACCTATGCTAGCGTTTTTTGTAGAAAAACCACCAGTTGGCATTGTTGTGAAGGCGTGGCATATAGAATCGAATATTCCCATTCCAGCTGCTGATAAAGCTAGAATTTGAGCAAAGGTAATACCAACATATACTATCCACAAAAATTTTGCAGTTTCTCTTACTCGGGGTTTAATTTTATCCGCTACAGGTCCTGGTACTTCAGCTTTAAATAATTGTACTCCACCAACGCCTAACAATGGAAGAATCGCAATATAAAATACGACAATTCCCATTCCTCCGATCCATTGGATGAATGATCTCCAAAATAGAATACCGTGAGGTAAGCTTTCAATTCCATTTGTTAAATGAGGTAGTGTATTTATGTTTCCTAAGATTGTTGATCCTGTTGTAGTTACACCAGACATTGATTCGAAAAATGCATCTGTTATATTTGGTATAGCTCCAGATAGATAGAAAGGTAAAGCGCCTACAATCGCAGTAAATATCCAAGAGAAAGTTACAATAGCAAAACCATCTCGATTTGTAAGAGTTTTATTATGCCTAGTGAAATACCATGTTGGAAACCCAAAAATAATGCATCCAGAAAAAGAAATTAAAAAACCAGTTAAATCACTCTCCCCGTATCCATACGATATTAAAATTGGGAATATCATTGCTAGGCCCAATATCAATAGAAGCCCACCTAAGATATTTAAAAGGATTTTCAACCTCATGAAGAAAAAAGTTTCTTAAGTTTTGTGATTGCTTTTGGTTTTGTAAAGACTAATGCAGTATCATCTTCAGTTAAAATAGAAGTTCCATGTGCTATTCTAATTTTACCATGATGATTTATCATACCAACTATACAATCTTTAGGGAAATTTAATTCTTTTAATGGACGCTCTGTAACGGGGCTTCCTGGTTCAGGTTGAAACTCAATTACATCGACATCGATCTCATCGAAAGTAAGAACTGGAATTTCAGTTATATCAGTATGTAACTCCTTCAAGATTGCATTTACTGTTGATAAATTTTTACTAAAAACAGCCCCTGCTCCTATTTCTTGAATAGCAGGTATATATTCTGTAGTTGAAACATGTATTATACTCTGCGCTGCCCCTAAATGATTTGCTAATAAGCCCGCAATTAAATTTGTCTGCTCATTTTCAGTTACAGCAATAAAACTATCTACATCTTGAATATTTTCAGATTTTAAAAATTCAATATCTGTACCATCTCCATAGATAACCATTGATTCATCAATCATATGAGATATTTGCCCAGCTTTTGGTCTATTTTTCTCTACGAGTCTTACATTCAAAGAATCATTTGGTAAGTGTTTAGCTAAAGTTCTACCAATCTTAGAGCCACCAATAATCATCACCCTATGAGTGTGAGTAATTTCTTTATTTAAAAGTCCCATAAGGTTTTCCAGGTCTTCGGTTTTAATGATAAAATAACCTATATCGCCTTCATTAAATTCAAATTCAGCCCAAGGAACAATTGTTTCTTGCCCTCTTAAGACTGCGATTACTCCAAATCTAAAGTGACTATTATCTTTAGCAATTTTCCCCAAATGCTTATTTGTAATCTTTGAACAATCTTTATTTATTAATAATCCAAGCATTGTCAATCTACCAGCTTCAAAATCAACAGCCTGTACGGCATAAGGATGTTTTACAAGTCTCATGATCTCTTCGCATGCTGCTTTTTCAGGATGGATTACAACATCTACACCAAATTTTTCAGGTCTTATTATTGAATCTTGAGTTGTATATTGTTGATTTCTAAGACGTGCGATTATTTTATTGGCACCTAATTTATGCGCTTGCTGACTGGCTATTAGATTTACTTCATCCACTCTCGTTAAACATAATACATAATCTGCATCACCAACTCTTGCTTCATTTAAACAATTAGGACTTGCTCCATTGCCTTCTACTACAATCACATCAAGATTTTCTGATGCTCTTCTACATTTGAAAGGGTCTATATCGACTACGGTAATATCATAGTCTTCCTCACTGAGTGCTTTAGCGACATGAAAACCAACTTCCCCTCCACCAATAATAACTACTTTCATTTATGCTACCAACTTATTGTTTACTAAAATTACTAATTTATTGAAACTATAGAAAAATTATACTTAAGTATTTTTTCGCATAATATTTGCGCCTAAGGATCTGAATTTTGCTTCGATTTTTTCATAACCTCTATCAATATGGTATATTCTACTAACAGAAGTTTCACCTTTTGCAGCAAGGCCCGCAACAATCAGAGATGCGCTTGCACGAATATCTGTAGACATCACAGGAGCTCCAATCAATTCTTTTACACCTCTAATTAGTGCTACATTTTTTTTCATTTTAATGTTAGCCCCAAATCTGTTGAGTTCTGGAACATGACTAAAACGATCATGATATACGTTATCAGTGATGATTGAAGATCCTTCTGCTAGAGTCATCAAAGCAACCCATTGCGCCTGAAGGTCTGTTGCAAAACCTGGATATACATCAGTAGTCATATCTACAGGATTTAAGAGCTTTGCAGGAGAAATAGTAATACTAGTTTCTGTCGATGCTATATCACATCCACAATCCGAGAGTTTGGAAAGCATGCTATCCAAATGTTTTGGAATTACATTTTTAAGAGTTATTTCTCCTAATAATGCACCAGCTACTAAAAAAGTACCCGCTTCAATCCTATCAGGGATAACCTTGATATCCGCAGATTTCAGTAAATCAACACCTTCAATTACTAATTTACTAGTACCGATACCTTTAATATTTGCTCCCATTAAGTTTAAATAATCGCATAGTTGTACAATTTCAGGTTCTTTTGCCGCATTTGATATTTTTGTTATTCCTAAGGCAGTTGCAGCAGCCATAACAATATTACCTGTTGCACCAACAGATGGAAAGTCAAAAGAAATATTTGCACCTTTTAATCGTTTAGCTTCAGCTAAAATATATCCACTCTTGAGGGTGATCTTTGCTCCTAATTTCTTTAGTGCATTTAAATGATAATCAACTGGCCTTGGACCCCAAGCACAACCTCCAGGAAGAGAAACTTTTACATAGCCAAACCTAGCCAATAGTGGCCCTAGAACATAAAAAGAAGCTCTCATAGTTTTCACCAAATCATATGGTGCTTCAGGATTATCTACTGAAGTTGCATCAATTTTCAAATTACCATTTATAAAGTCGCATTTGGCTCCAATGATTTCCAAAAGTTTTATCATTGTTCGGGTATCTTTTAAGTCTGGTACTTGACTTATCTTTGAAACTCCATTAACTAATAATGTTGCTGTCATTATTGGTAAGACTGCATTCTTTGCTCCACTAATTTCTACTTCACCAGATAATTTAGCTTGTCCTTGAATTATAATTTTATCCATCATTTTCTCCGTTTGAAGTTCCTAAAAATAATTTATTCATAATTGCTATACGGTCTCTACCAGTTAAATATTTAAAATTTACATAAGTATTTTGATTCTCAGTATATTTATCAATATGCAAATGATGATTAGCCTTACTTGCGATTTGAGCTAAATGGGTAATACATAAAACCTGTTTATGTTTTGATAACTCAACCAAATGAGAAGCGACTTTACTAGCAGCTAATCCTGAAATCCCAGAGTCAATCTCATCAAAAACGAGTGTTTTGGCAGGATCTATTTTTTCAAAAACAGTTTTTATAGCAAGCATAATTCTGGAAACCTCTCCTCCTGATGCAACAAGTGATAATGGCTTAAGAGGCTCTCCTGGATTAGTTGATAAATAAAACTCTACTAAATCAAAACCTTTTGAATTATATTGGTAAAAATTATTTTTATGTTTCACAAAGCTACTTTCATCAACTTTAGTTGATAAATTGATATTAAATAAGGACTCAGGCATGTTAAGGTTTCTCATAGTTTTTTGAATTTCTAAAGAAAGGCTCGAGCTTACTTTTTTACGCTTCTCATGAATTTCAGTAGCTATTATATTAAAAGTATTTTTCAATTTAATAATATTTTTAATTATTAATTTTTTTTCTTTTTCTGGATTATCCGCCGCCTTTAAACTTGTTTTTATTTCTTCTCTTTTTTCTAAGACAGCTTCTATTGAACCACCATATTTTCTTTTGAGACTTTCAATAGCTGTTAACCTTTCTTCAATAATTTGAATTTCTTCAGGTTCTAAGTCTAGCATGGAAAGTTGATTACTGATCTCACTTTGCGTTTCTTGAATATTAATGATTGAATTTTCTAATAATGAAGAAATTCTATTTAGGGTTGGGTCATATTTTTCTAATGATATAATTATATTTTTGATATGATTGATCTGTGAAATAATTGTGTTATCTTGATTAAAAAGAATATCATTTGAAGTATTTAAAGCATCAATAATTTCTCTTAGATTGGAGAGCTTTTTAAATTTACCATGCAAAAATATATCTTCATTTTCGATTAAAGCTATCGCATCTATTTCTTTTGCTTGGAAAATTAATAAATCGCGCTTCTCATTTATCTCATCAAATATTTTTTCTAATAGTAGAAGCTTTTCTTCTAAACCTTTTATTTCTACAAAAATAGATTTTAAATAATTGATTTTTTCCATGTGTCCGCAGTAATGATCAAGATAATCAATATGAGTATCCGCATTCATAATAAATTGTTGGTCATTTTGACCATGAAAGTCAATTTTTATATTTTTGTGGTCTCTTAAATTATTTAGGGTAATAGGCTGATTTTTATAAAAAGATTTTGTCCGTCCATTCTCTAAAATAACTCTTTTTATTTTAGAGTTATTAAAAGAGGTTTCAATAATTGCCTTATCTTTACCATTACGGATCATCATTTTATGAGCTTTTTTTCCTAGCGAAACACCCAGAGCCTCTAAAATCAAGGATTTCCCAGAACCTGTTTCACCTGTAATAACTGTAAGGCCCGATTTAAAAGGGATTTCCAATTCCTTAATTATTGCATAGTTTTTAATACTTATTTTTTTAATCATTTAATAATCTTTCTTATATATTTATAGAGGAAAAGACTAAAAATAAGGCCTGAATAATCTGCAATTACATCATAAAAGCTTGAATCTCTTCCGGGAATAGTAGATTGCCAAAGTTCATCAAATACACAGAAAACCAAACCAAAGGAAAGGATAAATATATTTACAGAGTTAAAAATTTTATAATTTGATCTGATACCTAGAATTCCAAAAACAGTGTACTCTATGAAATGTATTATTTTATCAAAACCTAATATAAAACTACTTGGTATCGATGAGCTTGGTATACTTGAACCTAATAAAATAAGTGCTGAAAAAAGAAAAAAGTGAGCTCTTTTATTTCTCATTATAAAGTTTTAATTCAACGTATAAATTGAAAAGGCAATTGCATACATTTTAATATGAGAGATTGAAACTTTGCATAAACCATTTTGTTTAAAATGTAACTCAACTTTTGGTTCACCATTTTCAAGAGATATAATCTCAATTGACTTAAAGGGAATTTGTTTTTTATAACCAGAAGATTTCAAAGATTTAATTATTGCTTCTTTTGCGGCGAATCTTCCCGCAAAGTGAATATAAGAATTTTTATTTTTTGTACAATATTTTTGCTCAATGGGAGTATATAATCGGTTCAGAAATGTTTGTCCATTTTTTATTATTGAGTTCTTAATTCTCTCAACTTCAATAATATCTGTTCCTATAAAAAAATTAGATGAATTTTGAATTATGTTCATTAATAATCATTACTAATTGATAAATATCACTTAGGTCCCAATCAGCGCCCGAGTTAACTGTACCAAATGTGTCTCCATAGCGTGCAAAAGCAGTTTTCATACCTATTTTTTTTGCTCCAACTACATCCCTGTCAGGCCAATCACCAACCATAATAGTTTCATTAGGGTCTAAATCAAGTTTCTCTAAGCACATTCTAAATGGTTTTTCTGATGGTTTTCTTTCACCCGTATCATCAAAGGTTATGACAGCATCAAAAAAATGATATAAGTTTAGATAATATATTCTCATCCAAGCTTCACGACTTGGAGCATCCGAGACCACCCCTAATTTGATACCAGACTTAGCAAGTGACATCAAAGTTTTGTTAACATTTGGGTATACCATTAGATTAGCTTCTCTTGCCCTTCTGTAAGCAACAATACCTGCCGCCAGATATTTATGTTCAACCCTTCCAATTTGCTTTTCAATGAAAACATCAAAGACCTGTTGGTTTTCCCAACCAAATTCTCCGTAGATAGCGATAATTTCGTCATAAGACTCTTTTTCATCAATAAGAAGTCCCGCTTCAATCATACCCCGGATTGCAGCTTTTACAGCGAATTCTTTCATTTTCATAAAATCTAGTAATGTGTTATCTAGATCAAAGATAACTCCTCTTGTTTTTGAATCACTCATCTTTTATTTTTCATATTTTGCTGGATTATTTATTTCATCTATTTTTCGTTCTGCCATTTTTCTCCAATCTCTATCCTTACGCGCTTCTTCAAAATATTTTTTTGCTCTCGTATTATTTCTATTACCTCTCGCTGCAATTCCAAGTTCAAGCCATCCTCCACCAAACTTGCTCTTTAAATCAACACAAGATTGGGCAGCTTCAGATGCTTCTTTATATTTTTCTAAATGATTAAATGCTGAGGCTAAGTTGAAAAACTTATTATAATCTTTTTCATCTATTTTTGTGGAAATCTTTAAGTTTTCTACTGCTTCAACAAAATTTTCTTGAAGAGCATAAAGTAATCCCAAACGCATAAATGCATCTGCATAGTTTGGATCTATTTGGATAATTGTTTTAAGGATGTCTTCTGCTCTTTTATAATCATTTTGCTCAGTAAGTAGCTTACCTAAGTTCCCATATGCCTTTGAATATCCAGGGTTAATTTCAATTGCTTTTGAATAGTGTAATATTGCTTCATCCAAATTCCCATCTGATTCATGAGCGGTTCCAAGAGTAAACCAAGTTTTATCATGATCTGGCTTGATTTCAAGAACCCTGCTCAAAGAGTTTATCGCCATTGAAGATTTACCTTGTTTCTTTTGTAAAACTCCCAATTGGAAATAAGCTAAATAGAAGTTGGGATCAAATGAAAGTGCTTTTTCATAGTAATCAGAAGCTTTTGATAAGTCACCTCGTTTATAAGATTTATTTCCAGCATTTAGAAACTGCTTAGTTACATTATCAAGGCCCTTTCTTGCTTTTGAGTGCTCGGGGTAGATTTTTAATGCTTTACTAAAATGTTCTGCTGCTCCATCAATATTTTTCTGTCTAAATCTAGTAAGTCCTTTATAGAATTCAGCGTCTGGAAAATATGGATGGGAGCTAAGAATAGCATCGTATTCTTTAATTGCATCATCATATAACCCTTGCTGGACATTTCTATTACCATTCTGGA
The DNA here is from genome assembly GCA_028101095.1 of Fidelibacterota bacterium. Lineage (GTDB taxonomy): Bacteria > Fidelibacterota > Marinisomatia > Marinisomatales > UBA1611 > JAOLAV01. The sequence continues at coordinate 18,601 of JAOHKG010000001.1, read as the reverse complement.
TATGTTCTGATATTTTAGAGATTTTCCCTGACCAGTCTCTAAAATCTTCATCTGCTTGGACTGCTTTTATAGCATATTCATTAGCTTTTTTCAAATCTCCTTTATGTAAATATAATTTAGAAAGACCTTGAATTGCAGGCGCAAAACTAGGATCAATACTTAAAGATTTATTTAAGGACTCTTCCGCCTGCAATAATTGATTTTCTTCCAAGAGCTTTATGCCTTTATTATAGCTTGATTCAGGATCCTGTGAAAATGCGGATGATGTTAAAATTAATATTAAAAAAAAATTAATGGAGTTTATCATTTTTATCTCTTGAAGTTTTATTTAAAAGTTTGTGTGGTTATTTATTTTTTAGAAATTTATTATCAATTACTTACTTTCAGTTGGAAGTAAATCTATTTTTTTATCAAGGCTTAATACTTTTGAATCTATTTTTGAGATTTTAATATTCATATCTTTAATCGAGCTTTCTACTTTAATCATATCGTTATCTAGTTTACTGATAAGATCATCAAGTCTAGATACTTTTTCATTAGAAGCTTTAAGATCTCTTGTTACATCTAAGACCTTATTGCTCATAATATCAAAATCATTTTTCAAGTTACCAACTTCGACCTTAAGGTCTTTATGATTTTTGATATTATTCTTATCAGAATTTTCTATGGTTTTATTTATTATATCTAATTTTTTATTAAGATCTGTTACGGTATTATTAATTTCTATTGAAAGTTCACTTGTTTTTAGTTCAATTTTATTTGCGTTATTTTTAATCTCTAATCCATTATTTTTAATCATATTTTCAATAGAATTAAAACTACTTTGAACTCTGGTAACTTCTTGAATTTGATTCGCTAGTGCACCAGACATCATATCAATCTGGTTCTGTTGCATTTTTTGGTTATCTTTTGAAGCTATTATATCTTTTTTAAAGCTCGATAAATTTCCTGTCAATAAATAAGATTGGTTCGAAGTGATATCAAGCTTTTGTTTAATTTGAGAATAGCTTTTATTTAACATCACTAAAGAATCTTCTAAGGTACCTACTTCTTGTTTATTACCAGCAATACCTACTCGTTGATTTACTAAATCGTCTTGGACATAGTCCATTTTCTTATTTTGTTCTCTTGACTCAGAATATAATCTTAAAAGATCTATTTCAAATTCATTCTGTAAAACTTCAAGATTTTCAAATAAGACTTGTAAATCATCCACAACCGTCTTTAATGAATCATTCCAGTGGCTTACTTTACCTGTTAGATGTGTAACATTTCCCTGAAGATATTCTAAACGCTCTGACATAAATGTTAAGTCACCTTTTTTTGCTGAATCTTCTCTTCCAATGATGTCTGATGGAATTATTTTTATTGTTCCTTGATCTGTTTTTAAAAAAATACGGTGCTGGTTTTCATTAACTACTTTTCCCTGAATAATTGATCCATCTTTTAAAAAAAAAATAGACACATTTTGCGCTAGGCAAATTTTCATACTGAATACGAGGATTATGATAGTTAGTTTATTCATAAGTCATGGATACTTTAAAGTCGCAAAATATAAACTAATGTTAGGACTAGATCAACCCAATGAAAAAAAAATATATAATAAAAAATATCATCTAATAGTACCGAAGGCCGGACTCGAACCGGCACAAGGATAACCTTACTAGCCCCTCAAGCTAGCGCGTCTACCAATTCCGCCACTTCGGCATTTGTTAATTGTTTCAAAAATAAATATCTTTTATATCAAAATAATCTATTTAAAATTTAAAAAAAGATTTCCTCACAAGTTTCAAGAGAAATTTCATAGAGGAAAGAATAATAGTTTGTTTAATAATTGGGTTTGTTCCAAAATACTGATATCTTTGAATAATAAGTTTAATTTGATCTTTATTTAGTTTGAAAAACTTATATACATAATTTATAATTTGGCCAACAACTAAAAGTGAAAATATATAAACGTAAATCAACCTATTACATCTGAGTTTTTTTTTAAAATTTGTTTGATATCTTGAAGTTTATTTACAACAAGTTTAATCTGAAGTTTAAACTTTTTGAGCTCGTCTTTTTTACCTTCCGCTTCTAATTGCTTAATAATGCGCGGTGCAGACTTAGCCCAATCAGCAAGAGTACTGTAAGCTTCTTTATCAAGTTTCTCTAAATTAATTACTTCAGATGAGCCTGTAATACTATCTTTCATTATTTTTTAATCTTTAAAGTAAAAATCTATTTATCAGAATATTCGATGTAATTCAGTTCTCTATTCACCACCTAAATCTAGCACCTCATTCGACGGAGAGTTTAAAGGATCTTCTATCTGTTGTGGTGGATTATTGTCAGCTTCTTGCTTTATCAGTGACACTGAAGAAGTACTTTTAGGACCAGTTAAAATACTTATTATAACAGCCAATGATAAAAACAATGTAGCAAGCCATGTTGTAATCTTACTAAGTACATTTCCTGCATTATTTCCTCCAAGAACAGAGCTTGCAGCGTTACCACCAAAGGTACCAGACAACCCGCCTCCTTGACTTGCTTGCATTAGTATCATTCCAATAAGAAATATACTAACAAGAGTATGTAGTACAATTAAAAAACTAACCATAATTATTTTTTCTCCTCATTATCTTCGACAATTTGTACTATGGATGAAAACGATTCAACGTCTAGACTCGCGCCTCCAATCAAAAAACCATCTACTTTCGGTATTTTTATCAACTGATCTGCATTATTTGAATTTACAGAACCACCATACAATACTCTTACATTTATTTTTTTATATAATTCGCTTACTACATTCACGATATGTGAGTGAGCTTTTTCAATCTGCTCAGCATCTGCGGTTAGACCCGTTCCAATAGCCCAGACTGGCTCGTATGCTATGATAATGGAACTTAGTGATTCAATATTATTGAGACCATCGCAAATTTGCTTTTTTAGTACACTCGCTGTTTCCCCGGACTCTCTTTGGCTTAATGTTTCACCAATACAAAAGATCGGATCTAAATCGCTGGAGATGATTGCACTAATTTTTTTATTAACAAGCTCATCGGTCTCACCAAAATACTGTCTTCTTTCTGAATGCCCAACGATTACATATTCTGCGCCACAGGCTTTTATCATAGAAACAGATGTCTCCCCCGTGAATGCTCCCTTTTCTTCCCAATGACAATTCTGAGCGGATTTGTGATAGGGCGGACTAACTTTAAGTTGAAATAAACCCGTGAATGGAGGAGCATAAATAACAGTAACGTTGCCAACTTTTAATAGCTTGTTTTGTACTGATGAGGCAAAATTAATACCCTCATTCGTGTTTTTATGCATTTTCCAATTTCCTGCAACAATTGGTTTTCTACTCATTTTAATTCTCCAATACTTTTAATGCTGGAAGTTGATTACCACTCAAAAGTTCAAGTGATGCACCCCCTCCTGTTGAAACATGTGTCATTTCTTCCAATAAATCAAAATCATCAAGTGCAGAAGCTGTATCTCCCCCCCCCCACAATTACTTTTGTTCCATTCGCAATACAACTAACAAGATGTATTCCCATTTCTCTCGTACCGACCTCATACCCTTTTTTCTCAAAAACGCCCATTGGCCCATTCCACACAACAGTTTTAGATTCACCCAAAATCCCATTATAACGAGCAAGAGTTTTAGGTCCAATATCTAAACCCATCAGATTTTTAGGAACAGAATTAATATCAAAAGGACCTTTTGGTTTCTGATCATCTATTGACCCGCCACATATTACGTCCTCAGGTAAAATTAGTCTTACATTTTGAATTCTTGCTTTATTCATAATTGATTTTGCGATAGACAACATCTCTTCATCAACGAGAGATGCTCCAACTTCTTTACCTTTAGCTTTTAAGAAAGTAAAAGCCATTCCTCCTCCAACTAAAATATAATCAGCTTTGGAAAGGAATTGATCTATAAGCCCTAGCTTTGTATCAATTTTTGCACCGCCTAAAATTAAAGTTAATGGAGGTTTTGGATTAATCATAAATCTTTGTAAAAAATTCAATTCTTTATCCATTAACCACCCAATACCAAAATGCTTGAATGACTTTACAACGCCAACATTAGATGCATGATTACGATGAGCAGTTCCAAAAGCATCATTTATAAATAATTGTCCATGTCTAGCCAACTGAGATGCAAAAAATTGATCATTTAATTTTTCACCATCATTAAATCTTAAATTTTCTAATAGATGAACTTCTCCAGGCTTAAGGCTTAATGAAGTATCAATAGCATCGGTTGAAATAGGGTCTTCTGAAAATTTTATAGGTATTTCCATTAAACTCGCGAGTTCTTCTCCTACTGGGATTAAACTTAATTTTTCATCCTTAACACCATTTGGACGTCCAAGGTGAGACATTAAAATAACTGATGCTCCAGCATCTAGACAGGTTAATATTGTTGGTATAGCAGCTTTTATTCTGAAATTATTAGTAACCTTCTCATTGTCCATCGGAACATTGAAATCTACCCTTATGAGTATATTTTTCCCTTCCAGGTCAAATGCTTTTAATGTTTTTATCATTAATTTTTTTTGTACTTAATTTAATTTCGAAAAAAAGACTGAAATAGATTATAAATTTAAAGAATAATTTTGTCTTTTATTCAATTTTTAATCAACAAGAAGTAAATATTCTTTATTAATTAACTCATTTGTATATTTTTATATGGCAGACTTTTTTTTAGGTAATAAAAATAAAATAGACTTTCAAGATCTCATGCCAAATCGAGTACATGAGATCCTTTTAGTTGCAAGTCCTTACGATGCTTTTATTTTGGAAGAGGATGGTCATCTTACTGAACAAATTCTTACTGAGTATATAGGCATGAACTTGAACTATGCACCAAGGGCAACTCGAGTTTCAAATGGTCATGAGGCTTTAGAAGTCATAAAAAAGAAAAAGTTTGATCTTGTTATAGTAATGTTAAGAATTGAAGATCAAGATCCAATTACCCTAGGAAGTGCCATAAAAAATCTTTACCCAAAAAAACCTGTTGTTTTACTAGTTTTTGATGAAACAGAACTAAAACAACTACCAAACCTTATCTCTCCAAAATCAATAGATCGAATATTTATTTGGTCTGGGGATGCAAGTGTATTCCCAGCAATAATAAAATATGTCGAAGATCGAAAAAATGCAAAACAAGACATTATTAGAGGAGATGTTCGTTCTATTTTATTAGTTGAAGACTCCCCAAGAATGTATTCAATCTTATTGCCGCTTATTTATAAAGAGATAATGTATCATACCAAGAATTTAATAAATAGAAGCTTAAGCCAATCAAGTCGTTTACTTCATTTAAGAGCAAGGCCTAAAGTCTTACTTACTCCTAATTACGAAACAGCTCAAAATTTTTATAAAAAGTATAAAAACAATATGATCGGGGTTATTTCAGATGTGAGGTTTCCAAGAAAAGGAATCAAATCTGCAAATGCAGGTCATGATCTTGCAAAATGGATTCGAAAAGATGATCCATCCATACCAATTCTACTTCAGTCTACTGATGAAAATAATAGGAATATTGTAAATGATATTTCAGCCGAATTTTTACATAAAAACTCACCTACGCTTCTCAATGATTTAAGAAAATACATAATTGAGAACTTTGGTTTTGGAGATTTTATTTTTCGGGTCAATAAAAATAAAGAAATTAAAAGAGCAAAAAATATAAAAGAGTTAATTACATTGATTGAAACCGTACCAGAAGAATCTCTTTATTATCATGCAAAAAAACATCATTTTTCGAACTGGTTAGCCGCTCGTACTGAATTTGAATTTGCTTCAAAATTGAGACCTAATTTTGTAGAAGATTTTAAATCAGGAGAAAAACTACGCAAACATTTACTTAATCAAATTACCAGCGGTATTGAAACTCCACTTAACTACGTTGATGACTATAAAACCGCCAAAAATCGATCTGAAAAATCAGACTTTTATCGTTTATGTGGAGGATCACTGGGAGGAAAAGCAAGAGGACTTGGGTTCGCCAAATCATTAATCATGAACTCGAACCTTAATGATAAGTTTAAAAATATAACAATTAGAGTTCCTAAATCTGCAGTAATTGCAACAGATGAATTTGATCGTTTTATGAAAGATAATAAACTCTGGGAAAAAGCAATAACTCTAAAAGATGACCAAAAGCTCGAAAAAATATTCATAAAAAGTAAATTGTCTATTGATTTAATGTTAAGGCTTGAATCATTCATTATGGAAAATAGACACCCATTAGCTGTAAGATCCTCTAGTTTGCTAGAAGACTCGCAATATCAACCATTAGCTGGAACTTATGAAACTTTTATGTTACCGAATAATTCAAGATCTAATAAAAAAAGATTTAATGAACTTATTAGAGCAGTAAAAAGAGTATATGCATCAACTTTTAAAGGTGAAGCAAAATCCTTACTTGAAAACACAGCTCATCGAATAGAAGAAGAAAAAATGGCAGTTATCATTCAAGAAATAGCGGGTCAAAAATATGATAATAACAACCGGTTTTATCCAACCTTTAGTGGGGTTTTAAAAAGTATCAACTATTATCCTGTTTCTTACATGGAACGAGACGAAGGTATTGCTTATCTATCTCTTGGGTTCGGTAGAACTATTGTTGATGGAGAGAAATGTTTACGGATTTCCCCCAAATATCCATCAATACTTCCTCAATTTTTTTCAATAAAGTCCATAAAAGAAAATTCGCAAAATCACTTTTATGGGCTTCCCCTTAAGAAAAAAGATAATTCGGATCAAGATCTGAAGCTTTATTCTTTAAAAACTGCGGAAATTGATGGTTCGCTAAAATGGGTGGGAAGTACCATCTCCCAAGAAGATAATACATTGAAAGACTCCTTAAATAATAAAGGTACAAGAATAGTTTCATTTGCACCAATATTAAAATGGAATGTTATAGAATTAAGTAATATTTCTAATGAGATGCTGAAAATTGGAAAAACAGCTTTAGGCTGTCCAGTTGAAATAGAATTTGCAGTAAACCTTTCAGATAAAGGGGTAAATGAATTTTGTCTTTTACAAATTAAGCCTATAGTTCTGACTGGATTACAAAAGAATCAAACAAATACTACGATTAAAAAAGAAAATGTTTTTTGCAAAAGCAATGTTACTCTTGGAGATGGTAAAATAAATAATATTAGAGACCTGATAATAGTTAGACCTTCAACATTTGATATTGCAAAAACAAAACAAATAGCTAATGAAATAGGAATAATGAATAGTCAATTTTCTATCAGTGATAATTATATCCTTTGTGGCTCTGGAAGATGGGGTTCAGCAGACCCATGGCTTGGTATTCCTGTTAATTGGAAACAAATTTCACAAGCTAAAACTATTATTGAACTTGGAAGAGACGATCTGCCAATTGATCCTTCATTTGGTAGTCATTTTTTTCAGAATATCACAAGTTTACATGTTGCATATTTTACAATTGATCGTAAGAAGCAAAAAGATTATTTGGATAATCGATGGTTATCAGAAGAAAAAATATACAAAAAAGGTAAATACGTAGATTGGTATAAATTTGAGGAAAACTTTACTATTAATCTAGACGGAATGTCTGGCTTAGGAATCATACAAAAACCAGTTAAACCTGAAATTGAGCTTATGGACGAAGAAGAGTCTTCTGGTATTTGATAGCTATAAAAGTTTAATTATTAAAGGTTTGAGTGGACAGGCACTTTTTCAAACAACACCTTGGTCTAGCATTGCATCTGCAACCTTTATAAAACCAGCAATATTAGCACCTTTTACATAATTAACTTTTCCATTCTCATCGCCGTGATTTAAACACGCCTCATGGATATCCTTCATAATAGTGTGAAGTTTGCCATCAACTTCTTCTCTACTCCAATTTATTCTCATACTGTTTTGACTCATTTCTAGTCCGCTTGTTGCAACACCTCCTGCATTTGCAGCTTTTCCGGGACCAAATAAAATATTGCTTTCTAAAAAGAGATTAATCGCATTTGTATCTGATGGCATATTTGCACCTTCAGAAACAACCTTACATCCATTTTTTATTAGCTTTTTTGCTTCATCAGCATTTATTTCATTTTGAGTTGCACAAGGCAATGCAATATCACATTTTACATTCCATGGCCTATCTCCTTCTAGATATTCAGCTCCAAATTCATCAGAATATTCCTTGATTCTTCCTCTGCGATTATTCTTTAAATCCATTACCCATTTTAGTTTTTCAGCATCAATTCCTTCTTTATCATATATAGTACCCGATGAGTCTGATAGTGTAACTACTTTTGCACCTAAATGATTTGCTTTTTCTGTTGCATACTGAGCAACATTTCCAGACCCTGAAATAGATACAATTTTCCCATCAAAGCTGTCACCATTTTTTTTGAGCATTTCTTCGGCAAAATAAACGCAACCATATCCTGTGGCTTCTGGACGAATTAATGAGCCACCCCAATTAAGTCCCTTACCCGTCAAGACCCCTGTAAACTCATTTCTTATTCTTTTATACTGCCCAAACATAAACCCTATCTCACGACCACCAACACCAATGTCACCGGCAGGAACATCTGTATCAGGGCCAATATGACGGGAAAGCTCGGTCATATAACTTTGACAAAAACTCATAACCTCATTATCTGTTTTACCTTTAGGATCAAAATCAGATCCACCTTTTCCTCCACCCATCGGAAGAGTCGTAAGGCTATTCTTAAAGACTTGTTCAAAACCTAAAAATTTTAATATAGATAAATTAACAGATGGATGAAACCTGAGCCCACCTTTGTAAGGACCAATAGCAGAATTAAACTCGACACGAAACCCTCTATTGACTTCAACACTACCTCTATCATTTCTCCAAGGAACTCTGAATTGAATAACTCTTTCAGGCTCAATCATTCTTTCTAATACTTTTGAATGAAAATAATGAGGGTTATCTTTCAAAAAACCCCACAATGACTCAACAACTTCATGAACAGCTTGATGAAATTCTTTCTCTCCAGAATTCCTAAGTTTTACAGAATCCATAAATTCATTTATTGTTGAATACATTTTTACTCCTTTTTTATAAATTTTAAGGTGGATAATCTACATCGATCATTACAAGTTCAAACAGAAATTGATTCATTTTATTTAATAAATTTTTTCAATAACTATATTATTTGATAAGAGGTTAAAAGCATCCAGAAAATACTAATTCAAACTTTTTATACAGATTAAAGAATCAATATAATTAAGGACTCGAATAGCAATAAATTTGAAATGGTTTACATTGCAAGTACGTATTTTTTAAAAGATTGTGTCAATCACCATTCATTTCTATACTTTTTTATATATATTTAGCATTAATTTATAATAGTATATATCTTGGAATAATCATATTTTCACGACGAGTGAAAGTAATATGGCGGAGTAGCTCAGCTGGTTAGAGCACCGGAATCATAATCCGGGTGTCGGGAGTTCAAGTCTCTCCTCCGCTACGCAAATTTACCGACGAGAAACCCGCTTTTTTAGCGGGCTTTTTGTTATTCTCTATTTTTGCTAAATATGCACAAAATAGCACAATAAAATGTCTTATTTTGTTAAAGATTCTCGGGCCTAAGTGGCCTGAGCTTTCTTCCGGCAATCCACATCTCCTGATTATTTATAATTTGAAGTTCTTTTTCTAATTCTTCTCTATAGTTAGGTTTTGAATTAGATTTAATTGAAATTCTGGCTTCTTCCCCGCTTACTACTTTTTCATAACAATCTTCTATCACTGGTTTTAGTACTTCTTTAAATTTTGGAGCCCAATCTAAAGCACCTCTTTGTGCAGTAGTCGAGCAATTACTATACATCCAATCCATTCCTTTCTCCGATATAAGAGGGTATAAACTTTGCAAAGCTTCTTCAATTGTCTCATTATATGCCTCAGATGGGGAATGTCCATTTTCTCGTAGCACTTCATATTGAGCTAAAAAAGCACCTTGTAAAAGCCCCATCAAAACACACCTTTCACCTGTAAGATCGCTATGAACCTCTTTCTTAAAAGATGTCTCAAATAAATGGCCAGAACCAATAGCAAAAGCCGTAGCTATACATCTTTTTTTTGCTTTTTTAGTAAAATCTTGATGAATTGCAAATGAGGCATTAATACCTCTTCCTTCTTTAAAGTGATTACGAACTGTCAGGCCACTACCTTTGGGTGCAACTAAAATAACATCTATATTGTCAGGAGGAACGATTTGAGTATCTTGATGAAAGACTACACCAAAACCATGAGAAAAATATAATGCATCACCCTCTTTCAATCTTGACTTGACTTCTGGCCATGCTTGGATTTGCCCCGCATCTGATAATAAAAATTGAATAATAGTTGCTTTTTCAACTGCTTCATTAATTGGAAAGAGTGTTTTTCCTTCTTCCCAGCCATCTAAAATTGCTTTATCCCAACTATTTCCTTTTCGCAAACCTATGATAACATCAAAACCCTGGTCTCTCATATTTAAGCTCTGACCCCTTCCTTGAGGTCCATATCCTAAGATTGCGGTAACTTCATCTTTGAGAATTTTCTTACACTGTTCTATTGGATAATCTGATCTTTCAATTATTGATTCTTTAAAGCCACTTATATCTAACTCTCTCATTTTTCCCTTTATTTTTAAAGATTAATATGATTCAAGAAGTCTTTGAGTTGCCCAATTTGGATCTGACTTAACTAGTTTTGGTTTATTTTGATCACTGTTTCCAGAGACCATCGCCATTTTTCCAGACCTCATGAGTTCTAAGACATCATGTTTATTTAAAATATCAATCGCTGATTCCACATTAGTCTCATTCCCCGATAATTCTATTAACATTGCATTCTCATCTTGATCTAAAACTCGACAATGTCCTTTTGAAAACAGTAAGTCCAAGTCTTCTATATAGGTTTTATTAACAGAAATTTTAACAAGTGCATATTCTCGAACGTGACATTTGACTTCAGTAACATCAACAACATCATAAACATCAATAAGAGCTTTTAAATTATTTACAACCTGCTTTTGTTTTGTCTTATCTGGTTCATTTAGAACAAGAGTCATTCTTGTTATTTGTTTTTGTTCAGTTCTTCCGGCAACAATGCTAACAATATTGAAGTTCCTTCTACGAATCATACTTGCAACCCTGTTTAAGACACCCGGCTCATCTTGTACAAATACTATTAAAGTTTGTTTCATCTCTTTTTTCCTTTACATCTCTGATTCTTGAAATTGATCATGCACAGGCCTGCTTATCATATCATTTAAGTCTGCTCCCGTCGCAACCATTGGATAGACCATATCATGTTGCTCTACTATAAATTCAACTAAAACTGGTCCATTTATACTCTCAGCTAATTTGATGGCGTCTGCAATCTCCGATCGCTTTTTTACTCTTAAGCCTTTTAATCCATAAGCCTCAGATAACTTCACATAATCTGGGCTACTTATAGGTGTTTCTTTGTACCTCTCATCATAAAATAATTGTTGCCATTGACGTACCATGCCTAAATATCCATTATTAATGATAGCAATGTTAATATTTGTATTTTCTTGAACTGCAGTTGCAAGCTCAGTAATTGTCATTTGAATACTACCATCACCAACTATAACCCATATACTCTTATCTCTTCTAAAAAAACTAGCTCCAATTGCTGCTGGTAAACTAAAACCCATTGTGCCTAGACCACCTGATGTTAATAATGTATTTGGCTCATCATGTTTATAATACTGAGCTTCAAGCATTTGATGTTGCCCAACATCTGAAACGACTATAGCATCACCATTCGTTTCAGCCCATATATCATGGATCGCTTGGGCCGCATAAAGCGTTTTTGTTTTTAGGTTGATAATATCTCTTTTTGAAGACTGCTCTTGCCAAGTCGTTAACGTATCTATCCAATTAGTTTCTACTTTTTTAGTCAACATTGGATTTAATTGTTGTAGTACAGTTTTTAAATCACCTATGATAGAAAGGTCTACTTTGATATTTTTATTTATTTCAGATGGATCAATTTCAATATGTATTTTTTTTGAATTTGGTGAGTATGTTGTTGCATTACCTGTAACTCGATCATCAAACCTCATACCACAGGCTATTAATAAATCGGCCTCTTGAATAGCATTATTAACTGAAAATTCGCCATGCATACCCATCATACCCATATTTAGAGGATGACTTGATGGAATAGCTCCCGATCCAAGAAGAGTCCATCCTATTGGAATATTCACCAGTTCTGCTAATTCAGCGACCTCTTTTGATGCTCCCGAAATTAAAATTCCATGCCCAGCTAAAATAACAGGCTTTTTTGATTCCATAATTAATTTAACTGCATTTTTAAGATCAGATACCTCAGGATATTTTCTCAGTGGCATACCAGGCACTCGAACTGGACCTTCAGGGTAGTTAAAATGTATTATTTGAGATTGAATGTCTTTTGGTATGTCTACAAGAACTGGTCCTGGTCTACCTGACCTTGCAACGGCAAATGCTTCTTTAATAGTTTTTGCTATATCTTTAGCATCCATAACCAAATAACTGTGCTTTGTAACAGGTATTACCGCACCAGATATATCCATTTCTTGGAAAGCATCACTTCCTATGGCTGCACTTGGAACTTGACCCGTGATACATACTATTGGAGATGAATCCATCATTGCGGTTGCAATACCAGTCACCATATTAGCTGCACCTGGTCCTGAGGTTGCAATTGCAACGCCCACTTTACCACTAACTCTCGCATATCCATCGGCCATGTGCGTAGCGCCTTGTTCATGTCTAACTAGCACATGATGAATCTTATCACTATAATTATTTAACGCATCATAAGCTGGTAATATTGCTCCACCAGGATAACCAAAAACTGTGTCTACACCCTCTTTCAATAGACATTCCCAAATGATTTCTGCTCCTGATAAAAGTACCTTATTTTTTAACTTACTCAAGAACTGCTCCTCTATTGGCAGAAGTCACCATTCTAGCATAGCGACCTAAATACCCTTTTTTAATTTTTAATTCAAATTCTGATAAACATGCAAGCCTATTATTTAATTCTTTTTTAGAAATTTCAAGATTTATAGACCTTTCATTGATATCTATTTTAATAAAATCCCCATTTTGAATAACTGCAATAGGACCTCCAGAAGCAGCTTCTGGAGAAATATGACCTATACAAGCACCTCTTGTTCCACCTGAAAACCTACCATCTGTAATCAACGCAACTTTTGATCCAAGCCCCATACCCATTATCGCACTAGTGGGAGAAAGCATTTCCGGCATTCCAGGACCACCTTTTGGTCCTTCATACCGAATTACGACAACATCTCCAGCTTGAATATCACCATTCATAATTCCCTTAACAGCATCTTCTTGAGATTCATAAATACGTGCAGGTCCTCTATGGTTAAGCATTACTGAATTGACCGCTGCAGTTTTTACTATGGACCCTTCAGGTGCTATATTTCCAAATAATACAGCTAAACCTCCTTGGTTAGAGAATGCATTTTCCACAGTGCGAATCACATTTTTATTCTTATTAAAAGACTTACTTATATTTTCTCCAAGTGTATTCATAGTGACAGTTGGGCGATTTAAATCAAGTAAATTATCAATAAAAGATAGCTCTCTTAAAATAACAGAAATACCTCCAGCATTAAAAACATCTTCCATATGAACATCGGGAACTGCTGGACTCACCTTACATAGATACGGAGTCTTCCGACTTAAATTATTTAATTCTTTTAAATCAAATTCAATACCTGCTTCAACTGATGCAGCGATAGTGTGTAAAACTGTATTTGTACTTCCACCCATTGCCATGTCTAGTACAAAAGCATTTATAAGAGAGTTTTTATTTACAATATCGCGAGGTTTTAAATCTTTTTCTACCAATTTTACAATAGCAAGTCCTGCTTTTTTAACCAATTCTAACCTTTCAGGATCTACAGCAAGGATTGTTCCATTACCAGGAAGAGCTAAGCCAAGTGCTTCCATTAAACAATTCATCGAGTTAGCTGTAAACATTCCAGAGCAAGAACCACAAGTTGGACATCCATTATCTTCTAAGTCGTTTAATTCTTCATCATTGATCGTTCCCGCTTTATACTTACCCACTCCTTCAAATACGGAGACAAGATCAATTTTATTACCTTTTTTATCTACGCCAGCTTTCATAGGACCACCAGAAATAAAGATAGTAGGTATGTTTACTCTTAGGGCAGCCATTAGCATCCCAGGTACAATCTTATCACAATTTGATATACAAATAAGTCCATCAAGCCTATGTGCTTCAGCTACGGTTTCAACACTGTCTGCAATGAGTTCTCTACTTGCAAGTGAATATCTCATTCCAATATGGCCCATAGCAATACCATCATCAACTCCGATGGTATTAAACTCGAAAGGTACACCACCTGCAGATCTAATTGCATCTTTTGCGATTTTTCCAAATTTTTGCAAATGCACATGCCCTGGTATTAGATCTATATAAGAATTGGCCACACCTATAAATGGTTTTTGAAAATCATCATCTGATTCAATTAAACCTGTAGCCTTCAAAAGGCTCCTATGGGGAGCTCTTTCAAATCCTTTTTTTATTTCGTCTGATCTCATCAAAACTCACTAATAACTAAGATTATTCTGAAACAGTTATTTTAGCGGCTTGTATAATGTGGGAAACTTAGAGAGGAGTGACTTTCGCTATTTTTTCCACCTTTATATTTTCAGGCAGCTAAAATAGCGATTGTAATAATAATCAAATAAATAATAGTAAGAATATTGGCTATTTCCACTCGCGTAATTTTTAGAGTCTTGGTTCGAAGTGTTTTATTTTTAAAATATCTCAATATTTTTACCAATCTTAAACTTATTATAATATCTTATTCGATAATTATTAAAATCGTTAACAAAAATTAAAAGCTTTATTTTTTTTTGTCAATTAATAAAAAATATTAAGATCCAATCAAACTGAGCTGTATAATTATAAGGCTCTCTAAAATCTTTGTAATTTTATATCTCAATTAAGAAACAGCATTTTATTTGTTTCACTAAACTGTTTAGTTCTTAGTGTATAAAAGTACATTCCAGTTGAAACAATCTCACCTAAATCATTAGTTGCATCCCATTGAACTGAATGAGAACCTGCTGAGAAGAACCCCCCTATTAAAGACTTGACCTTAAGTCTTTTAAGATCATATATATCAATACTTATATATGAATCTCTAAATAAATAATATTTAATTTAATTTAATTTAAATTTTTCATCTTATTAAAGTCATTTTATTTACTTTTTTAAGATTACCAGATTTAATAAGACAAAAATAAATACCTGAAGGAAGTGGACTATTCATATTGTTATTAGCATCCCATTTTATTGTATGATTACCAATATTTTTAATACCTGAAAATAAATTTTTAACTACGCTCCCTTCTAAATCATATATTTTAACATCTATCATAGATCTATTTTTAATATCAAATCTAATTTGAGTAGTTGGGTTGAAAGGGTTCGGGTAATTTTTATATAAATCAAAATTATCTGGAGCTAACTCATCGCTTAAAACACTTAAATTGACTAAATCACTTATTGAACCATTATTTATCATATTATCATAGCTTGCATATCCTGAGGTCCAAAAATTTAATCCATCAGCATCTAGATTAGCCTGCCAAACTAAAAAAGAGGTCGAAAGATTTTTAAGAACTATATTTATTTGATCTGAAGAAAAATCCATATTATCAATTTGACATAAAAGAGCACATAGAGAGCTTGCAGGGTTTTGAAAGTCGCAGTGATCAGCTTCTGTTATTCTCAAAAGCTGCGAGTTAGAAGCGAGACTAAAAACATCTACACTATTACCCTGTGAATTACATACGGAGGGTTCTCCAACCAAGCCATAAAAAGGAATTAAATTATTTTGAATATAATATTCAGCTAAGCCCTCACTATTTACAATATCTAATCCTAAATATGCAATTGAATTTGAATCTAAAGAAGTAGATATCAATGCCCTTAACCCTCCAGAAGAATAGCCAGCATATATTACTTCCCCACCTCCAAAGACTTCATTTGATAGATAGACTAAGTCCTCAGCATCTTTTAGAGGATTATTGTTTAGAAGATTGGAATTTATTAAATCAATAGTAGCAACTTTTAATCCCCAACTAGAAAAGTGCTTTGATAATTCAAATAAAAAATCTTGAGAACCTACAAAACCATGTGCTAAAATAACATGAGGAGCATCTATAAGGTTATTAGGAAGAAAAATTCTATATTGTGTTTCGTCACCATTTGGTAATGTAATCACAGATGTTGTTATCTCTACTTCATATGGTCCAACTTCTGAAAAATCAGCAAAAAGATTTATAGATAAAAGAAAATATAAATTAAAAAAAAGTTTTTTCATCCAACTTGATTAATAATCAAAAGAAAGAGTTTTAAAAAGTTATTAATCAATTCGAAATGTACAACTATTTGGCTGATCAAAAAATTTATGTCGATATTTTGCTATTAAATTATAAAAAAAATCTCTTAATGGTTTGGGTATAACCCATAATATAGGAAACCAAATTTTCCAATACCAATTCAAATAAAGAAGACATCGTATTGCAGCTGCAGATCTTATATAGTATTTTCTTTTTCTTATTAAATATACAGTATCAAATCCTTGTACTTCTATCGGTAAATCTTTTAAAATATTTTTGGCATCCTGTGAATTTCTAGGCCTGTACCCTATATTACTTAATGTTGAAAGTCGATTATCCATAAAAAAAACAAGTCTGTGGCATAGACCACAGTCACCATCTAAAATTAGTAAATCCCTTTTATTTTTCATACTTTGCTTCATGATACGTTTTGTAAAGACCAAGCATTAACATAAACTCCATCTGAAACATGAGTATAATCTGGTTCAAATAAATTATTGATACCAAGGTCAAAAGATTTAGTCAGATTATTTATTGTAAAGCTTGCTTTAGCTTCATAAAAAGTCCACTGGTTATGACTAGTATATCCAATGCATATCTTATTTTTATACTTAGTGTATAAACAATAACGTTCAAATAAAAACTCTTCTATTGATCCTTTTTGTGAGGTTTTTATAGAACCTAATTTTTGGCTAAAGCCAGAGAGTTCAAAACCTTTAATCTTTCTTCTACTATCCCATATATATTTATTACCTTCCACCTGAACACCTCCCTTCGCGTATTGATATGGTAGACCATAAGCAAGAGGTGCATATAAAGAGGTTATATAACTTTCAGCATCTAATGTTAGAAAATATACTCCAGGCTTATTATCAACCTTTACATAGGTTCTTATATTAAACTCAGGAAAATTAGAAATCCCAGGAATGGGTAACAGAAGTCGGGGATGTACATCTTTCATCATAAAAGGAATTAGACCTACGAAAGCTCTGCCTTTATATAGGTCTAGTTCTATTCCTTCTGGTAAATGACATGCTATCTTTTCAGGGTTTACTTCCCAGTGCATAAATGTTAAAAATCTCCATTCTTGCACTAAGGAATGTTTTGTTTTTGGCATTTCAAATGGAAGGTGATCCTTTATTATTAACTTATCCATTTTTCTTAGGACCTATAAACTCACTCATTCGAAAAAGAGGATGCTGGCCAACCCTCTTTATTAAATAATGTTGCTTTTGCTGTATCAGACCAAGCATATCTTATAAACACAGGGTTACTAACATAATCAGAAACAGCTTCTATATAATTATCAACTATACTTACATTCGCGTTAAAGTACTTTTTATCCTTTCCTGCTATCTCAAAACTAGAGTTGTAGTTTGGATCAATTTTCAGCTCTAGCCTATCTGATGTAAAAAATATATTAACCTTATCCTTTTTTACTTTAACATGACTATAAATCGGTCCAGATGCTGTTATATCGAATCCATAATTATTTTTTAGTGCAACTTGGGAAAATCTAAAGCCAACATCATGCTTATTTGAAGGGTGTATATCATAATTCTCCCCAATATCATTTAATACTATTATTTCAGAATTAGGAATAACCTTGGTTAGGTTGGATTGAACTTTTTGGAAAAAAGGTAGCATTCCTTGGTAATTAAAATAAGGAGCAATTTGCGCAAAATAGAATGGGAAATTACTCCCCCATTTTTTTCTCCAATCTTCTACCATTAGTGGCATTAATTTTGAATATTTTCTGAATTTTGGATCACCTGTTCCAATTTGTGATTCACCCTGGTACCATATCACACCTTGAATTGTAAATGGAATTAAAGGATTTAACATCCCATTATAAATACTTCCTGAGGTATTATGAGTTAAATAAGTTTTTTTGGGTCTTTTTGAGAAATCAATATTCTTATCTTCATAGCTATAAAGAGACGTATATGGATAAACATAATTATCTATTTGAAAAAACTCTTCACCTAAAATATTTAGTTCCCAATTTTGAAGTTTAATTGTTTTGTTGTTATTTTTTGATTTTAAATGAAAAAATCCTAATGATGGTTGACCAATATTGCGAACAAATATTTGATTATTCCCGTTTTTTAAGAAATCCTTAGCAATTTCTACTGTTCTTATCTCTTTATTAAACTTATAATCTTTTAAGTCAATA